>JAYUZG010000169.1:0-13188 GCA_043751985.1 Betaproteobacteria bacterium
CCTAACAGAGGCGGGCGGCGGCCCCGTGCATAACCCTGCGCCAGGGAATCTTCAACCATCGCCCTCATTCAGACTCATACCTCGATTGGAATGTACTGACTGCCTGCGCAGCTTGCCGCGCTTTTCCGGGCGGCCGAAGCCGGTCAATGTCCATGCAACTCGCGAAGGATGATCGTAAGGCAGAGCGGGTTGCACGGCGCAGGGTCGCGGAAGATTGCAGCGCCGTCCTTCCTAGAACGCGTAGCGTATGCTATCCTTATGAATTGTATAAAAAAAGGATTTTACAAGGTGTTCTCGCAATGACCAAAGAAAAAACGCTATCCATCATCAAGCCCGACGCAGTTGCCAAGAACGTGATCGGACAAATTTATTCGCGCTTCGAAGCCAACGGCCTCAAAGTGGTGGCGGCCAAGATGCTGCAACTGTCGCGCGCCGACGCCGAGGGATTTTACGCAGTACACCGGGAGCGTCCGTTTTTTAAAGACCTCGTGGATTTTATGATCTCGGGGCCGGTCATGGTGCAGGTTCTTGAAGGCGCTGATGCGATTCAAAAGAATCGCGATCTAATGGGCGCGACCGATCCCAAGAAGGCGGCGAAAGGAAGCATCCGCGCCGATTTCGCAGACAGCATCGACGCCAACGCAGTGCACGGTTCGGATTCACGGGACACTGCCAGTCAGGAAATCGCCTACTTTTTCCCGGCGATGAACGTTTACCGACGCGGATGATCAACCTGCTGGACTTCGATGCGTATGGACTAACCCAGTTCGTCGAGAGCTTGGGCGAAAAGCCGTTTCGTGCGCGCCAGGTGTTGCGTTGGATTCATCGGGAAGGCGTGTCGGATATCGCGTGTATGACCGATCTGTCGACCGCGTACCGTGAGAAATTGCGTGCCGTGGCCGAAGTGCGGTCGCCTGAGTTACTGTCCGAGCATCGAGCCGGCGACGGCACGCGCAAATGGTTGTTATCGGTGGGTAGCGGTAACGCGATCGAAACGGTGTTCATCCCCGAGGATGGCCGTGGAACATTGTGCATCTCGAGTCAGATCGGGTGCGCGCTGGAATGCACTTTTTGTTCGACCGGGCGCCAGGGCTTCAATCGTAATCTCTCGGTGGCGGAGATAATCGGCCAGCTCTGGTGGGCGAATAAGGCACTCGGTCGCACGAGTAAAGGCGAACGGGCGATCACCAATGTGGTGTTGATGGGAATGGGTGAGCCGCTGGCGAATTTTGACAACGTGGTGACGGCGCTCCAGTTAATGTTGGATGTTCATGCCTATGGTTTGTCACGCCGTCGCGTGACTTTGTCCACGTCAGGGATGGTGCCGTGGATGGACCGTTTGGCGCAGATATGCCCGGTCGCGCTGGCGGTGTCTTTGCACGCGCCGAATGACGAACTGCGTGATCGCCTGGTGCCGCTGAATCGTAAATTCCCTCTGCGGGAGTTGATGGCGGCGTGCCGGCGCTACGTGCAGGCAGCACCACGGGATTTCGTAACCTTCGAATACGTCATGCTGCGCGACGTGAACGATCATGCGGACCATGCTCGGCAGTTGCTTGAGCTCATCCAGGATGTCCCGTGCAAATTCAATCTGATTCCATTCAATCCGTTTCCGGATTCTGGCTACGAGCGATCAACGCCATCTCGCATCGCCGAGTTTCGTGACATTCTGATGCGTGCCGGTCTGGTCGTCACCGTGCGCAAGACGCGTGGCGATGATATCGACGGAGCGTGCGGGCAACTTGCGGGTCAGGTGGTGGATCGCACGCGCCGACGTTCGCGCAGCTTAATAGAGGCCAGGGCATGAGAGGCCGGGAACGGATCGTGGCGCTTAGTGTGCTGTGGCTAACTATGAGCGTGCTGGTCGCGTGTGCGCCCGCCAGTAAGAAACGCGAATCAGAGCGTAGCGCCGCGGAATCTCAATCGCTGATCCGCGCTAAGGTCCATACTGAATTGGGCAGCGCGTATTACGAATCGGCTCAGTATGGCGTCGCTCTGGAGGAGTTGAACGAAGCGGTGGCGGCCGACAGCAGATATGCGCCCGCCTACAATAGTCTGGGCTTGGTGTATATGGCGCTGCGTGAGGAGAAAAAAGCGCAAGACAGCTTTGAGCATTCCTTGCGCATCGATCCCGAGGATTCTGCTGCGAACAATAACTATGGCTTGTTGCTGTGCCAGATCAAGAAAGAAAAAGACGGCATCCGCCATTTTCTGATGGCATTGAAAAATCCGCTCTATGAACAGGCGGATATGGCACTCACCAATGCGGGCGTCTGCTCGCGCAAGATCGGGGATGACAAGGGTGCCGAGGAATTGTTCGGCAAAGCCATCGCGCTGCGACCGAACAACGCAGCGGCGCTGTTCAATCTTGCGGAGCTGAAGTTCAAGTTCGGTAATTTCGATGCCGCACGTGGATTTTTGAAACGTCATCTACAGAATTCACCGTCGCAATCGGACAGCCTGTGGCTGGGCGCGCGTATTGAACATCGATTGGGGGACAATGAAGCGCGGTCCAGCTATGGTGCTCAGCTCAAGAACCGCTTCCCCGACTCCGCGGAAACGCAGGCATTCGAAGCCGGCAAGTTCTGACCGATGAAAAATGATTCACAGGCGGACACGATAGCGCCCGGCGCATCGGCCGGCGCCACTCTCTCTGAGGAACGTAAGCGCCAGGGAATGAGCCTCTCCGATGTTGCGCGCCAGATTAAGCTCTCGCCACGTCAGGTGGAGGCGTTGGAGCGCGATGATTTCGCATCGTTTCGCGGAGCGGTGTTTGTGCATGGTTTCCTGCGCAATTACGCCCGTCTGCTGCGCATCGATGCGGCGCCGCTGGTAAAAGCAGCCGACGCTCTGCTCAATCCGGCACCAAGAGCGGCGGACGTTCCCAGCGCAAGTAAACAGATTGAGGAAGCGCCGCTGCCTCCCATCGTCACTGCGCACACCGCACCTGCCATGCATGCGGCCAGCCCAACCGGGCGTGACGAGCAGCGCAACGAGAGTGCAATTTTCCCGACCAAAATGCTGCTGCTCGGCGTGACGGCGCTGGTGATCGTGGTGATTGGTTATCTGGTCGGTCACGCTGGCTGGCGCACGCAGCCAACGCGCGATGTACGCGCAACCGCGGAAACGTCGCGACCTGCGCAAGTCGCGGATGCGTTGGCGCACAAAGCGTTGGAACCGCAGCGTCCGCGCGCCGATCCGGTAAGCGACGCAAAACCCCAGGATGAAAAAAAAGTCGAGACGCGCCCGTCCGAGATGAACGTGGCCAGCGTGTCGAGCGTGCCGGACCCCACGACGAAGCCCGACCCCACGGCGAAGCTTACCGCTACGGAAGAACCGCTACGTGTTGGAAAATTACCGGATGCGATGAGCGAGGTTAAACGGGTTGAGCCTATGCCGGCGCCGGAACAAACTGCGAACGTGCCCTCCGTGGGAGCTGTCGAGCGCGCGACGCTGCACATGGTGTTCCAGCAAGAGTCCTGGGTCGAAGTCAAGGACGCGGGCGGCAAGACAATTTTTGCGCAACTTAACCCAGCAGGAAGCGAGCGCTCGTTGAAAGCGCAATCGCCGATGTCCGTGGTGGTCGGTAACGCCAACGGCGTAAGCATTTCCGTCAACGACCGCGCGATCAGCTTGGAACCGCATACGCGCGTGAATGTTGCGCGTTTGACGTTGCCCTAGCGAAAATGCAATGACCGACGTGGTTTACGCACGGCGCAACAGCCGTCAAGTGTTAGTGGGTGGCGTGGCTATCGGAGGTGGCGCGCCGGTGGTAGTCCAGTCGATGACTAATACCGATACCGCGGATGTGAGCGCAACCGTTGCGCAAGTGGCGGCGCTGGCAAATTCCGGCTCGGAACTGGTACGCCTGACGGTCAACAGCCCGGAAGCCGCGGCACAGGTGGCGAACATTCGCGATCGCCTTGCACGACAAGGGTGTATGGTTCCTTTAGTCGGTGATTTTCATTTTAACGGGCACAAGCTGTTGACGCAGTTTCCCGATTGCGCGCAGGCTTTGCACAAATATCGCATCAATCCAGGCAACGTTGGCAAGGGAGCGAAGCGCGATCCGCAGTTTGCGACGATGATTGAATTGGCGTGCCGCTATCAGAAGCCGGTGCGCATCGGCGTCAATTGGGGCAGCCTTGATCCAGACTTGCTTGGGCGCATGATGGATCAAAACGCGGCGCTGACACGGCCGTTGGAGGCGAGTGAAGTGATGCGCGAGGCGCTCATCGTGTCCGCGCTGGAAAGCGCCGCGCGCGCCGTCGAATTGGGTCTCGCGCCCGAGTCAATCGTCATTTCGTGCAAGGTGAGCGGCGTGCAGGACTTGATTGCAGTCTACCGCGAGCTGGCGCGCCGTTGTGATTACGCCTTGCATCTCGGGCTGACCGAAGCCGGCATGGGTTCCAAGGGAATCGTGGCTTCGACCGCGGCGATGGCGGTCCTGTTGCAGGAAGGAATCGGCGACACGATTCGTGTGTCGTTGACTCCGGAGCCGGGAGGAGACCGTACACGCGAAGTAATCGTGGCGCAGGAATTGTTGCAGACAATGGGCATGCGTTCTTTCACGCCGATGGTCACCGCGTGCCCGGGATGCGGGCGCACCTCGAGCACTGTTTTTCAGGAGCTTGCCGAACGTATTCAGACGTACTTGCGCAACCAGATGCCGCTGTGGCGGCTGCACTATCCCGGTGTGGAGTCGCTGCGCGTGGCGGTCATGGGCTGCGTCGTGAATGGCCCCGGCGAGAGCAAGCACGCGGATATCGGCATCAGCTTGCCTGGATCGGGCGAGACGCCGGTTGCACCGGTGTACGTCGATGGCGTCAAGACAGTCACGCTGAAGGGCGACCACATTGCCGAGGAATTCCAGTACATCGTCGATGACTATGTTCGCCGGCGCTACGCCGGCGCAAAGCAAACCGCGTTGGCGAGTTGATGGCGTGGCGCTGTAACGTGGTATGAGTCAACTTATCCAGGCCGTCCGCGGCATGAACGACGTATTGCCGGAACAGGCTTCCGCTTGGGAGTGGTTCGAAGCGGTGGTGCGCGACTGGCTGGCCAGTTACGGCTATCGCACGATACGCATGCCGATTCTGGAGCGAACCGAACTGTTCGTGCGATCGATCGGCGAAGTGACGGATATCGTCGAGAAGGAGATGTACACCTTCGTCGATCAATTGAACGGCGAGAGCTTGACGTTGCGGCCTGAAGGCACGGCCGCCTGCGTGCGCGCGGTGTTACAGCACAATCTCTTGTACGCGGGTGCGCAGCGACTCTGCTACTCGGGGCCGATGTTTCGTCACGAACGTCCGCAAAAAGGACGCTACCGGCAATTTCACCAGGTGGGTGTCGAAGCACTGGGTTTTGCGGGGCCTGACGTCGATGCCGAACATATGATCATGGCGTCACGCCTGTGGCGCAAGTTACGGTTGGATGGCATCGAACTGCAAATCAATACGTTGGGTGATCCGGCATCGCGCGCGCGCTATCGCACCAGGCTCAGCCAGTTCTTGCAACAACATGAGAGCGATTTGGATGAGGATGCACGGCGGCGCATGCACAGCAATCCGCTGCGCGTGCTGGACAGCAAGAACCCTGCGATGCAAGCGTTGCTCGCGGCCGCACCGCGACTGGCAGACGATCTGGACGAAGTTTCGCTGCAACGCTTCGAGAAACTGCAAGGTCTGTTGCGCAATGCGGGCGTCGATTTTTCCATCAACACCCGGCTGGTGCGCGGCCTCGACTATTACAATGACGCGGTATATGAGTGGGTCACCACGCGACTGGGCGCGCAAGGGACGGTATGTGCCGGCGGACGTTACGACGGCTTGATCGAACAAGTGGGTGGTAAGCCGGCGCCAGCGTGCGGGTTTGCCATGGGAATCGAGCGGCTGCTGGCACTCATTGAGGATGTCAAGAGTGTGCCCGCGCAACGCGCGCCGGACGTATACCTGGTGCACGCGGGTGAGTTGGGCAGCGCGCACGCGTGGCGCATGGCCGAGTCCCTGCGTGAGAGTGGATTACACGTCGTCATGCATTGTGGCGACGGCAGTTTTAAGTCGCAAATGAAACGCGCGGATGCGAGCGGAGCGGCCTATGCTTGCATCATCGGCGATGATGAGGTGCGGGCCGAGCAGATTTCGGTCAAACCTCTGCGCGAGCTACGCGATCAGGTGCGAGTCAATCTGGGCGAGGCGTTGCAATTGATGCAGGCGGCGCAGCGGTAAACATTCAACTAAGAGGGAAGTCCCATGTACGATCTGGAAGAACAAGAGAAAATCGACGCACTGAAGAGTTACTGGCAGCAGCATGGCCGCTTGATCATCGTGGTGGTCTGTGCGTTTGCCGTAGGAATCGCGGGAGTGAAATTCTGGCAGCATCATCAACAGACGCAGGCGGAGCAGGCGTCGGTCGCGTTCTCTAAATTGCAGGAAGGGCTGCAAAAGAATGATGCGGCGGGAGTCAAGACTATTGCTGCCGAGATTATGGTCAAGTACAGCGGCACCCATTACGCGCCGATGGCGGCGCTGATCTTGGCCAAGTCCAGTGTCGACAGCGGCGACGCCAAAGCCGCGAGTACGCAAGTGCAATGGGCGATCGACCACGCGCGTGACGATGACACGCGGGCGCTGGCGCGTCTGAAACTCGCCGCCTTGCTATTGGATGAAAAGAAATATGAGGAGGCCTTGCGCTTGCTGGAGCAAAAGCACGCGGAAGCAATGACGACTCTGGTATTCGATCTGAAGGGCGACGTGCATCTCGCGCAAGGTCACGCGGCCGAAGCCCGCGCCGCGTACAAGCTCGCGCTAGAAAAAAGCGCGCCCAGCAGCAATTATCGCAATGTGATTCAACTCAAGTTGGACGCGCTGGGATCGACCAAGTAATGTGCAGAATTTCTTGCGTCGCACTGGCGTTGCTGCTGGTTGGCTGCGGTGCGACCGACAACGCGCCCGAGCCGACTCCGCTGAGCGACTTCAAACCGCGCCTTTCTCTGCGACTGGACTGGAATATCGACCTGGGTTGGACCGATCCGCAGATTTCACGCCCCGCGGCATGGGGTGACGCGGTTTACGCCGCTGGCAGCTTCGGCGACTTGCTAAAGCTCGACGCGGTGACCGGGACAATGCGCTGGCATACACTGACCAAGGGGCAAATCTCCAGCGGCGTGGCGACGGACGGCGAGCGAGTGCTGGTGGGTACCACGAAGGGTGCGATGCTGGCGTATTCCAGCTTGGGTAAACCATTGTGGCGTGCGCAGGTTTCCAGCGAAGTCCTGAGCGCAGCGAGCATTGAAGCAGGACTGGCTTTGGTGCGCAGTGGTGACAATCGCATCCATGCGCTGGACGCCTTGGACGGCGCCAAGAAATGGGAGTATCAAGCTGCGGCTCCGGCCCTGCTGCTGCGTGGCGCACCTGCGGTGGTTCGCCTCGGGCCGCTGGCCATCGGCGGATTTCCGGGCGGCAAACTGGTCGCGTTGGACGCCGGCAGCGGAAATTTGCGCTGGGAAGCCGTTGTGTCGACACCCAAAGGCGACAATGAATTGGAGCGCTTGGCGGACGTTGCCGGTACGCCGTTGATGGCGGGGGAAGCGCTCTGCGCGGCGGCGTTCCAGGGTCAGGTCGGATGCTTCGACAGCAAGCGCGGCACGGCGCTGTGGACGCGCGCGGTTTCGACTGCGTTACCACTGGCGGGAGACGGGCGCTATATTTACCTGGTGGACGAAGGCAGTAACGTGCACGCGCTTGATCGAGCGACCGGTGCCAGCGTATGGAAGCAGGATAAGTTATACGGTCGCAGGCTCACTGCGCCTACCGTGTTTCTGGATTTCGTCGTCGTTGGCGACGCGGAGGGCTATCTGCATTTTCTTGCGCAGGAAGACGGGTCATTTGCCGCGCGCAGGCGCGCGAGTGACGCGGCGATCATCGCTGCGCCGCTCGCCAACAACGGCCGCTTGTATGCGTTGAACCAGAGCGGCAAGCTGTACGCTTACTCGCCGCACTAGGCGTGTACGGCACGGCGCGACTCAGGCGAGCGACCTTCAACGCGGCACTGAATCGTTCGGTGCCGCATGACCTTACCATCAAAATTTCGTGATCCCATCTCTTGTATTGGTCGGACGCCCCAATGTGGGCAAATCGACGCTGTTTAATCGGCTGACCCGCAGTCGCGCCGCGATCGTCGCCGACGTGCCGGGATTAACTCGCGATCGCCACTATGGCAAAGGGCGCATGGGTGAGCGTTCGTTTCTCGTGGTGGATACCGGCGGATTTGAGCCGGTGGTGAAGAGCGGGCTGCTGCATCAGATGGCGCAGCAGACATTGCAAGCGGTCGATGAAGCCGACGCGGTAATTTTTTTGGTCGATGCGCGTGCGGGACTGACACCCCATGATCGGCTGATCGTCGATCAGTTGCGCAAGCGGGCGCGGCGTATCTGGATTGCCGTGAACAAGGCCGAAGGTTTCCAGTTTGGCGTGGCCAGCGCGGATTTTCATGAACTGGGAATCGGTGAACCTTGGCCGATTTCGTCGGCGCATGGCGATGGCGTGCATGACTTGCTCGACGCGGCGCTGGCGGAATTTACCGAGGAAGCGGAAGCGACCGAGCCGGTAAAGCACCCGCTGATTGCCATTGTGGGACGCCCCAATGTCGGAAAATCGACTCTGGTGAATGCGCTGGTTGGCGAAGAACGGGTGATCGCCTTTGATCAACCCGGCACGACGCGCGACAGCATCCACGTAGATTTTGAGCGTGACGGCCGCGGTTACACACTGGTGGATACCGCGGGTGTCAGGCGGCGCGGCAAAGTAGACGACATGATCGAAAAATTCTCCGTGCTGAAAACCATGCAGTCGATCGAGGATGCCAACGTGGTCATTCTGGTGTTGGACGCGACGCAGGAAATCACCGAACAAGACGCGCATATCGCGGGCTTTATCGTGGAAGCAGGTCGGGCATTGGTCGTTGCGATCAACAAATGGGATGTCACGCCGGCGGATGTGCGCGAGCGGGCTAAACGTGACTTGGCGCGCAAGCTGAACTTTCTTGGCTTTGCGCGCGTACATTACATTTCGGCGAGGGCGGGCAGTGGACTGGTGCCGGTGCTCAGGTCGGTGGACGCGGCGTATACCGCGGCGATGGCAAAGCTCCCCACGCCGCGACTGACGCGTGTGCTGCAGGCGGCGGTAGAAAAACAGACGCCACCGCGCAACGGGATTTTCAGGCCGAAGCTGCGCTACGCGCATCAGGGGGGCAGCAATCCTCCTTCCATCATCATTCACGGTACCGGCTTGAATCACGTGCCCGAGAGTTATCGGCGTTATCTGGAGAGGACTTTCTCCGAGCAATTCGAATTGCAGGGCACGCCGGTCCGAGTTATGTTCAAGCAAGGTAGAAATCCCTACGCCCCGCGTGATTAGCAGGTGGTGGCGTTGTCCGCTGACAGTTCGTACGCGGGTGGTATTTCTCCGGAAAATCCGTTACAGTGGATCAGCTTGAAAAAATACCTTATTGTTCGCACTTCATGCACATGCGGTACGCGCAAATGACAGTGATCAAGAGTTCCAACCCCAACACTAACAAACAGGAGCGGCCATGAGCGGGAAAGGGCAACTGTTACAAGACCCATTCTTGAACGCGCTGCGAAAAGAGCACGTGCCTGTGTCGATTTATCTGGTCAACGGCATCAAGCTGCAGGGCCAGATCGAATCATTTGACCAGTATGTGGTGCTACTAAAAAACACCGTGACACAGATGGTATACAAGCATGCCATCTCCACGGTGGTGCCAGCTCGGGCAGTGACGTTGCAGCAGCAGTCTGAGCACGGTTCGGGCGACTGAACCGAGTGCGGCGGCGCGGCCAGATGCGCGCGAAGTCTGCCCTTCCCGATCCGCTTAGGCGGACGCGGCGCTCGGGTATGCAATCGCATGTTTGAGCGGCCGTCAGGGGGAAACCGTGCGCTGCTGGTCAGCATTGATTTCGGCGAAGCGGATTTCGCCGATTCTTTCGAGGAGCTAAGCCGGCTGGCAGCCAGTGCCGGCGCCAAGGTGATCGGCACGATTACAGCGCGTCGCGCACGGCCGGATAGCGCCCTCTATGCCGGCTCCGGCAAGGTGAAAGAGATTGCCGAGCGCGCTGCCGCGGAGTCCGCCGATCTCGTTATCTTCAATCATCAATTGTCTCCTGCACAAGAGCGCAACCTGGAAAAGGCGCTGTCCTGTCGAGTGGTGGACCGGGTGAGTTTGATCCTGGATATTTTCGCCTTGCGCGCCAAGAGTCATGAAGGCAAGTTGCAAGTGGAACTTGCGCAACTGGAACACATGACCACGCGCTTGGTGCGCGGCTGGACTCACCTGGAACGCCAGAAGGGAGGCATTGGCTTGCGTGGTCCGGGCGAAACCCAATTGGAAACCGATCGACGACTGCTCGGCAAGCGTATCAAGGTGCTGCGCGAAAAGTTGTTGACTATGCGGCGACAACGCGAGGTGCAGCGCAAGGCACGAGTGCGCGGTAATGTGTTCTCGGTGTCTCTGGTGGGTTATACCAACGCCGGAAAGTCCACTCTGTTCAATGCGATGACGGGGGCCGACGCGTATAGCGCCGACCAGTTATTTGCGACACTGGATACGACCACGCGGCGATTGCGCACGGCCAGTGGCATACCGGTGGTGGTATCGGACACGGTCGGATTTATCCGTCAGTTGCCGCATACCCTGGTGGAGGCGTTTCGTGCAACGCTGGAAGAGACGATTCACGCGGACCTGTTGATTCACGTGGTGGATTGCGCCAGTCCGGTTCGTGACATGCAGATGGCCGAGGTGAATCACGTGCTCGCCGAGATTCGTGCCGAGAACGTGCCGCAACTCGTCGTCTATAACAAGATTGACGTGGCCAGCGTGGAGCCGGATGTCGCGCGGAACGACTATGGTAAGATCGTAGCGGTGCATTTGAGTGCGAAGACTGGCGCGGGCCTTGATTCGTTGCGTGGCGCGCTGGATGAAATGGGAGCGGCGTGGCATAGCGTCAAATCACGAAGCGCCGCCTAGCTCTCCTTGTCCCCACCTTAATCCTTCCTGTAAGTTCACTTTATTACTTATGGCATTAAACGATCCAAACTGGGGAAAGCGCGGCAACGAAGGTCCACCGGATTTGGACGAGTTGTGGCGCCGCTTCAACAAAAAACTAAACGGATTGCTCGGCGGCAAAGGCGGCGGCACTGCGCCAACGGGCGGCGGGGTGATGCCCATGGGCGGCTTCGCTCTCTTGGTTGGTCTCATAGTAGTGGTGTGGCTGGCCAGTGGTTTCTACATTGTCGATGCCAGTGAGCGCGGTGTCGTATTGCGCTTTGGCCGGCACGTGGAAACGACTCAACCTGGAGCGCGCTGGCATTTTCCGTGGCCGATAGAAACACGGGAAGTGGTGAATGTGTCAGGCGTGCGTACGGTCGAGATCGGCTTCCGCAATGGCAACGCCAAGAATAAGGTGATGTCGGAATCGTTGATGTTGACGGACGACGAGAACATTATTGACCTGCAGTTCGCGGTTCAATATGACGTAAAGTCGCCTGAAGATTATTTGTTCAACAATCGCCACGCGGAAGATTCAGTCAAGCAGGCCGCCGAGTCGGCCATGCGCGAGGCGGTCGGCAAGAGCAAGATGGACTTGGTGCTGTATGAGGGCCGCGAGCAAGTGGCGCAACGTGCGCACAAGTTGATCCAGCAGACCCTCGACCGGTATAAGACCGGCATCAATGTGGTCAAGGTGAATACCCAACAAACGCAGCCGCCCGAGCAAGTGCAGGCGGCGTTTGATGACGCGAACAAGGCGAACCAAGATCGAGAGCGCCAAAAGAACGAAGGCCAGGCGTATGCGAATGACGTAGTACCGAAAGCGCGGGGCGCGGCCGCGCGCATTACTCAGGAAGCGGACGGTTACCGTCAAAGTGTGATTGCGACTGCCGAAGGCGAAGCTGCACGCTTCAACCGTGTACTGGTGGAGTATTCGAAAGCGCCCGGTGTCATGCGTGACCGGTTGTATCTGGACATGATGCAGCAGGTGCTTTCCGCCAGCAGCAAAGTGGTTGTTGATCAAAAGAACGCGAGCAATTTACTGTTTCTGCCGCTGGACAAAATTTTGCAAATGACGGGTAGTCTACCTGCGGCCGATAGTGGTAACAAGGCACAGGATCCGGCGGCACCCAGTGGATCCGCTGGTGCGGCCGTGGATCTCAATCCCAGATCGAGAGACGCTTTGCGTGGCCGCGAAAGGGAATCGCGATGAAGTCCGGAATGACAGCCGCGTTGATCAGCGTGGTGGTGGTGTTGGTGCTGCTGAGTTTGAGCATGTTCACCGTGGATCAACGGCAGAATGCGATCGTGCTGCGATTTGGGGAAATCGTTAGCATCAAGACTGACCCGGGCTTGTATTTTCGCTGGCCCTTGATCGATGAGGCGAAACTCTTCGACGTTCGAATTCTGACCCTTGACTCGGATGACCCGGAGCGCTTTCTGACTTCGGAGAAAAAACCGGTGCTGGTGGATTCTTTCGTGAAGTGGCGGATCGTGGACGTGCGCCAGTATTACATCAGCGTGGGTGGCGATGAAACCATCGCGCAGAAGCGTTTGGCGCAAACGATTAATTCCAGCCTGCGCGACGAATTCGGAAATCGCACGGTGCACGACGTGGTGTCCGGTGAACGCGACAAGATCATGGACTTGATGCGGCAGAAGGCCAATGAGGACGCGAAGACGTTTGGCGTCCAGGTGTTTGATGTGCGCTTGAAACGGGTCGATTTGCCGCAGGAAGTCAGTGGTTCGGTGTATAGCCGGATGGAAGCGGAGCGCAAGCGGGTGGCCAACGAATTGCGCTCGACGGGATTTGCCGAGTCGGAGAAAATCCGCGCGGACGCGGATCGTCAGCGTGTTGTGATTTTAGCGGATGCGTTTCGCGAAGCGCAGCGCGCCAAAGGCGATGGTGATGCGAAGTCAGCGGCCATTTACGCGCGTGCCTTCCAGCAAAATCCGGAGTTCTATGCCTTCTATCGCAGCCTTGAGGCTTACCGGCAGACTTTCAAATCCAAAAGCGATCTGCTGATTCTGGAGCCGACTTCCGAGTTCTTCCGCTATATGAAAGGCGCACGCGGCTCCCGTTAAGGCGGTGTGCCGCGGTCCCGCGAGGTCGCGAACGAG
>JAYUZG010000170.1:0-5283 GCA_043751985.1 Betaproteobacteria bacterium
AATCATGGTGCCCACGCCGGAGTGGGTGAACAGCTCTTGCAATAAAGCGCCGTCTTGATGGCGGCTGATGAAATGCACGCGCGACACGCCGCCCTGGCAGGCGTGTACCGCGCGCGGAAGATACAGACGCACGTCGTCGGACAATTTCACTCTCGAGGCTAATACCTTTTGCGCGTCGCTCACGGTGAGCTCACGCAGTAGTTTTCCGGCGCGGCTCACACCCGGCTCGTTCATCAGAAACACCAGCTTTTCGGCTTTCAACGCGATGGCCGTCTCGGCCGCGACATCTTCCAGCGTGAGATTGAAAATCTCGCCGGTCGGCGAGTAACCCAGCGGCGACAGCAGCATCAACTCTTCATCGTCGAGCCGTCTCTTAATCGCGTCCGCGTGAATCTTGCGCACTTCGCCGGTGTAGCGCATGTCTACACCGTTCACCACGCCGCGCGGCCGCGCAGTGACGAAGTTCCCGGAGGCGACGCGAATCGGGCTGCCGGCCATCGGCGAGTTGGGTAAACCCATTGAGAGCAAGGCCTCGATCTCGACGCGCAGCCGGCCATTCGCTTCGGTCACGCTGGTGAGCGCCTCGACGCCGGTAACGCGCACGCCCTCGACGTATTCTGTTTTCAGGCTGCGCTCGGCTAACTGCGCGTCGATCTGCGGGCGTGAGCCATGCACCAGCACCAGCCGCACACCGAGGCTCGCCAGCAAATTCAGGTCATGTGAGAGGCCGACGAACTTGCCGTCTTCGACCACCTCTCCGCCAAATGCAACGACAAAAGTCTTGCCGCCGAAGGCGTGGATATACGGCGCGGCGGCGCGAAACCACTGGACGAATGACTCGAGCGAAGCCTCGTGCATGCTTGCCTCTATTTGGGTGCCATCCTGATTGCGCCGTCGAGACGAATGGTCTCGCCATTGAGCATTTCATTGGAGATGATATGTCCTACCAATGCGGCGTATTCGTTCGCGCGGCCCAGCCGTGGCGGAAACGGCACCATCTTGCCGAGCGCATCTTGCACCTCGGGGTCCAGACCCCTGAGCATGGGCGTCTCAAAGATTCCCGGCGCAATGGTCATCACGCGAATACCGCTGCGTGCGAGATCTCGTGCGATGGGGAGCGTCATGCCGACGATGCCCCCCTTGGAGGCCGAGTACGCCGCTTGCCCGATCTGTCCATCATAGGCAGCGACCGACGCGGTGTTCACGATGACGCCGCGCTCGCCCGATGCAAAAGGCGCTTGTTTAGACATCGCGTCGGCGGCAATGCGAATCATGTTGAAGCTGCCAATCAGATTCACCGTGATCACGCGAGCAAACGAAGCCAGCGCGTGCGGGCCGCTCTTGCCAATTGTTTTTTCCGCGCCGCCAATTCCCGCACAGTTAATGAGGCCGTGCAACGCGCCGAAAGTCTTGACCGCCAACTCGACCGTCGCCACCGCATGGTCTTCGCGCGTCACGTCGCATTCGATGAAGCGAGCCTTGAAGCCGAGTCGCAGCGCCAGCGCGTCGCCCAGGGTTTTGCCGACGTCCGCAATCACGGCGTTCCCGCCGGCAGCGTGGATCATTTCCACCGTGGCGGCGCCCAAGCCGGAGCTGCCGCCGGTTACGACGAAGGTGTTGTTATTGATTTGCATAGTTGGCTCTCTTTTGCACGTCGGGTGTTATTGCGACAAGGCTCGGAGTATAACGGCGCGCCTCTCAAAAATCTCCCCACAACGTCTGCATGCAGGCGAGCGCGCTCGCCGCCGCGGTCTCGGTGCGCAGCACGCGCGGGCCGAGCAGAACCGGCACGAAGCCCGCCACGATGGCCGCCTGTTCCTCGCTCTCACTAAACCCCCCTTCCGGTCCGGCCAGCAGCGCGATCGGCCGCTCAAGTTGCGGACTCACACTCTTGAGCGGCGCTTTCGCACGCGTTGACAAAAGCAGGCGCGTGCCGGCCGACTGATCGAGGGCGGCCAGCCAAGCTACGAGCGGGCTAACGGGCATGACCTGCGGCACGCGATTACGACCGCATTGCTCACACGCCGCGACCGCCAGCGACTGCCAGTGGGCGACGCGTCGCAGCGCGCGCTCGCCAGAAAGTTGCACTACGCTGCGCGCCGCTGCCAGTGGTTGAATTTGCGTTACGCCCAACTCGACCGCCTTCTCGACGGTGTAATCCATGTGGTCGCCGGACGATAACGCCTGCGCCAGCAACACTTCGATGGGCGACTCGCGCTCCAGCGCGCGATGCGCTCCGATCGAGGCATGCGCTTCGTCACGGGTGACCATGTCGAGGCACGCGCTGAATTCGCCACCGTTACCGTCAAACAAGGCGAACGCGTCGCCTTGCTTCAGCCGCAACACCCGCACGTGATGCATCACCGATTCGGGTAGCCGCAGCCGCATCCCCGGAGCCAGGGCTTGATCGATATGGAAACGCGGAAGCGGCGCGCTGCCGGTTCGAGTGCTAGCAGTTTGTCGATTGGCGGCAGTTGGCGTCATGTTTAGATTTTGCCATGCGCACAGTTACACTGACCCACTAATTTTTCCGCTTGCCCTTATGTCGCATCCGTCTCACCTATCGCCAGCGTTTCCAGGCCTTCCCGCCGACCTGCTCGGTCAAGTGGTCAACGTGGTCAAGGATGTGGCCGCGCGCGAAGTGATGCCGCGTTATCTCAAGGTCGCGCATCAGCGCAAGTCCGACGGCAGCTTGTTCACCGAGGCGGATCTGGCGGCGCAGGACGCCTTGTGCCGCCTCTTGCCCGATCTGTATCCCGGTCCGGTGGTGGGTGAAGAGATGACTGCCGAGCAGCACGCTGAACATTGGTTACGCGGCAGCGAGGGCTTATGGTGCGTTGACCCGATCGACGGGACTTCGAATTTCGTCAACGGCCTGCCTTACTTCGCGCTGTCGGTGGCTTTGATGCGTAACGGGCGCAGCGTGCTCGGTGTGGTCTACGACCCGGTCGCGGACGAAGTGTTCTACGCCATCCAGGGCGGCGGCGCTTTCCTGAACACCGAGCGCTTGCCGATCAAGACGCAGGTCCCGACGCTGAAGAATTCAATGGCGCAAGTGGACTTCAAGCGTGTGCCGGCGACGCTCAGTCACGAATTGGTATCCGCGCCGCCGTATATGTCTCAGCGCAACTTCGGCGCCAGCACCCTGGAGTGGTGTTACGTTGCCGCCGGCCGTTTCGACGTCTATTTGCACGGCGGCCAGAAACTATGGGATTACGCCGCCGGCACGCTCATCCTGAGTGAAGCGGGGGGACACAGTTGCACGCTGACCCACGACGACTTCTGGGCCGATGACCTGTGGCAGCGTTCGGTCGTCGCCGCGCGCGACGCACAGTTGTTCGAGTCCTGGAAACGCTGGGTGCGGGCGCGGCAGTAGCAACCGCTGTCACGAAATCGTAGCCGGCGCGCCGCGCCGATACGCTCCCAGTCGCGCCTATCGCTTGACTCACTGGTTTTCTTGACCGCCCCCACCCGAACCGGTACATTTCAAGGCTTTCACGTTGTTTCTAGAGACTTAGGTGCTTTATGGATATGACTGGGACGCGGACAGAAGAACTCTCCGGCGCGGAGATCACGCTCCGTTGCTTGCAAATGGAGGGGGTCGAATTCATTTTTGGCTATCCCGGCGGCGCGGTGCTGCCCTTGTACGACGAGATTTTCAAGCAAGACAAGATTAAACATATTCTGGTCCGCCATGAACAAGCCGCGGTGCATGCGGCCGACGCCTACGCGCGCTGCACCAGCAAAGTCGGGGTAGCACTGGTGACTTCAGGTCCGGGTGTTACCAACGCGGTGACCGGCATCGCCACGGCGCATATGGATTCGATTCCGTTGGTCATCGTGAGCGGCCAGGTGCCGACCCACGCGATCGGCATGGACGCCTTTCAAGAAGTCGACACGGTCGGCATCACGCGGCCTTGCGTGAAACATAATTTTCTGGTGAAGGACGTCAAAGATTTAGCGCTCGTCATGAAGAAGGCGTTCTATCTCGCGGCGAGCGGCCGCCCCGGTCCGGTGCTGGTCGACATCCCAAAAGATGTCACCACCCATAAGACGAAATTCTTTTACCCTGAGTCGGTATCGCTGCGTTCGTACAACCCGGTCATCAAGGGACACAACGGGCAGATCAAGAAAGCCATTCAACTTTTGCTCGATGCCAAGCGGCCGGTGATTTACACCGGCGGCGGCGTGATCCTCGGCGACTCCGCCGCGGAACTCACTGCGCTGGTACGTGCGCTGGGATTCCCGTGCACCAACACTTTGATGGGCCTTGGCGGCTATCCCGCCACCGATCCGCAGTTCATGGGCATGCTCGGCATGCACGGCACCTACGAAGCCAATATGGCGATGCAGAATTGCGACGTCCTGCTGGCGGTGGGCGCGCGGTTCGACGATCGCGTCATCGGCAATCCGAAACATTTTTATCAAGAGGGCCGTCGCATCATTCACGTGGACGTGGACCCGTCGTCGATTTCAAAACGTGTCAAGGTGGACGTGCCCATCGTCGGCAACGTCAAAGACGTGCTGGAAGAGATGCAGAAGCTGCTCGCTGCGAGCAAAGAGCGGCCCGACCCCGTTGCTCTCAAAGCCTGGTGGTCGCAGATCGAAGAGTGGAGGTCGCGCGACTGCCTCAAGTACGACCGCGCCAGTGCCATCATCAAACCGCAGATGGTGGTCGAGAAGCTCTACGAAGTCACCGGTGGCGATGCTTACATTACTTCTGACGTAGGTCAGCATCAAATGTGGGCGGCGCAGTTCTACAAATTCGACAAGCCGCGGCGCTGGATCAACTCAGGTGGCCTCGGCACCATGGGTGTGGGCCTGCCTTACGCGATGGGCGTAAAGTTCGCGTATCCAGACGCGACCGTCGCCTGCGTCACCGGTGAGGCCAGCATCCAGATGTGCATTCAGGAGTTGTCTACCTGCAAGCAATATCACTTGCCGGTGAAGATCATTAACCTCAACAATCGCTATCTCGGCATGGTGCGGCAGTGGCAGGAGTTTTTCCACGGCAACCGTTACGCCGAGTCGTACATGGATGCGCTGCCTGATTTCGTCAAGCTGGCCGAAGCGTACGGGCACGTTGGAATGAAGATCGAAAAGCCCGCAGACATCGAGCCGGCTCTGAAGGAAGCGTTTGCGCGCAAGAACGATCTGGTGTTCATGGATTTCATCACCGATCAATCGGAGAACGTGTTCCCGATGATTCCCGGCGGCAAGGGATTGTCGGAGATGATTCTGGTTTAAGCTTTACTCGACGCTTAAGCGCAGCTACTCAGCGCC
>JAYUZG010000171.1:0-10211 GCA_043751985.1 Betaproteobacteria bacterium
CGCATGCGATGGTTCACCCAAGCGGCGAATGGATCAGCCATCGCAATATCATGTTTTCTCTGTGCCTCTGTGGTAAGTGAAATGCGGCTTCTAGGTACCAACCAGTCGAAAAGTCGTCCTGAAAGCCGCGCCGTACCAGCACGCCGGACTCTTGTCGTAGCGGATAGGCCTCGCGCCACGTCGCGGCCGCGGTCAAGCATTGAGCTTGTCGAGAATGACCTGCATTTTTTCCGGATCGTCGTTGCGCAACAGTTTGTGCGTCAGCGTGCCGCAATGCTTAAGATCTGACTTCAGCACTTGCTGCTTCACTTGGAGCAGATGCGCCGGGTGCATGGAAAATTGGCGCAAGCCGAGCCCCAACAGAACGCGCGTCATACGCACGTCGCCAGCGATTTCACCGCACACCGCGACCGGCACCCGTGCCTTGGCCGAGCCGTGGATGATATGCGCCAGCAAGTTCAGCACGGCCGGATGCAGGGGGTCATACAGATGTGCCACCTGATCATCGGTGCGGTCGATCGCCAGCGTGTATTGAATCAAATCGTTGGTACCCACCGACAGAAAATCAAAGCGCCGCGTGAACACATTCAGCAGCAGCGCGGCCGCGGGAATTTCAATCATGGCGCCGATCGGTACTTTCTTGTCGAAGGGAATGCTTTCCTCATCCAGACTGCGCTTCGCGTCTTCGATCAGGCTCAGCGTCTGCGTGATTTCATGCACCGACGACAACATCGGGATCAGAATTTTCAGGTTGCCGTAGGTGGACGCACGCAGAATCGCGCGCAATTGGCGCAGGAACATTTTGGGTTCCGCCAGACAAAGACGAATAGCGCGCAGGCCGAGCGCCGGATTGGGCGCGACTCGCTCTACTTCGTTGAGATCCTTGTCGGCACCCAGATCAAAAGTGCGCACCGTCACCGGCAAACCGTCCATCGATTGCGCCACTTTGCGGTAGGCCTCGAATTGCTGTTCTTCCGACGGTTCCGCGCCTTGGTTTAGATACAGGAATTCGGTGCGGAACAAGCCGATTCCCGCCGCCGCGTTGTCTTTGGCATCCGCTACGTCATCGGGCAAGTCGATGTTGGCGTGCAACTCGACACGAGTTCCATCCAGCGTGGCGGCACGCGTCTTTTTCAGACGCCTGAGTTTTTGCCGCTCCAGCTCCAGTTGCTCGCGCCGCAGCCGGTACTCGGCCAGCACGGTTTTGTCGGGATCGACGATGACGACCCCATGTGTGCCGTCGACGATCAGCGTTTCGTTCTCGCGGATCAGCGTGCGCGCATGATGCAACGCCACCACTGAAGGAATGTTCAAGCTGCGCGCGAGTATCGCCGTGTGCGAGGTGGCCCCACCCAGATCGGTGATGAAGCTCGCGTAATGATGCCCCTTGAACAGAATCACGTCGGCCGGACTCAGATCGTGCGCGACCAGGATGCTGGCGTTCTCCGGGGCGCTAAGCCGTGTCGCCTGGCCGGGTTGTCCCATCAGCACCTTCAGCACGCGCTCGACCACTTGCACCACGTCGCTCTTGCGTTCGCGCAGATACGCATCGTCGATGTCGTCGAACTGCGCTAACAAGGTGTCCATCTGATTTTTCAGCGCCCACTCGGCGTTGCATTGCTGAGCCTGGATAATCTGCTTCGGCGCTTCATGCAAAGTCGGATCGCCGAGGATCATCAGATGCAGATCGAGAAATGCTTCGAATTCCGCGGGCGCCCCGACCGGAATTTGACCCGACAAGCTGGCCAGTTCGGCACGCACCACGGCCATCGCGGCGTCGAAGCGCGCCTGTTCCGCTTCCACCAGATCGACCGCGACGCTGTAGTGAACCACTTCGAGTTGCGCGTGTGAAATCAAATGCGCCTGGCCGATGGCGATGCCACCGGAAACGCCGATCCCGTGCACGGTGAAGCTCATTCGCCTTCGCCAAACTTGTCGTCAATCAATCCGGCCAGCGCGTTCATCGCGTCGGTTTCATCCGCGCCATCGGTCTCGATCTCAATCGAGCTCCCTCTGGCGGCGGCCAACATCATCACCCCCATGATGCTCTTGGCGTTGACGCGGCGGCCGTTGCGCGACACCCACACTTCCGAGCGGTATTTGCTCGCAAGTTGCGTGAGCTTGGCCGACGCGCGCGCATGCAATCCCAGTTTGTTGACGATAGCCACCTCGCGTTTCAGCATGCTGGCACGCTGACAATACCGGCAACGCCGCCGATGCGCGCCTTCTCGGATAAATCGCCCAGACTGCCCTGGCGATAGGTGAGCGCGCGCATGAGCATCGGCAGGTTGACCCCGGCGATCGCTTCGATCCGACCCGGAGCGATCAGCGTTGCGGCGACATTGCACGGCGTGGCGCCCGCCACATCGGTAAACACCATGACGCCGTCGCCCTGATCCAGCCGTTGCAGGGCATCGCGCGCGCGCAGCCGCACTTGCGCCGGGTCATCCTTTGGCAAGACGCCGATGCATTCCAGTTGCGCCGGCATGGCACCCAAAATATGTTCGGCGCAACGCGCCAGGCTGGCACCCAAGGATTCATGCGTGACCAGTAGGATCCCGATCATGAATCAAGCTGTTCCAGCGCGTCGATCATCATGCCCGCCACGTTGAAACCGGTCTGATCGCTGATCTCGCGCATGCAGGTGGGTGACGTAACGTTCACTTCGGTCAGAAAATTACCGATCACATCCAGCCCCACCAACAACAGGCCCTGTGCTTTCAGCTCGGGCCCTAATTCTTCCGCGATCTCGCGATCGCGTGCCGACAGCGGCTGCGCCACTCCAGTGCCGCCGGCGGCCAAATTGCCGCGCGTCTCGCCCGGTTGCGGAATGCGCGCCAACGCGAAGGGAACCGGCTGTCCGTCGATCACCAAAATGCGTTTGTCGCCCTGCGTAATCTCCGCGATGTAACGTTGCGCCATGACGGTGCGGCGGCCGTGATGCGTCAGCGTTTCCAGGATCACCGAAATATTCGGATCGCGCAGATGCAAGCGGAACACCGAGTCACCGCCCATGCCGTCGAGCGGCTTCACCACGATGTCGCCGTGTTCGGCGAGAAACGCGCGGATGCGTGTTTGCTCGCGGGATACCAGCGTTGGCGCGGTAAAACGTGCGAAGCGGCCGATCGCCAGCTTCTCGTTGAAATCGCGAATGGCGCGCGGCCGGTTGACGATGCGCGCGCCTTGCATCTCCGCCATCTCCAGCAAGTAGGTGCTATAGAGGTACTCCATGTCGAACGGCGGATCCTTGCGCATCAGTACCGCGCTGAATTGATCCAGTACGGTATCTTGTGCTTCCCCGAGCCGATACCAATGCGCCGCGTCGCCGGTCAGTTCGATGCGACGGCAGCGCGCTCCGACCCGGCTGTCGCGGCTGAACAAATCTTCCTGGTGCAAGACGGACAACGAATGGCCGCGCGCCGCCGCCTCGCGCATCATGGCGAAAGACGAATCCTTATAGGTCTTGATGCTGTCGAGGGGATCGAGAAGGAACGCAAGGCGCATCAGATTTAGCCCGGCTGATTCAACGGTCGTCTACGCAGACGCAACCTCCAGCAATGGCGCTGCCGTTTCGTCGAAGTGCTCACGCATATGTTCGAGTTCCAGCGACGCGGCGAGAAGCGCCAGCCGCGCCACCACGCCATAGGCGTAGAAACGATTCGGCGGTTCATCCGGCCCACTGTCCAAATCGGGCAGCGTGCAACTGGATTCAAACGCGAGCGGCTTGAAATGCATGCCGGGTGCGTTCAGATTTTCATCCATGCCGCGAGCGGCGTGCACGCGATAGAAACCGCCGACGACAAAGTGGTCGATCATATACACCACCGGTTCGGCGACGCCGTCATCCACGCTTTCAAACGTCGGCACGCCCTCTTGCACCATCACGTGCGAAACTTCGAGACCTTCTTTTACTACCGCCATCTTGTTGCGCTGCTTGCGATTCAGGCCCTGAACTTCGGACGCGTCTTTGACCGTCATGATGCCCATGCCATAAGTGCCGGCGTCGGCCTTTACGATCACGAAGGGCTGTTGCTCGATGCCATATTCACGATACTTCTTCCGCGTTTGCTCGAGAATTTCCGAAACATAGGCGGCCAAACATTCTTCGCCGCGGCGCTCCTGGAAATTTATTTCTCCGCAGGTAGCAAACGCCGGATTGACCAACCAGGGGTCGATCTCGGTCAAGTCGGCGAACTGGCGCACCACTTCATCGTAGGCCGCGAAGTGATTGGACTTGAGCCGCGTCGACCAACCCGCATACAGCGGCGGCAGCACCGGCTGCTCCAGGTTCTTCAAAATATCCGGCACACCGGCCGAAAGATCGTTGTTCAAAAGGATGGTGCACGGATCGAAATCCGCCAGCGTGAGCCGGTTGCCACGACGCAGCAGCGGCTCCAGCGTTAACTTGCGTCCATCCGGCAGCGGCAAATCGGTCGGCGCGGAAATTTCCGGCAGCAAGGAGCCGATGCGGACCTTCAGCCCAGCCTGGCGCAGAATATTTTGCAGCATCGCCACGTTTTCCAAATAAAACGCGTTGCGAGTGTGGTTCTCGGGGACGATGAGAAACCCGCGCGCATCAGGGCAGACTTTTTCCACCGCGGTCATCAAGGCCTGCACGCACAGCGGGGAAAAATCCGGATTCAGATTGTTGAAGCCGCCGGGAAATAGATTGGTGTCCACCGGCGCCAGCTTGAAGCCGGCGTTGCGCAAATCCACCGACGCGTAAAACGGCGCCGCATGTTCCTGCCATTGACTCCGAAACCAGTGCTCAATCGTCGGCATGCCATCGAGAATCTGGCGTTCGAGGAAAAGCAGTGGACCGGTGAGCGCGGTCGTGAGGCGGGGAACGTTCATGCCGGACTCGCGAAAAGGAAGTTAAGCCATTCTAACAAAGTCCCTGCGCGCGGCGATGGGCGAAAAAAACGGGGACACGATCATGTCCCCGTTGACTCACCACTGTGAATGCGGCGACTTACATGTTGTAAGCGCGCTCACCGTGCTGGGTTTCGTCCAGGCCTTCGCGCTCCTGCTCTTCCGTCACGCGCAGGCCGATCACCAGATCGACGATCTTGTAGGCAATGAAGGCCACCACGCCGGACCAGATCAGCACGGTGCCGACCGCCCACAACTGGCTGATCATCTGCGTGCCCATTTCATAGTCGCCCACTTTATTCGCCACGTAATCGTAAACGCCGGTACCGCCGAGTTTAGGCGATGCGACCACGGCGACCCCGAGCGCACCGATGATTCCGCCGATGCAGTGCACGCCGAACACATCCAGCGAATCGTCGTAGCCGAGCTTGGCTTTGAGCACGGTCACCGCCCACAGGCAGCCGAGACCCGCGACCACACCGAGCGCAATGCTGCCCATCGGACCGGCCCAGCCGCAAGCCGGGGTAATGGCCACCAAGCCTGCCACCGCGCCGGAGGCCGCACCCAGCATGGTGGGTTTGCTGCGGAACAGCCACTCGCCGAACATCCACGCCAGTGCCGCCGCCGCAGTTGCCAATTGAGTATTCAGGAACACCATCGCGGCCGCGCCGTTCGCTTCGAGATTGGAACCGGCGTTGAAACCAAACCAGCCCATCCACAGTAGGGCGGCACCGATCATGGTCATCACCAGGCTATGCGGAGGCATGGCTTCCTTGCCATAGCCGAGGCGCTTGCGAATCAGAATCGCCCCGACCAGGCCGGCGATGCCGGCGTTGATATGCACCACCGTTCCTCCGGCGAAATCGAGCGCGCCTTTCTGGAACAAGAAACCTGCGGTCGCCGTCGCCTTTTCCCCCGCAGCAACGGTGGTGTAGGCATCCGGACCGGACCAGTACCACACCATGTGCGCGATTGGAAGATACGCGAAGGTGAACCAGATCGCGATGAACAGCAGCACGGCGGAGAACTTCATGCGATCGGCAAACGCGCCGACGATCAGCGCTGGAGTTATCGCCGCGAAAGTGAGCTGGAACGCGATGTAGACATATTCCGGAATCACCACGCCTTTACTGAAGGTGGCGACATTCGAGTCTGGCGTGACACCTTTAAGGAATAGTCGATCGAGCCCGCCAAAGAATGCATTCCCTTCAGTAAACGCAATCGAGTAGCCGTAGAACGCCCAAAGAATCGACACCATGCTGAAAATGACGAACACTTGCAGC
The DNA here is from genome assembly GCA_043751985.1 of Betaproteobacteria bacterium. Lineage (GTDB taxonomy): Bacteria > Pseudomonadota > Gammaproteobacteria > Burkholderiales > JAYUZG01 > JAYUZG01. The sequence goes on from JAYUZG010000171.1 coordinate 6,156, forward strand.
AGGATCGACAGCGTGTTCTTGGTTCGCACCATGCCGCCGTAAAACAGCGCCAGACCGGGAATGGTCATCAGAATCACAAACGCGGTAGCGACGATCATCCAGGCGGTGTCGCCTTTATTGGGGACGGGCGCGGGTGCGGCAGCAGCAGGTGCCGCAGCGGCCGTCGCGGTTGCAGCGGGAGAGGCCGCCGGTGCCGGCTTGTCTTCGCTCCAGGCTGCCGAGCTGCACAGAGCGCCCAGCAGAGCGAGCGCGATAAGTATTTTTTTCATGTATGTCCCCTTGACTAAATGGCTTCCGCGCCGGTCTCGCCGGTGCGGATGCGGATGACCTGCTCGAGGTCGTAAACAAAAACCTTGCCGTCACCGATCTTGCCGGTCTTAGCAGATTTTTCGATGGCCTCGATGACCTGCTCAAGAATTTCGGTGCGCACTGCGGCTTCGATCTTTACCTTGGGCAGAAAATCGACGACATATTCGGCGCCGCGATACAACTCGGTGTGCCCTTTCTGCCGCCCGAAGCCTTTCACTTCCGTGACGGTGATCCCCTGCACCCCGACGGCGGATAGCGCTTCGCGCACCTCGTCGAGCTTGAAGGGTTTGATAATCGCTGTTACCAGTTTCATATGTACTCCCTTGATGATTATGGGGTGCGACTCGCCGTCGCAGTCAGAACTTGTAGATGGCTTCAAGCCCGTAGGACCACTGATTCTTGCTCGTCGATCCGTCCGACTTCAAGAACGACGACTGGTCGGATTTGTCGCCGCGGAATTCACCTCGGATTTCCATGCTCTTGGCAGGCAGGTAGGCGAGCGTAACAGTGCCTTCCTTCCACTTCTGAATAATGCCGGTGCGGTAACCGTCTTTGTCATCGAAATATTCACCACGAAACGTTATCCGCCACATCTCGGTGAACTGGTAATTAACATAGCCGGCTAGGCCCGACCAATTGGCTTTGTCCTGACCGTTAGGCGTAACAGTTGTAGCGTTGTCCTGGGAGCCATAGTCGTAGTTCAGGGTGACGCTGACCTTGTCGGTTGCAGTCCACGTGCCAACCAAGTCGAGAATATTGCGGTTGCCTTGAACGCTAGAAAACGAAGTACTACTTCCACTAACTTGCTCAGTGCCGTGGTAGTCTACCGCGGAAATGGAGATCGATTTGGTGGGCGCAAGTGTCAAGCCCAGTTCCAGGGTCTTTTGCTTGTTGGTGTCCTTGACGTCATCCCAGCCGTTGTTTACCCCTCCAATCACGCTCAACATGTCGCTGACAGCGTAGGTGGCGCGCAAGCCCGTATGCGTGAATGGGATCGCGTAACCGAACAGAATCGAACGCGAATAATTGACGTCGTTGGTGGAGTTGATGACTTCGGCGCCCGCATTTGTGACGTACTTGCCGACGATGACCGTCAGCGGTCCCTGCCCATACTGTGCAAAGGCTTGGGTAACGTCAAACCTGTTGGTTTGAGGGCCGACAGGTTCGTCAAACGAATGAATTACCTGAGCGTCGTTGCCCACGGTGATATTGACCAAGCCACCAAAACCTTCCTTGGGCTGTTTCGCTACGACAATCGCTGCCTGGTGCAGATTGAACGAGTTCGGTTCAGTATCGAACACGCGATTCGCTGTGTTGCTAGAGAAAGCACCTGTCCCCGAAAGGTGGGAATAAGCGGTATCGATGTACCCTCCAAGCGAAACTCCTGAAGTTTCCAATACTTGGTCGAGAGTTGGCACGGCGGGTTTCGCGGGTGGGTCTGCTGCGAAAACAAAGAAATTGGATACGGCTAATGCCCAGATTATTGTAGCTGCGATGAGGCCTTTCTTAACCATGGCGATCTTCCCTTTGTGATAATTGAAACTAAGTCGGTAACAAAGCTGCAAACAGCAGGCAGAGACTTCAGCATCTACCGTGCCAAACGAAAAATATTTAAAAAATAATATGTTATGGAAAACTGAGAGGAACTCGCGGGCGGCAGCGCACCAAAGCAAGGCACCAACAAGGCGCTTCGCACACACTCGGTGCGAGCACAGGACAAGGGAGTTGCTTTGCTACACTTCGCAAAGGAGGTCGTCCGTGGATACGAGATTTCTGGATGAACTGAATCGAAAAGTGAATGACCTGCTCGCTGCCACGCCCGCGAAGGACATCGAACGGAACCTGCGCGCATTGCTCTCCAGCTTGTTCGCTCGGCTCGATCTGGTGACGCGTGAGGAATTCGACGTACAGCAGCAGGTGTTGCTGCGTGCACGCGAACAGCTCAAGCAACTGGAAGCACGGGTTGCCGAACTCGAGGCCGCGCAGCGCAGGAATCCATCAGTATGAACCGGCCCGATCGCTATGGTTCTGTCGTGATCGGGCTGCACTGGCTGGTAGCCTTGATGATTTTCTGCGCGCTGGCAGTCGGTCTCTACATGCATGACCTGCCGTTGTCGCCGCACAAGCTCAAAGTTTATTCGTGGCACAAATGGATCGGCGTGACGATTTTTCTGTGCGCCGTGCTGCGTGTGTTTTGGCGCGCGACGCATCCCGCGCCTGAGTTGCTCGCTTCGATGCCGCGCTGGCAAAAAGTTGCGGCAAACGGTACGCATGGCTTGCTGTACTTATTGATTCTGGTCATTCCGTTATCGGGCTGGCTGATGAGTTCAGCCTATGGCGTGCAAGTGGTGTACTTCGGCGTGTTGCCCTTGCCTGATCTAATCGGCAAAGACAAAGCGTTGGCCGATCAGTTGAAGGAATTGCACGAGGGACTCAATATCACCATGGTGGTCGTGCTGCTGGCGCACGTGGGTGCGGCGCTGAAACACCATTTCATCGATCGCGACGATATTCTGCGCCGCATGCTACCCAGTTGGAGAAGCCCATCGTGACCCCGCCCGCTCGTACCTGTTTCGTCGCAGCTTTTCTGTTGAGTTGCTGCACTGCGGTGCAGGCGGCGAAGATCAGCGCGATTGATCCGGCGAAGAGTGAGATCAAGTTTGTCGGCAGGCAGATGGGCGTCGCGGCGGAAGGGCGCTTCAAGAAATTCGAAGTCGCCATTCAGTTCGATACCGACAAACTTGCAGCGAGCCGCGTCGCGGTGAACCTTGACGTTGCCAGCATCGACACGGGCGCGCGTGAGTCGGATGACGAAGTGAAGAGCCGCGCGTGGTTCGATATCAAGACCCACCCGACCGCGAAATTCGTTCTCACCGGCTTGAGGTCGATGGGCGCGAAGCAGTACGAGGCGAGAGGTCAGCTCACCATCAAGGGCAAGACGCGCGAGATCGTGGTGCCCTTGTCAGTAAAGGCGAATGGCAGTGGCAGTATTATTGAAGGCAGTTTTTCGATGAAGCGTTTACAATTTGGCCTTGGCGAAGGCCCGTGGGCCGACACCGATACGGTTGCTGACGATGTCGAAGTGCGGTTTCATTTTGAAAGCGCGAACGTTGCACCGAAGTAGCTCTCATATACGCCGCGTGGCTTAATCCGCGCAATCCCGCAAAAGTCATTCTGGAGGCCAATTGAAGAATTTTATTATTGCTCTGCTGTTATCTCTGTCGATGTCCGCGTTCGCCGAAGAGTCGTACACCATCGATGCGCGCCACACCTTTCCGAGCTTCGAAGTAAGTCATTTCGGCTGGTCCATGCAGCGCGGCCGCTTCAACAAAACCGGCGGCAAGATCACGCTCGATCGCGCGGCCAAGAGCGGCTCGGTGGAAGTGACCATCGATGCGACGTCGATCGATACCGGTCTCGACAAGCTCGAAGAACATTTGAAGAGCCCGGACTTTTTCAACGTGGCAAAGTTTCCAGCGCTTACTTTCAAGTCACGCAAAGTGAACTTCACCGGTGATGCGCCCTCTTCGGTGGATGGAGACTTCACTATGCTGGGCGTGACTAAACCGCTGACCCTGACGCTGAGTTCGTTTCATTGCGCGCGCAACGATATGGCGAAAAAAGATGCCTGCGGCGCCAACGCGGCGGCGACCATCAAGCGTTCCGAGTTTGGCATGACCAAGTACGTGGACTTCGGCCTCGGCGACGAAGTGAAACTCGTCATCAACGTCGAGGCGTTCAAAGACT
>JAYUZG010000172.1:0-7647 GCA_043751985.1 Betaproteobacteria bacterium
AAAACAAAATTGCTCGGCGACAGCGCATCCACAAACTGCCGCGTGAAAAATTTCACTTTGCGCGCGCTCTGCGGATCGAGGCCTTGCACTTCCGCCACGGTCTTTTGCAGGTTTTGCGCGGTCACCAGATAGGATTTCCTGATGTAGTCGAACAGAAAATTGTTCTCCCATAACGCGTCCTTGAAGCGCGCATCGGGTTTTGCTCCGGCCGCTTCGGGCTTCTGTCCGAAAAAGGCCTGCAAGGAGCTCTGCCACAAATTCACATAGTCAGTCCACATGCGCATCTGCGCCTCGGCCAATTTGGCCGGATCCGCCATAAGCTGTACGGCCAGCTCACTGAACGCCTTACCGATACCCAGTTCGTCCGGCTCCGCGCCGCTACTTTCCGGTTGCTTGGCGTAGTGCTCGGTCAGCAAATGGCGGCTGCGCAACGCGATCTCCGCGAACAGCCGCGCGGTGACGGTGGTTTGATCGGCAGCCGGATCAGGGGCGGCGGCGGATGTGTCGGGCATGTTGGGTCTTCCTGGTTGAATGAGCGGACGTCACGCGCGGGCGAATCTGTCCGTAGCTCTTAAATTTCTCGATCACGCGGCTCATTTCCGCCGCGTCCAGAAGATGCGGCATACCAATTTGCAGCGTGCGCCAATATTGCTCGCACAGCGATTCCACTTCTACCGCCAGTGCCAGCGCGGCATCCAAGTCCGCACCGAGCGCAATCATGCCATGATTTGCGAGCAGACAAGCGCGGCGTTCTTCCAGCGCAGCGAGCGCGTGGTCTGACAAGGCTTGCGTGCCAAAGGTGGCGTACGGTGCGCAGCGAATACTGTCGCCACCGGCCACGGCCACCATATAGTGAAATGCCGGTACCTCGCGCTGTAAACACGCGAGGGTCGTGGCGAAGCTCGCGTGCGCATGGACCACCGCGCCGCAATCGCGCCGCGTGCGGTAGATATCGTGATGAAAACGCCACTCAGAAGAAGGCGCGAGCACACCGTGCGCCGTGCCCGTTGCGTCCACGAAAACAAGGTGTCGCGGCTGTGTTTTCTCGTACGCCAGACCCGACGGTGTGATCAGAAACCCATCCTGCCAGCGCGCGCTGACATTGCCTGATTTGCCGCGATTGATGCCGCAGGCGTTCATGCCGCGCGCGGTCGCGATGACTGACCGTCGTAGTTCGAGTTCGGTCACGCGCGCTGCTCTGGATACAACGCGCGCAGTCCTTCGCGCGTCGCGGGCGCGATGCCGCGCTCAGTGATGAGGCCGGTAATCAATCGCGCCGGGGTCACGTCGAACGCAGGATTGGCCGCGTCGCTGGCCGGCGCGAGCACCCGCACGCGCCGAACGTTTTGCTGCTCATCCAAGCCGGCGACAAAAGCAAGCTCATCGGAACTCCGCTCTTCAATGGGAATATCCTCGCCGCGTTGCATCGCCCAATCGATGGTCGGCCCAGGCGCGGCAACGTAAAACGGAATTTTACTGTCGAAGGCCGCGAGCGCTTTCAGGTAGGTGCCGATCTTGTTGGCCACGTCGCCGTTGGCCGTGACGCGATCAGCGCCGACGATGACGGCATCGACCTTGCCTCGCTGCATCAAATGCCCGCCGGCGTTGTCGGCGATCACCGTGTGCGGCACGCCGTGTTGCGCCAACTCCCAGGCGGTGAGCAAACCTTGATTGCGCGGTCGCGTCTCATCCACCCAGACATGCAGCGCCATGCCTTCGTCGTGCGCCAGATACACCGGCGCCAAGGCCGTCCCGCGATCGACGGTGGCGAGCCAACCGGCGTTGCAATGGGTGAGAATCTGCACGCGATCATGTCCTTTTTTTGCCGCAATCGCGCGCAGAACGTCCACCCCGTTGCGACCTATGGCTTGGTTCATCTGCACATCTTCATCACAGATTCGTTGCGCTTCCTGCCACGCCGCAGTCACGCGCGCCGCAGGCGCAATCGCCGTCAACAGCGCAACCATGCGCAACAGCGCCCAGCGCAGATTGACTGCGGTGGGCCGGGTTGCGCCGAGGAGTTTCGCCGCGTCGCGCAGGTGCGCGTCCGACGTGCCTTCCTGCATGGCGAGCGCGATGCCACATGCCGCGGTCGCACCGATCAGCGGCGCGCCGCGCACCTGCATCGTGCGTATGGCGTGCGCCGCGGCTGCGACCGACGTAATCTCTACGACCTGAAATTCAAACGGCAAACGTGACTGATCGATGATCGCCAGCGCGTCGCCTTGACGCCACAGACTGCGCAACTGGGCGCCATTAACTTTCACTGCGCAACTTTCACTTCGCGACTTTCATTTTGCGCGCGCAAAAACGGACGACGCCTTCTGCATCGATGTCCCGCTCGATTTGTCCTGCGTAGAGCAGTCGATGCAAATGCGCGATCGCTTCGCCCATGGCAAAAAACAACTGGTGCGTGTCCAACTGCCGCCGAAACAAAATGGGCATCAACTCGGCCGCGGTACGCGGTCGCGCGCAGGCGTCCAGCACTTCCGCCAGTCGTGCGTCGTGATGCGCATGCAGGTCCACGACTCTGCCCTGAATACCGCGGAACGGCAGGCCGTGCGAAGGCAGTACCAGGGTCTGCGGCGGCAACGGAAGAAAGCGGTCGATCGAGTCTAAGAACAATTGCAACGGATCGCCATCCGGCTCGGCCGGCCACACACCGACATTAGTGCTGATCTTCGGTAACAACATGTCGCCGGATATCAGCACGCCCAGGCTCGCGCAATATAAAGCCGCATGTTCAGGCGCGTGACCGAAGCCGGTGATCACCCGCCATTGATGAGAACCTACTGCGATCATCTCATCATGAAAATAGCGCCGGTAGTGCGCCGGTGGCTCGGCGATCCCGCGACGGTAACCGTTGCCGCGCGTTTTCAGCGACTCGATCCGCTCTTGATCCAATCCATGTTGGCGAAACAACTCAGCGACCGGCTCGGCGCTGTAACCGGCGCTGCCGTTATAGGCGGCGAGGCACACCAGATATTCGCCCGCCGTCATCCACATGCGCACGCCGAATTTCTCCACCAGCCAGCCGGCGAGGCCCATGTGGTCGGGATGATGATGCGTGACGATCAGTCGCTTCACCGGGCGCGCGTCGAGCGTGCGACTGAAAATTTGCTCCCAATGCTGTCGCGTTACCTCGGAGTTGAGTCCGCTGTCGATCAGCGTCCAGCCGTCACCTTCGTCGAGCAGCCACAGGTTGATATGATCCAGCGCGAAGGGCAGCGGCATGCGCAGCCAGTGCACACCGGGCGCAACCTCAATGGTGTTGCCGCCGGCGGGCGGCGCGGCGATCGGGTAGTCGGGTGTGAACGCGACGACTTGCTGCGGTGAATTCATCGACGGGAACCGAGGAGCGAGAGGTGAGGTGCGGCCTGTTAAGATTCTAGCTGATGCATCGCGTGGTGAGAGAAACATGGAACGACATCCTTCTTTTCCGGCCTTTGATTTTGGTCTGGGTGAGGAATTGGACATGCTGCGAGCCAGCGTGCGCCAGTTCGCGGAGCGCGAGATTGCGCCGCGCGCGGCGGAGATCGACCGCAGTAATATGTTTCCTGCGGACCTGTGGCGCAAACTCGGTACGCTGGGTGCGCTCGGCATCACCGTCGAGGAAGAATACGGCGGCAGCGCGCTCGGCTATCTCGCGCACATCGTCGCCATGGAAGAAATTTCACGCGGCTCCGCGTCGGTCGGATTGTCTTATGGCGCGCACTCGAATCTGTGCGTGAATCAAATTCATCGCAACGGATCGCCCGCGCAGAAGGAGACCTACTTACCCAAGCTGATCAGCGGCGAGCACGTGGGTGCGCTGGCGATGAGCGAACCCGGTTCCGGGTCCGACGTGGTGAGCATGCGGCTGCGTGCCGAGCGGCGCGGCGATCGCTTCGTTCTCAACGGCAACAAAATGTGGATCACCAATGGGCCGGATGCCGAAGTGCTGGTGGTGTATGCGAAAACCGATCTTGCCGCAGGGGCGCGTGGGATTTCTGCATTTCTGGTTGAAAAGAATTTCAAGGGATTCACCACCGCGCAAAAGCTCGACAAGTTAGGAATGCGCGGATCGAACACTTGTGAATTGGTGTTTCAGGATTGCGAAGTGCCTGCGGAAAATATTCTGGGTGAGCTGAATAAGGGCGTGCACGTACTGATGAGCGGGCTCGATTACGAGCGTGCGGTGCTGGCAGGTGGACCGCTGGGCATCATGCAAGCCTGCATGGACGTAGTGATGCCTTACGTACACGAGCGCAAGCAATTCGGCCAGTCGATCGGCGAGTTCCAGTTGATGCAAGGCAAGATCGCCGACATGTACACGGCGATGAATGCCTGCCGCGCCTACGTGTACGCAGTCGGCCGCGCCTGCGACCGCGGGCAGACCACGCGTAAAGACGCCGCCGGCGCCATTCTCTACGCCGCCGAGAAGGCGACGTGGATGGCGGGCGAAGCAATCCAGGCGCTCGGCGGCAACGGCTACATCAATGAATTTTCCACCGGCCGTCTGTGGCGCGACGCGAAACTATACGAGATCGGCGCGGGTACGTCGGAGATTCGCCGTATGTTGATCGGTCGCGAATTATTTAACGAGACAAAGTAACGGCGCGGAATTTTTTCAGGAGACAGTGCAATGAATGACCCGATCGTTATCCTCGGCGCGGCGCGTACCCCGATGGGCAGCTTGCTGGGCGAGTTGTCCGCTTCGCAAGCGGCTGAACTCGGCGCGACAGCGATCAGCGCCGCCGTATCTCGCGCAGCAGTGGACCCGAATCTGATCCAAGAGGTGATCATGGGTTGCGTCCTGCCGGCTGGCCAAGGTCAAGCGCCGGCACGTCAAGCCTCGCTTGGCGCCGGCCTGCCGCTCGCCGCCGGATGCACCACGATCAACAAGATGTGCGGCTCCGGCATGAAGGCCGCGATGCTTGCGCATGATCTGCTGATCGCCGGCAGCAGCGAGATCATGGTAGCGGGCGGCATGGAGAGCATGAGCAACGCGCCTTATCTTCTGCGCAAAGCGCGCGGCGGTTTTCGCATGGGACATCAGCAAATCATGGATCACATGTTTCTGGATGGTCTGGAGGATGCCTACGACAAGGGTCGGCTGATGGGAGCTTTCGCCGAAGACTGCGCCGCCAGTTTTGGTTTCACGCGTGAACAACAGGATGGCTTCGCCATCGCGTCCCTGCAACGCGCGCAAAAGGCGAATCAAGACGGCTCGTTCGCCTGGGAGATTGCCCCGCTCGTGTTGAAGTCAGGCAAAGGCGACCGCTTCGTGGAAAAGGACGAAGCACCGTTCAAGGCCAACTTCGAAAAGATCCCTACTCTGAAACCTGCCTTCCGCAAAGACGGCACCGTGACCGCGGCCAATTCCAGCTCGATTTCCGACGGCGCAGCGGCGCTGGTCATGACGCGATTATCGATTGCAGAGAAGCGTGGATTGCGGCCGCTCGCACGCATTGTCGGCCACGCCACGCACGCACAAGCGCCCAGCGACTTCTGCACTGCGCCGGTCGGTGCGATCAGGACGTTGTTCGAGCGCACCGGATGGACCGCGGGCGAGGTCGATCTGTACGAAATCAACGAAGCCTTCGCGGTCGTCACCATGGCGGCGATGCGCGAGCACGGCTTGCCGCATGACAAGGTCAACGTGCATGGTGGCGCCTGCGCGTTGGGTCATCCGATCGGTGCGTCGGGCGCGAGGATCCTAGTCACATTGATTGGCGCGTTGCGAAAGCATGGACTGAAACGCGGCGTCGCCAGCCTGTGCATCGGTGGCGGCGAGGCGACGGCGATGGCGATTGAAGTTGTCTAACAACAGAACACCCAATGCAGAGACGCGGAGGACACAAAGGACGCAGAGAAGAACTGAAATAATGATTCAAAAAAATACCTGTTTGGGGATTTGTATTTCTCTGTGCACTCTGCGTCCTCAGCGTCTCTGCGTTGAGTGTTGAACTTAATTCGAGGAGTTAATAATGACCAACAAGAAAATAGGTTTCATCGGCGTTGGACTGATGGGCCACGGCATGGCGAAAAACCTTATTGAAAAAGGCTTCAAGGTGAGCGTCATGGGGAATCGCAATCGTGCACCGGTGGACGATCTGGTGAAACGCGGCGCTACCGAGGCGAGCAGTCTCGCCGAGATGACGAAGACAGTCGATGTCCTTTTCTTGTGCGTGACTGGCACTCCCGAAGTCGAGCGTCTGGTATACGGCGAAAACGGCATTCTGGCCTCGTGCCGTGCGGGGCAGATCGTGGCGGATACGTCAACCAGTCAGCCTGCTTCTACTCTCAAGATTGCTACTGACTTTAAGCCAAAGGGCGTGCGATTTATTGATACTCCGCTCACTCGCACGCCGGTGGAAGCCGAACAAGGACGGCTCAATACTTTGGTCGGCTGTGACGCGGCGACCTTCGAAGAGATCAAGCCGGTGCTGGCGGCGTTTTGCGAAAACATTTTTCACATCGGTGAGGTGGGCACCGGACACAAGGTCAAACTGATCAACAATTTTGCGACCATCGGGCAGATGGCGCTGATCGCGGAGTCGCTCGCTGCGTGCGCCAAGCTTGGTGTCGATCCGAAAAAATATTTTCAACTGGTGGGCCAGGGCGCAGCGAACTCGCCGCTGTTTCAGAATCTGGCCGGCCAGGCAGTGGAAGGCAATTTCAAGTCGCTGAAATTTGCGCTGGTCAATGCGAGCAAAGACGTGCGCTACTACACGCAAATGACGGCGGAGGCAGGCATCTCGGGCAATATGGCGGCGGCCACGCAACAGACTTTGCTCACCGCGATCAATCTCGGTTTCGGAACGCCCGACCACATGGTAAGCGAGCTGGTCGCCGCGCAAGCGAAACTCAACGGCGTGCGTGTGGACGGCAAGTAATTTTCGAAGTTTGAATTGCCAGGGCTTCTTCGACACACTTCCAATTAACCTAAATACTGCTTCTCACCACAGAGACACAGAGTCACCGAGAGAAAGCACAATTGTTTGCGTCACCTGCCTCAGCTACCCCTTGGGTCGGCGCAGTGAGCGCGCGTCTGTTCCGCTTTAGTTTTCTCAAACTCATTTTCTCCGTGACTCTATGACTCTGTGGTTAAACTGCGTTTTTTGGGATTAAACACTAAATGACCAAGACCATCGATTTCTACTTCGACTTCTCGTCTCCCTATGGTTATCTCGCCAGCACGCGTATCGACGCGCTCGCGCAAAAGTACGCTCGCACGGTGACTTGGAGACCCATGCTCCTGGGCGTTGCGTTCAAGACGACGGGGCAGACGCCGCTGCCGATGGTGCCGCTGAAAGGCGACTATTCCAAACATGATTTTGAGCGCAGCGCGCGTTACTACGGTATTCCTTTCCACCAACCCACGGCATTTCCCATCGCGACGCAGGCGCCCGCGCGCGCGTTTTATTGGTTGAACGAAAAAGATCCGGCGGCGGCGAAGACGCTCGCGGTTGCGCTCTATCGCGCTTATTTTCTCGATGACGTGAACATCTCCAATCCGTCGGACACCGTTGCGGTCGCGGCCAAAGCGGGGTGTGACGCGCGCGAAGTGGAAGCCGCGCTCAACGATCCGGCGGTCAAGGAAAAAGTGAAAACCGAAGTGGACGCGGCGATTGCGAGAGGTGTGTTCGGCTCGCCTTTTATTTT
>JAYUZG010000173.1:0-4149 GCA_043751985.1 Betaproteobacteria bacterium
TGGCGGCGCTGACGGCAGCAACCGAGGAGATCGCCGCTGGCCGGTTCGATCTGCGCGTGCCGGAGGGCGGCCCGCGCGAGGTGGTGCAGGTGGCGCATGGAGTCAATCGGGCGCTTGGTCAATTGCAAAATAGCGAAGCGCGCTTTCGTGCGTTGACGTCGCTTGCATCCGAGTGGTACTGGGAGACTGATGAAGAGCATCGCTTCACAGTTGTGTCAGCGGGCGGCAATTCCGAATCCGTTGGCGGGGTTGACCCGGCCCGATTCATCGGCTCCACCCGCTGGGAGCGTGAGGATGATCTGACCGCACCTGCCGACATGGCGCGCTACCGCGGCATCCTGGAGCGGCGCGAAGCATTTCGTGAATTCGAATTTGCCCGGCGTGGTGTGGCTGGCAAAGCACAACATGCGCTGGTCGGCGGCGAACCGGTGTTTGACGCAGGCGGGAAGTTCACCGGCTATCGCGGCGTCGGGCGCAGCATCACTGCGCGCCGTGAAGTCGAAGCCCGGTTGCGCGATAGCGAACGGCACTATCGCACCTTGGTTGATGCGTCACCAGATGCCATCCGTGTGGTTTGCGAAGACCGTATCGTCATGCTCAATCCGGCGGGCTTGCGGATGTATGGGGCCGATGTTGCGGTGAGCTGGCCAATTGGCGCCTTGGTCGCCGACACGATTCCTTCTGAATTTCGCGAGATCGCACTGGAGCGAATTCGCAAGGTCATTGAAGAGCGGATTGCGGCGCCGGTATCCGAGCAAACCTTGATTCGTGCGGATGGCTCCACCATCCCGCTCGAAGTCCGGACGATTCCATTCGAGTACGAGGGCAAGCCCGCAGCGCTTACGATCCTGCATGACATTACCGGGCGCAAAGCCGCTGAGCGCGCGGTCGCGCAAGTCAATGCCTCGCTCGAAGAGAGAGTCGAAAAGCGGACGCTCGAATTGAGCCAGGCGAACAAGGATCTGGAGGCGTTTTCCTACACCGTCGCGCACGACTTGCGCGCGCCGTTGCGCTCGATTTCCGGCTTTGCCGCGTTGCTGGGCGAAACCAAGTCTCAAAATATGGATGCAGAAGCGCGCACTTTCCTGGATCGGATCAAGACCAGTGTGGCGTCGATGAGCCAGCTGATCGAAGGTTTGCTTTCGCTGGCGCGGCTGGGGCGGGTGCAGTTGCGCCCGGTGAAAGTTGATCTGAGCGCGCTGGTGGACCACGTTGCGGCTGAACTACAACAGCGGGGGCCGGCGCGTGCGGTTGAATGGGTGATTCAACCCGGCGTGACCGCAGTTGGCGATTTGCATCTGGTCAAGGATGTGCTTGAAAATCTGCTTGGCAATGGGTGGAAATTTTCGTCAGGCCGAGAGCTCGCGCGGGTCGAATTTGGCAGTGTTGCGCATGAAGCCGGCGTTGCCTATTTTGTGCGCGACAACGGCGCCGGCTTCGACCCAGCCTATGCCAATAAATTATTCGGCACGTTTCAGCGTCTGCATTCGGTTGGTGAGTTTCCTGGCATCGGCATCGGTCTGGCTTCGGTCAAGAGCATTGTCGAGACACACGGCGGCAAGGTGTGGGCCGAGGGCGCGGTGGGTGCCGGTGCGACCTTTTGGTTTACGCTCGGGCCGCGGGATCAGGCAAGCTGGCATGACGGCAATCAGGCCGCGTGATGCGTCCGGCAACCCAGGCGATACTCGACCATAACGCCGGACGCGATCTGGCGCGCGAGGCCGGTGCGATGGTGGCGGGGCAGTGGCGTGCGTAGGCGGAGGATTATCGGGGTGGGGTGGTGAAGGTCTGACGCGGCAACCATGCCATCAGGTAGATACTTAAAGGATATACATTGCGAGGCGCACGTCATGCATACCACCAAAGTTTTTCAGAGCGGTAATTCGCAGGCGGTGCGGCTGCCCAAGGCATTCAATTTCAAGTCTGCGATGGTCTACATCGAACGGCGCGGCGATGAAATCGTGTTGCGCGAAAAACCGGTGACGCTGGCTGCCGCGCTGGCGAAGCTGCGATCTCCGCCATCACCGATGTAGAACTTTGCTTTGGCGCCGCTCGCCGGTGTTGCATTCGTGTGTCGAGCGCACGGCGCAACCCGCCGTGATCAGGCACACTGAGCGCCTTCGCTTTTAAACATCAGCACCGGAGCCTGCCAGCGTGAACCCCGAAGAGCCGCGATACGACAAGCCGCGCCTGCAAGACGCGCTGGTGCTGCTTGCATCATCGGCGGTATGCGCGGGTCTGTTCTATCTGTTCACCGGCAAGATCGTCGAGTCGCTGGTCTACGGTGCGCTCCTCGGTTGCGGCCTCGCCGCCATCGGCGCGGAGTTCGTCAAGTTCATTCGTTCCTATCGGGCGGAACCGGGTGCCGGCAGCGCCACCGGCGCTGTCACCGCGCTGGTGACGCAGGCGTTTCGCATCGGCTTCATCTCGACCTTCGCAGCGATCCTCAAGGAACTGTTCAAACTGCTCGGTGTGAAGATCGCTGTATCGATTGTGATTGCTGCGAGCGCGTGGTTTGCCTTTTCCGGGCGTAGTCCGTTCTGACGAATACGAAGGTGCTATTTCTTTTTCGATTCCGCCAGGGCCCGCTCCAGAATAATGCGGTCAAGTTTGTCTTTGTCGCGCGAAGTTTGTTTGGTCTTGAGCATGCCTTCGAGGTCGATGGTACGAACCGCGACGCCGTCAAGATCGATGGTCTGCGCGTGGGGCAGCAGCGATTCGTAAGTCTCACCGCAAGCGTTGAACAGAAGATCGACGACAAACGCATCCGCCACCCGGATAGTTTCACCTTCCGTAAACCATTCCGGCAGCAGTTCCTTTGCCGCTTTGTCTGGCAGCCCCAGCAGGGCGCGCCGCACCCGTTCGCCCTGCTCAAGGCTGGGGCGCAAAATAATATCGATGTCGGTCGTGCCGCGCTGGTAGCCGAGCGCATACAACGCGTAGCCACCAATCAGAAAATAATCAACGCCGTGATCGTTGAGCGCCTTGATGAGGAGCTTCAAATCATCGACACTCGGTGGCCGCGCGCGTTTTTCCCCGGCGTCAACCATGATGATTATTTTGCGGTTTGTGCGCGCATGCGCACATTCTCGGCAATCGCGCGGACCAGCGCTTCATCCGTCGCGCGATTCATTTCTTCGTGCGATTTAAACCGGTAGACACCTTTGACAATGCCGGTCGTTGAGACTGCCGCCAACGCGGCGCCGGTGCGCTGATGCTCGGCAGCTAGAGCGAGATTGGCTCCGGTGGGCGCGAACCCAGGCTGACTGATGACTCGATTACCGATTTGTCGCATAGAGCCATTATGCGGGTTAAACCGCGATTTTCCAACCGGCTTGCGCTGGGCGAATGGAGCCAAACTAAGCCCTAAGTGGGGCGAGGTGATTCGGCCGGCGAATATCAAGGCGGAATGAATTCGCGCCAGGGCTTCAAGACAGATTAACGAACCAGCCCCAAACCCTTGGTGGATGCGGGTTTCCCGTGTTCGATGGCATGAAACCGTTGGTGCGGGCGGTTCTCCCGGCTTCAGATCTGCGCAAGCCAGTCAATCGTGTCGGGATAAGCCGCTGCCATCCGGATCAGCAATCGCGCCTGCGCATTCGGCGCGGCACGTCCTTGCTCCCAGTTCTCCAGCGTTCGCTCATTGGTGCGCAGCGCACGCGCGAACACGGCGCGTGACAGGTTGAGACGTTCGCGCACTTTGCGCACTTCTTCCGGCTTGAGCGCAGGCGCGGGTTTGGCTTCGAGCTTGTGCCGGCGCAGCGTGATTTGTCCTTTGCGCTCGGCTTCCAATGCGGCGAAACCTTCGGTGAGTTCGGCGAACAAATTGCGTTTCATGAGGGGCTCGCGATTTTCGCCGCCAGAAAGGTTCGCTTTTGCACCGCCGGTAACAATCGCAGCAGGCCCGCACCGCGCCTGCTCGCGCGAGCGCGGCACGAAACGGCAGAATAGGGCGTTTGAAAATCCTATCTGCGGTTGATGCTGTCAATCTCCGGGGAGAGTTCGCTTACGCGGAGATGGTAGCCAAGGCGCGCGCCACCACATCGCGTGATCACTCCAGATCGACATGGTCGTACTTCTCGTTGCGCCTGGCGTTTGCCAGGGGGTTGAAGCGCTGGAACAGCGAAGCTTCGCTGATTTCGGTCAACA
>JAYUZG010000174.1:0-3108 GCA_043751985.1 Betaproteobacteria bacterium
TACACGCTGCAGGCGATCGCCGATGCGTTCGGTGTTCACTATTCGACCGTGAGCAGGACGATCAATGGGAAGTAATGCTATATTGAAAGACTTGACCCCATTCTCTCTTTTGACCCCGTTCTTGTGCTGACCCCGTTCTTGCTACAGCTTCGTTGAGCGTGTGTATTTGGGATTCTCTAGGTTCTTACGCGGAAGTCCGCTTCGGGTCGTAAGCCGCCATTAGCGACTTTCCTCCGCCTTGGCATTACTTTGAAGAATTTGCATTACATCATAGTCAAAGTTGTTTGCTGTGCGTAGCATGGGATCTTCCAGGTGCTAGTGGAAGATTCTTCCCGCATCAATCACCAGCGTCTGCCCGGTGATGCTGTCCGTCTGGCATAGCGCCACCACTTGATTCGCGACATCGTCTTTATCCGCGGCGCGTTTCAGGAGCGTCGCGTCGGTCGCGCGTGATCGATAGGTGGCATCGAGATTCGCCGTCGCGCGCGTGCCTTCCAGATATCCCGGCGCGACGCAATTCACCAGAATCGAAGGTGCAAGTCCGACTGCCATGCAACGTGTGAGATGAATGAGACCTGCTTTCGATACCGCGTAGGGAATGGATGATCCAGTGGGGCTCAGCCCGGCTACTGACGCGATATTGATGATACGGCCGCCGCCACTTCGCAGCATCACCGGCGTGACAGCCTTGATACACAGCATCGGCCCGGTGAGATTGATGGCGAGAATCTTCTGCCATTCTTCGAAAGTCATGGCGTCGAGATCGTTGAAGGGAATCCACTTGTTGTAGGCAGCGTCGTTCACCAGGATGTCCACGCGCCCGAAAGTCTCCGCAACACGCGCAATCATTTCCTGCACCTGCGCCGGATCGGCCACGTCACATGCCAATGCCAGTGCCTTGACGTTATCTCTGCGCAACTCGGAGGCGACGCTTTCCGCACTCGCGATGCTCTTGGCGCACACGACCGCGACATCGCAACCCGCTCGCGCAAACGCATGGCAAATGCGCTGACCCAGTCCGCCGTTGCCTCCGGTCACAATCGCGACTTTTCCCTTGAGTTCCATCGCAGCTCCTCTTCGCGCGTTAGGCTGGGTAGCATGCTACTGCGAAATACGCGTCAAGATGAAGACCCGACTTATTTCCCGTGCTGCGTGTGCCGGTCGAAATCGAGATCAAGCGCGCAGCGGCTCCAATCCCTTCCAATCGAATTCCACGCCGTGCCCAGGGCGCTCGGTCGCGATGGCAAAACCTTCGCGAATCTCAAGCGGGTTGGCGATGTACTTATCCAGACCGAAGCCGTGCGCTTCTAAGTAAGAGCGATTGGGTACTGCGGCCAGGCAATGCACCGTGATGTCATGCGCGCCGTGCGTGGTCACCGGCAGATTGAAAGCCTCGGCCAGATGGGCGATCTTCATGAACACGGTGACACCACCGCAATTGGTGACATCAGGCTCGGGAAATGTCACCGCGCCGGCGCGAATATAAGCAGCGAATTCCCACAGCGAATGCAGATTCTCGCCCGCCGCCACCGGCACACCGCCTTCGCGCACGATGCGCGCGTGGCCTTCCACGTCATCGGGAATAGTCGGCTCTTCCAGCCATACGATGTTGGATTGCGCGAGCCCGCGCGCTGCGCGCACGGCTTCGTCCACGCTCCAGCGCATGTTGGCGTCCACCATCAGCGGGAAATCCTCGCCCAGCATCTCGCGCATCGCGCGCACTCGCGCGAGGTCCTCACTCAACTTCGGGCGGCCGACTTTCATCTTGATGGCGCGAAAGCCTTTGGCGAGATTGTCCTCAGTTTGCTTGAGTAATTTTTCCAGCGGGAACTGCAAGTCGATGCCGCCCGCGTAGCACGGCACCAACGGATCATTTCCACCCAGCAGACGCCACAACGGTTCGCCGCGACGGCGCGCCTTCATATCCCACAGCGCGATGTCCACCGCCGAAATCGCCAGGCTTGCCGCGCCACCGCGGCCGCCATAGTGCAGTCGCCACCACATGCGATTCCACAGCGACTCAATGCGATCCGCGTCTTGGTCTTCCAGCATCGGTGCGAGATCGCGCGTCAGCGTGCTCAGCACCGCACCGCCGTTCATGCCCACCGTGTAGGTGTAACCCATACCTTCCGCGCCGGCTGAATCCGCCAAGCGTACCGTCACCAGTTCGAAATGCGTCATCTCGCCGTGTGTGCTGTCGGAGAGTACGACCGGTAAGGGAACGCGGTACAACGCGCATTCAACGTTAGTAATTTTGTTTAGCATTGCGACTCCCGTTCGATACGAACAAAATTTTCGATCGATGCGAGCCATTCTCGGGACACATGATCAACCCTTCAATGATCGCGCATTTTACCGCCTCGCAAATTGGTAACAACCACCGCGCATTTGACGTAACTTACGTCGGTTCTTGTTGCGATTGACGAGGTTATGATTGACAAGCAAGCTTACCGGCAACAACACTTCCACCACGTCATGATCTTTCATTTGTCAGATCGCCGCTCGCGCATTCTGCTCGCGATATTTCCATCGGTTGCGCTCGGATTGCTGAACGATTTCTGGTTGGCGCCGCTTTACCAGCGAAGTACCGGCTGGTTCTATTTGGCGGACGTGACGCAATGGGTCTTGGTTCCACTTCTGGTTTGGTTTTTCGTGCTACGCAAGTCGCACATCAATCTCAAGGAGTGCGGTCTCGATTTCACGCCGCTGAGAGCGCGCCGTTTTGAATCGCTGGGGCTTTGCTTGCTGGTAATTTTTCTGCTGTGGACCACTTACACCGCTGTCCGCGGTATTGCGAATCGATTTCTCTGGCCATATGCCGGCAGCTTCGGCTATGGGCTTGCCGCCTCGTCGTCGCCAGGCTGGCATGCGCTCGCAGTTACGTATTTCTCCGCGACTGCGGCGCTGGTTGAAGAAGTCGTGTTCAGAGGATTGCCATGGATGTATTTAGCGCTGAATAGTAAGTCACACCGGAATTTCTTGTACGTTACCGTGCCTTCGCTAATTTTTGGGCTCGTCGGGATAATTCGTGGGTAGATTCTGGCTTACTTTCGCATTCTTCGCTGGTTGAGAAAGCGGTATAGCTTTCGGCAAGTCGCGTCGAAGGCG
>JAYUZG010000175.1:0-5354 GCA_043751985.1 Betaproteobacteria bacterium
ACTCAGCAGTCGCCAATTAAGACGACACATTCCAAGTTTCGGCGCTCTATGATGGAGACGGCAGTGTGTCGCACAAGTTACCGACTTCTGAGTAATACCGCGATCGCAGAGGTGCCGCAGAGCGTCAATCTCATCGTCATCAGCAGAACCCTGCCTCCTGCCGTGTTTGCACGCGCCCAGCTTGCAGAAGAACTGGGCGTTGTGGATTGGGAGGCCCTGCGTCTGACCCGCGCCGAAACGACAGCCATAATCTCGCTGCGCCATCAGCTTGGTCCGGAGGCGATGGAATCCATCCACGCGCAATCTTCCGGCTGGGTGGCCGGTGTCCGGCTCTTATTAGAAGGGACGAGCCGCGTGGCGGATGTCGTGGAACTGGCGCAGCCCGAATCTCTGGAATCGACGTTCAATTACTTTGCCACTGAAGTGTTCGATCGCGCCACCGACGCGATGCGCAATCTGCTGCTGAAAACCGCGTTTCTGCCGCGATTCACTGCGCGCATGGCAGCAAGTGTCAGCCGCGACGAGCAAGCCGGGAATCTTATTGACCAGTTGTATAGACGGTACTTGTTCGTCGACCGGCGCTTGAGCGCAATGGTCACCTATCAATATCACGACTTGTTCCGAGAATTTTTGCGCAAGCGCGCGCGAAAGCTTTTCCGCCGAGGCAGTCGCAAGCTTGCTTTCCGAGTCCGCGGCTCTGATGCTGACTGAGAATCTGGCGGACGAAGCTTTCGATCTATTGGTCCAGGCCAGTGACTGGGATAGCGCCGAGCGGGTTTTACTCGACCAGGCTCGCAATCTGCTCAGGCGCGGACGCTGGCGCACTGTGGAGACCTGGGTCCGGTCATTGCCTGCGCAACGTTTGCAAGACAGTCCATGGGCGCGCTATTGGCTGGGACGTTCCAAGGCTCTGATCGATCCAGTCGCCGCGAATTCGATCTTCGAGTCCGCTAATCGATCTTTCTCATCCATTGAAGATCACCATGGTGAGCTGCCGTGTGCGGCGGCCATTGTCGATGCTTTGTACTTCGCCGTCGATCGTTTCGATGAAATGCCGGTGTGGCTGGGTAAGTTAAACGACGCCATCATTGCCAACACGAGCGCGCTTTCGAGTGACGACGAGCTGCAAGTCCATGCGACGTTGTTTTGGGCAGCGGAGACCAGTGACCCTTGCAGTCCTCGCATTGCTCCGTCGGTGGCGAAAATAGAGCAACTGCTGCCGCTGTGCAGCGACGCCAATCTGCGAATCTCTGCCGCCAACATGCTGCACTACTATGCGGTGCACACGCTGTACGCGCAGGCAACACAAGTCGCGGCTCGCGAAGCGCACCCCTATCTGGATTCCTCGGACCTGTCGGCGGATCGCCTCGCGTTGTACTGGTTGGCGGAAGGCACGGCGCATTTCAATTTCGCGCGATTTCAAAGCGCGCTCGATTGTTACGATCGCGCCGACGCAATTATCGACGCGCACGGTCTCAGTGATCGGGTATATTTAGCCGGCGTGTGGCGCGCCCCGTGTCAACATATTGCCGGCGATGTGGCGGGCGCGCGCCGCACATTGGAACGGATTGAGAAGCTCAACGTCACCAGTCCGCCGGTCATTACGCAAGTTCTCTACAACGCGAGTGCCTGGGTTGCACTGGAGCACGGGAAATATGCGCGCGCGCTGGAGTCGATCCGCGCGGCAAGGGCAAGCTGCGAAAAGCATGGAATGTTAATCAGCCTCGGATGGTGGCTGCCCAATGAAGCCTACCTGTCGATTGCGGCAGGGGACACCGGCAGTGCGCGAGAGCCGATCGCGACTGCCCAGAGATATGTAAAGGTGTTCGAACAAGGGCGCTTCCTGGCCACGCTCGCGCTGATGGAGGCGTGGGAAGCACTTCGCCTGGGACAGCGATCGCGCAGCGAGGACCGGTTACGCAATGCACTGCTGCTGCCTCGAAATGATGGCGAGCGCATCCGATTGCGATGGTTCCGACTCGCATTGTCGGACTTGCTCCTAATCGCAATCGAAAGACAGATCGAGGTCGAGATCGCTCAAACAATGATCCGGGAATTTGCGTTGGCTCCACCGGAGTCCGCGCCCGAAGCATGGCCGTGGCCGATCAAGATTTACACGCTCGGTCGATTCGAAGTGCTGATCAACGACAGGCCGCTTGAGTTCGGCCGCAAGGTCCCGCGTCGTACTCTTGCATTGCTGAAAGCGATCATCGCATTGGGAGGTGCCGAGGTATCCGAACAACGCCTGATCGATGCGCTGTGGCCCGACTTGGACGGCGATGCGGCGAGCGAATCACTGGCCGCGGCCTTGCATCGTCTGAGAAGATTACTCGGCTCCAATGACGCCATTTTGCAAAGCGGCGGAACGCTTTCAGTCAACCGGCAATGCTGCTTTGTGGACGCCATTTCGTTTGAGGGTAATACGGGTCACAGCAAAATTCCGAGTACCGCGTTGCAGCTCTATCGCGGCAACTTCCTGCACGGCGACGATGCGGCCCCGTGGGCGGCTTCGATGCGCGAGCGGCTGCGCGGCAAATTCATTCGCCTGGTGGATGCGATGGGGAAAGATCATGAAGGCATCGGTCAGCATGAAGAGGCTATCGCCATCTATTCGCGTGGGATCGATACCGACGACTTGGTCGAACCTTTCTACCGGGGACTGATGCGTTGCCATGAAAAACTGGGCCGGCGTGCCGAAGCCGCCAGCGCCTTCCGCCGGTTGCGCCAGGCATTGTCGGTCACGCTGGGTCTGAAACCGTCGGTGGAAAGCCAGCGCTTATTCGAGGAATTGCGGTTGCAGTAGCGAATTTCCGAATCTGTACCCAATCCCTACCCTGCCTTCGTAGACAGTAGCCTCCGTGCGACGGGAGGACTGTCAATGAGTGAACCGCGGGCTTATGTGGTGCGAATCTACCGCCAGGGTCTCCAGACCTTATCCGGCCTGGTGGAAGACACGCGCACCGGCGGCAAGCGGCCATTTCGGGACACTCAGGAATTAGCCGAGTTGCTGCGCGGACCGATTTCTGACCGGTCTATTCAATCGCACAAGACGAAGTCAAATCCAACCAAATCGTGAAGGAGTCAGAAATGAAAGCAACGATCAAACTATTGGCCGGCATTGTTACGGCGCTGGCCTTGCTCGGAACCAGCTATTCCGCGGTCGCGGAGAAACGGGATATGACCTATACCAAATCTGTCATGCGCACCGTCTCCAAGAATGCGATTACTTTGACGGAGTCCCCCAATCACAAAGTTTCACAAGAAGTTCAGTTTCACGCGGCCAAATTCTCGTCTCCGGATTTTCAGCCCATTGAAGAGTGGGTCTACATCCACTTCGACCAGACCGACGGGAGCGGAATACATAAGGGTTACTACACTCTGGTTTTCAAGGGCGGAGACCAAGCTTACGGGACTTTCGAAGGTACACACAAAACCGCAAGCAAAGACGATGGAAGCTGGCTCTCCACATGGGACGGAACGTACAAATACCTCGGCGGCTCGGGCAAATACAAAAATATTAAGGGCACCGGCGCCTACAAAGGCAAGATCGGCTCCAAAGAATCGTTTTTCGAAGAAGGCCGCGAACAAGTCGAATATTGATAGCGGATGTCCTGGCTGCTCGCGCGCAAGCGGATGATCGCTAAGCGCGAGCAGCTCGTAGCGCGCAGTTCGTAGCCCGGACGAAATAAAATGGAGTCCGGGAGATTTGGTAGGGACTCTGCTCTTATCCTCATCCTGGATTCTGCTACGCTACATCCAGGCTACAGCATCTGGCACAAATCGTAGTACATACGGCACAATACGCTGCGCTATTGCGCCCTACCCGGCGTTGAATGTGAGACGGGCGCACTGCCGGTCTCTTACCTTACGTTCTAATTAGCCTCGATGCGTGCGCTCGCGCCGGTGTTTCCCCCATCTCACCGCGGCGATGCCGCCAATGCACACCAACGCGGCCATCGTCCAGAACATCGCGCCCGCTCCCAGCACCGCACCGAACGCGCCGAACACGAGCGGCAGTACCACTTGCGTACTGTTGATAATCATCGAACGCAGACCCAGCGCCTCTCCTACTCGGCCCTGCGGAGTCCGCGAGTGCACCAGCGACATGATGTTGGGCTGTGCCGCGCCCAGCCCCAAACCGAGCAGGAAGGCGACGCTCATCAGTGGCACTCTCGACGAAAATAGTGGGAACAACGCGAATGCAAGTGTCGCGCAGAACAAGGTATAGGTAAGTACCTGCCATTCGGAAAAGCGCCGCGACAGCCACGGCATGGCGAGACGAATCGCAAACGTGGCGAGTGCAAAGGAACCCAGCACGAGGCCGATCTCTGAAGCGGTCAGACCGACGTGCGTGCCGTGCACCGGCACGACGAAAGTTTGCAAGTCCCACGCCATGGAGACCAGCGCCGTGGCAATCAGAACATGGCGTAGCTCCGTAAATCTGAGCAATTCCAATGGGTGCAAAGGCTCGGGGCCTCGCGCTCTCCCCTCGCGCGTCGCTAACAATGCGCGATTGATCCACAGCGTCCCCAGTGCGAGTACTGCCACGCCAAACAATGCTCCGAATGTGGCGCGATGCCCAAACCAGTCGATTGAGAGTCCGCTCAAAACGGGTCCGGCGAAACCAG
Source organism: Betaproteobacteria bacterium (assembly GCA_043751985.1). Classification (GTDB taxonomy): domain Bacteria; phylum Pseudomonadota; class Gammaproteobacteria; order Burkholderiales; family JAYUZG01; genus JAYUZG01. The sequence goes on from JAYUZG010000175.1 coordinate 4,629, forward strand.
AAACCGATGCGCCGAGCGCCAGCCAGGAAAAGGCCGCCGGCCGCCGTATCGGATCAGCGCGTTCGCCCACCTCTTGCTGGATCGCGAGCATGGTCAACTGCGTGCCGGTGCCGATCATTGCGGACGCGACCAGCAAGGGCGCGAGGTCCGCCGACGCATAAGAAAACGCAAAAGGTAAGAGCACGCCTCCGAGGATGAGCAGAATTCCGGTCATGCACGGGCGTCGCGGTCCTGCGGCATCGATCCAACGGCCGGCGCGAACCGCGATCAACATCGGCACCAGGGAAAATAGCGCAAGGATGACTCCCACGGTAAACGTGGACGCATGATTGGCCAGCGCATAAAGCGAAGCGGTCATGCGCGCGGACACCAGCGCCATGTGCGCTAACACCGAGACGGTGATGAGACGAAGCAGGTTCATCGGCGCTGCTTCTGCATGATGACCAGCGCGATGCCGCCTAAAACCGCAATCGAGGCTAACGTCAATCTCAGTGTCACGATCTCCCCAAGAAACAAAGTGCCGCCCATGGCAGCGATGACCGGGACACTCAGTTGAATCGTTGCTGCTGTGCTCGCTTTCAAGCCGGGCAATACGCTGTACCAAATGGCATAACCGATTCCGGAGGTGAGCGCGCCCGATGCGACTGCATACCAAAATCCCGCGACATCGCAGTCGAGGTCATGACGCGCAATTAAGATCAGCACCGCCGCCAGCGGAACCGAACG
>JAYUZG010000176.1:0-31467 GCA_043751985.1 Betaproteobacteria bacterium
ACTTCGTTCAGCCAAGTATCGAGTGCGGACCACAATCTTTCGGTCGTTGCTTGCGTCGATCCCGAGCGAAGAATCGCTTCAGGGTCGCCCGACGCGACCATCGCCCTGTCTACCGCCGCGAGTAATTCACCCGACGCCAGTCCTGACTTGCTTGCCAGCATCGCGATCGAACTTGCAACATCATCCGAGTACGTCCGCGGATCGGGTAGACGCGCCATGAATCGTGTCGTAAAAGCGCTATCTGCGCGAGGCGGGGATTATAGGCGTGAAGGTGAACAGTCTCTTCTAACTGAAAACTCGGGTTGACTGTCTTGATCGCGATGGTGTGCATCCCCGGACTAACGCAATCAATTTCGCGTATGTTGTTAAATATGACTTCTTTGTCCGTCGACTTGCTTCTTGAATTTTCTCGCACATCTATTTTTGTCCGACCAGTCTGACGACGCGCTGCTCGGCGCGCTGCTCGGCGATTTCGTCAAAGGTCCTCTGGACCAACGCTATTCTCCGGTCATCACGGCGGCGATCCGGCTGCATCGGCACATCGACGTGTTCACCGACGCGCACGCCGCAGTGCTTGCGAGTAAGGCGCGCGTGTCGCCGGTGCGACGTCGCTACGCCGGCATCATGGTGGACATGTTCTACGATCACTTTCTCGCTCGGTACTGGGAAGACTACGCGACGGTCAGTTTGGACATCTTTACCCGCCGCGTGTATCAGGTCTTGAGCCGCCGTCATGCCGAGTTGCCCGACAAGCTCCGGCGCATCGCACCCAACATGATCGAGTTTGACTGGCTGGGCTCTTATCGTGAGGTCAATTCCGTCGCGGCCGCGCTCGATCGCATGGGTAGCCGCTTGCGCCGAGGTAACGGGCTGCTGGATAGCGGTGAAGATTTGCTGCGTGAATACGCCGCCTTCGAGGCAGACTTCCGCGCTTTTTTCCCCGAAGTGATTCTATTTGCATGCGCCGACGAGGCTGGATTCGTCGTGGCGCATTGAGTAAAGTTCTGCGCCTGATTGATGACCCGTCATTTGTGACGTGCAAGCCTGACGTGGAACGGCTGCCCGGGACGCACACGCCGCTGCGCCGTGGTCCGCCGGTCCGCTCGGAGATCGTCACGCTGGGGTTCTGCGTGCCGGCCAGATCATGAAAATCACGAAGTTGAAATCGGAGTAATCTGGTGATCGCGACGGTGACATCGCGGCATACTTGTCAGTGGCTGCAACCGCCGTTCACGAATCACTCTGTTTTCAAATTTTCCAAGGAAACCACCCATGAGAAACTCACTGATTATTTCCCTTGCCCTGGCGAGCTTGCTCGGCTCCAGCCAGGTTCTCGCTGCGGGTGAAGAAGTTCAAGGCATGCAAGTCGCAAAAGGCAGCGGCAATTCCGGCGACGGCAACACCGTCACCATGAAGGGCAACCCCTTGCCGCTGAGCGGCCAGGCACTTAAGGTGGGCGATCAACTGCCTTCCGCGGTCGTGAGCGCCGGCAATTTGTCGCCGGTAAATGTCGCCGACGCAACCGGCAAAGTGCGCATCATCAGCGTGGTGCCGTCGGTGGATACGCCTACTTGCGAAGCGCAGACACATGCACTGAGCGAAAAAGACCGCAAACTTGCGGATCAAGTCGAGATGGTGACGATCAGTATGGACTTGCCTTTCGCGCAAGCGCGTTTTGCACGCGAAGCGAAGATCAAGAACATCACTTTTCTATCTGACTACAAGACGGCTGCGTTTGGTCTGAACAACGGTCTTCTGATTGAGCCGCTGCGTCTGCTGGCGCGCGCGGTCATCGTCACCGACAAGAACAATGTGGTTCGCTACATCCAAGTGGTGCCTGAGTTGACTTCCTTGCCTGACATGGCCGCCGCCATGAACGCGGCGAAAGCACTGCTGTAAGCGAAGCACCGTTTCACCAAAAAGCCCCGCTTCGTGCGGGGCTTTTTTTGTCTGCGAGGTCAGCGCGGCAGGTGCGGTACCATGCGGCGAACAAAAACCCAACTTGAGGAGACAGTCATGAGTGCAAATGGAAAAGTCGCAATCGTCACCGGCGCCGGAAGCGGCATCGGCAAAGCAGTTGCCTTGGCGATGTTGAAGGACGGTTACAGCGTGGTGCTGGCAGGTCGTCGCGCCGACATGCTGGAGAAGACTGCAAGCGAGGCAGGCGTCGCCTCGTCGCGCGCGCTCGCAGTTCCAACCGACGTGAGCCATCCCGAATCCGTCAAAGCACTGTTCGCCAAAGCCAAAGAGAAATTCGGACGGCTCGACGTGTTATTTAATAACGCCGGCACCAATGCGCCTGGTGTGCCGCTGGAAGATCTTACTTTCGAGCAATGGAAGACGGTGGTGGACATCAATCTCACCGGGCCATTCTTGTGCACTCAGGAAGCAATCAAGCTGATGAAGAGTCAGAGCCCGATGGGGGGCCGCATCATCAACAACGGTTCGATTTCCGCGCATGCTCCGCGCCCCAACTCGGCGCCTTACACTTCCACCAAGCACGCCATCACCGGCCTTACCAAATCCACTTCTCTCGACGGCCGCAAGTACGACATCGCCTGCGGTCAGATCGATATTGGAAACGCCTACACTGAGTTGGCGGCACGTATTTCGAAAGGCGTGCCGCAAGCCAACGGCACGATTGCGCCCGAACCGATGATGGATGTCGCCCACGTTGCGAATTCGGTGCTGTACATGGCGAGCCTTCCGCTCGAAGCCAACGTGCAGTTCCTCACTGTAATGGCAACCAAGATGCCCTTCGTCGGACGCGGCTGAGCGCGCGGCGTGAACCTCGATTTTGCGAAGCTGCGGCAGTCACTGACAAACATCGAAGCCGGGCGCGGCAATTTGACGACACTGGTTGCGCTGTGGCGTCAGAGTGAAGTAACTGCGCTGCCGGAAAGATTCGGCGTGGCGCTCGACACCATTCTGATGCGCATGGAATCCGGCAGCTTGTTTGATGAGGACGGGTGTTCCTTCAGTCAGCACGACATGGTCGGTGCGCTACGACATTGGTTGCAGCACGCGGAGCAAGTTATTGCAGATCAGACCTGATCTGCTGGCTCGGCCAACGTCGTGAGTTCGATCGCCTGGCTGTGGATTCCCGTCACTTTGTGGGCAGCGTTTGCGCAGACCTTACGCAATGTCATGCAGCGACGGCTCAGTGCCGAACTGGGTGTGCTGGGTGCGACGCTGGTACGATTTTTATACGGCCTGCCATTCGCCGTTCTGTGGTTCATCGCCGTGTGGAAGATCGGCGGCTTCGTGCTTCCCGGCCCGACTCTTACATTCGTCGCGTGGGTGATTTTGGGATCGGTCAGCCAGATCGCCGCAACCGCGCTATTGCTGCGCGTGATGGCGGAGCGCAATTTCACACTCGGGGTAGCGTACTCGAAGAGCGAACTTATTCAAGTGGCCGTGTTTTCGCAACTCTTTCTTGGCGATCGGCTCTCATTTGCATCCTGTATCGCGATCGCGTTGGGTACCTTGGGCGTCGCATTGATTTCACCGGTGGATCGCGCGCGCCCGCTGCGCTCGTTGATTACCGGCTTGGGCACGCGCAGCGCACTGCTTGGTCTCGCCTCAGGCACCGGCTTCGCGCTCTCGGCATTGGGATTTCGCGGTGCCTCGCTCGCGCTCGATGGGACACCATTCTTGATGGCTGCCGCCACTACCTTGCTGGTCGCGCAATCGCTGCAAACCTTGTTACTCGGCGGCTGGCTGGTTCAGCGCGATAGGACTTTGGCCGTGAAGGTCCTGACCGCCTGGCGACCCTCACTTTTCGCCGGGTTCATGGGCGCCGCAGCCTCCGCCGGATGGTTCACCGCCATGGCGCTGGAACCAGTCGCTCGCGTGCGTACGCTCGGCCTGATCGAACTGCTGTTCAGCTACGTCATCTCGCGACGCCTGTTTCAGGAAAAACTCGCGTCAATCGAGCTCGCCGGATTGGGCCTGTTGACGCTGGGGCTGATTATCGTGACACTTGGCTTGTAGTGCTCACATTAACTCTCAACCTACAAAGCGCAGTTTAACCACCGAGACACCGAGGCACAGAGAAATTGCTCTGATAAAGCAATTCACGACTGGCCAGGCGCGGCGCCTACAATGCTCACCCAAAGGGTAACTGGCGCAAATGCTACAAACAATTGATTTTTCTCTCCGTGCCTCTGTGTCTCGGTGGTGAAAAGCAGTTTCTAGGATGAATCATTTTTTCTCAACTCAAGAGGTCTGTCATCATGATTCACGTTATTGCAACAGTCGATCTCGCGCCCGGCACCCGTGACGCATTTCTGAAAGAATTCCGCGAACTGATTCCTCACGTGCTGAAAGAGAATGGCTGCATCGAATATGGCCCCACGATCGACGCCGTCACCGATATTCCAAACCAGTTCAAACTCGGCACAGATCGCGTCGTAGTGGTCGAAAAATGGGGCACCATCGCCGCCCTCAAAGCCCACGCCGTCGCGCCGCATATGCAAGCGTATCGGGCACGCGTGAAGGACTATGTGCGTGGGATGGAATTGAGAGTGCTTTCTCCCGCGTGATGATCTATTTTTGTAATCCGCTTTTCGGTCGTATGCATGTGGCGGAATTTGCGCTCAGTCACAGATGCCGTTTGACCTCCATGCTTTGGTGAAGGACACGGACAAAAATAACGCCTCCGTTTTTGATGGCATAGAACACAACGTGTGATTGGTACTCAAACCGCCGCAGACCTGGTGCAATTTCGCGTGCACTACGGCCCTGCGTGGGGTGTTGCGCAAGATTCTCGAAACATTCGTGCAGACCCAACAGGTACGTCCGGGCCTGCTCCAGCCCGAAGTTTAGAATGGTGTATTCGTAAATGCCTTCGAGATCATTGGCAGCCTTGGATGATAGGCTATAGACGGCCATCCGCTCGCATTCGGGCTTCCACAGCGTCCATAATTTGCGGGACAGTGCGGTCGTTCGTCCCACTGTCCAGACCTTCTTGGATAGCCTCCCTTAACGCCTGAAACTTGGCGCTCTCCTGATCACGACGGATCAGATTCCTGATGTACTCGCTGTCGTCCATGAATTCGCCCCCCTTGATCTGCGCCTGGATCCATTGGTCTTGTTGCGCTGTCACCGTGATAGTCTTTCGCGTGGTTCTCATGTTCGCCCCAATTCATTACACCGCCGATGCATGATAATACTCTTCGGACTCAGACAACTCTGGCAGCAGTCACGGCATGCAATTGTCGCCCTACACCTTCCCAATTTGAGCCCAGCGGGTTCCATCAAAGCGCCGCATACGAATGCTACGAGTCGACGCGGTTGCCAGCCGATGTCTAAAGTATTGGAGTCAATAACCGCGTTCGGTAGTTCTCAATTGCACGTGGCTACAGCGGCTTCGTTAGGCCCCCACGATGCTCCGCCAGCGCCTCTTGAGCTAACCTCTCCAAGGCGTCCTGTGACTTGGCAAACGACTCTGTCCAACGGTGCTCGGCGGCCAACTCTTGAAGCGGCAGGGCGGCCAGCGCATCTTGCACCAAAGGCGGAAGCTTCTTTACCTCGGGCGGCGCTTTTTCCAGCCAACCGGTCTTGGCAACATCCTTTCTACACATTGCGTCCGGTCGCCTGCAACAGCAGATGCCCAGGCTGAAAGAAAGGTATTACTACCGCCATATCATTTCAGCGGCTTAAACCGAATCCGCTTCGGTTGCGCGCCTTCGGCGCCGAGGCGTTTTTTCTTGTCCGCTTCGTATTCGTTGTAGTTGCCGTTGAAGAACACGACTTGCGAGTCGCCTTCGAAGGCGAGTATATGGGTCGCGATACGATCGAGGAACCAGCGATCGTGGGAGATGACTAAAATGCTGCCGGCGAATTCGAGTAGCGCGTCTTCCAGCGCGCGCAGTGTTTCCACGTCGAGATCGTTGGATGGTTCGTCCAGCAGCAGCACATTGCCGCCGGCAATGAGAGTGGTGGCGAGATGCAGCCGCCCGCGCTCGCCGCCGGAGAGATTGCCGACGATTTTCTGTTGATCCGCGCCTTTGAAATTGAAGCGTCCACAGTAGGCGCGTGACTGCACTTCAAAGCGGCCGACAGTGAGAATGTCCGAGCCGTGCGAAACGGCTTCCCACACTGTCTTCTTGTTTTCCAGCGCGTCGCGGCTCTGATCGACCATCGCGAGCTTCACGGTGGAGCCAATTTTAACTTCGCCGCGATCGGGCTTTTCCTGACTGCTGATCATGCGGAACAGCGTCGATTTGCCGGCGCCATTAGGACCAATAATGCCGACGATCGCGCCTGGCGGAATCTTGAAGCTCAGGTTGTCGATCAGCAAACGATCGCCGTAGCCTTTCGAGACATCCTTGAATTCGATCACTTCGTTGCCGAGGCGGTCGGCGACCGGGATGAAGATTTCCTGCGTCTCACTGCGTTTCTGGTACTCAAATGAACTGAGCTCTTCGAAGCGTGAGATGCGCGCTTTGCTCTTGGCCTGACGCCCTTTCGGATTTTGCCGTACCCACTCCAGCTCTTTCTTGATCGCTTTCTGGCGCGCGGATTCGGAGGACTCTTCCTGCTTCAACCGCTCGTCTTTTTGTTCCAGCCACGAGCTGTAATTGCCTTTCCATGGAATGCCCGAACCGCGATCGAGTTCGAGAATCCACTCGGCGGCGTTGTCGAGAAAGTAACGATCATGCGTCACCGCGACGACGGTGCCTGGGAATTTTTGCAAGAACTGTTCGAGCCAATCGACGCTCTCCGCGTCGAGGTGATTGGTCGGCTCATCGAGCAGGAGCATGTCCGGCTTTGAGAGCAGCAATCGGCACAACGCGACGCGGCGCTTCTCACCGCCGGAGAGTTTTCCGATCACCGCGTCCCACGGCGGCAAGCGCAGAGCATCGGCGGCAACTTCGAGTTGATGCTCTATGTTATCGCCCGCGCTCGTCGCCAGGATCGCTTCGAGTTCCGCCTGCTCGGCGGCGAGTTTGTCGAAGTCAGCGTCCGGCTCCGCGTACGCGGCGTACACTTCGTCCAGGCGCTGCTTGGCGGAGAACACCGCGCCTAGACCTTCTTCCACTACCTGGCGCACGTTCTGCGTCGCGTTCAATTGCGGCTCCTGCGGCAGAAATCCGATGCGCAGGTTGGGCATCGGCGTGGCTTCGCCTTCGATCTCTTTGTCGAGGCCGGCCATGATTTTGAGCAGCGACGACTTGCCCGATCCATTCAGACCCAGCACGCCAATCTTCGCGCCTGGGAAAAACGACAGCGAGATGTCCTTGAGGATGACTCTCTTGGGCGGGACGATCTTGCCGACCCGATTCATGGTGAAAACGTACTGTGCCATATTGGTTTAACGTGAAGTGGTTTGTTGTACGAAGGTGCTTGCAAAGCGCGGCATTATGCGCGATCGGCCACGCCGATGCACGCTTCGGATGAGACGCCTGAAGTCTCCCCGGATTGCATTGCATTTCATCCGAGCTACGAAACGGGTAAAACTGTGGCGCTCAAGAATTCCCTCTCGCGTTCTTTGGGCCGAGCATCAGTAGTGGTAGCGGCACTGCGCGATGATGAGGGTACGATTTTCCACTTTGTAAACGAGCCGATGCTCTTCGTCGATTCGACGCGACCAAAAACCGGACAGGCCATGCCTCAACGGTTCCGGCTTGCCAATACCTTCAAAGGCCGATCTTTGGATATCTTCGATCAGGACATGAATCCGTTTGATCATGGCGCGGTCGGTCGCCTGCCAATAGAGGTAATCCGCCCACGCGTCCTCGTGAAAGCAGATCACAGTCAGCCTTTGAGTTTGCGCTCTTTGATTTTCTTTCCGGCGTTGATTTCCTTCGCTGCCTTGAGAAGCCGTTGGGCATTGACAGGACTACGCAGCAGATAAGCGGTTTCCTGCCAGGCATTGAAGTCATCCAGCGACATCATGACCACCGGCGTGGCATTTTGCCGGGTAATGATGACTGCTTCATGGTTCTCGGTGACCTGATCCATGGTTTTGGCCAGGTTGGCGCGGGCGGTGGTATAGGAGATGGCGTCCATCATCATGCCTCGTACGGAAATAAGAACATGTACTCACTATTGTACGTTAAAGCTCTCAAAGCAACGGATGGTTGAGGTTCATTAACCCGCCAGAGCGAAATAGAATCCGAGAGACAGAGATATAGCGGAGCTTCAAATCTCAATACTTCCCGGGATTTCGACTTCCCGGGATTTCGCTTCGCTGATTCCGGGCTACGCAACTTGCAAAGCGCGGCATTGTGCGCGATCGGCCACGCCGATGCACGCTTCGGATGAGGCGCCTAGAGTCTCCCCGGATCACATTGCATTTCATCCGAGCTACAGGATTATTGTCTAACGCCTAGCTCCTCGACAGAGACGCGCTGCTAAGCATCCAGCAGCCGCTGCCGCGCCGCCCGGTATTCGGCGATCAGTCGCGTAATGAGTTCACCGGCCGGAAGTACGGCGTCGATGTTTCCCACCCCCTGTCCCGCGCCCCAAATATCTTTCCAGGTTTTGGGGCGCTCGCGATCGGAAGCGAAGTTCATTTTGCTCTTGTCCACTGCGGGCAGGTTGTCCGGATCGAGGCCGGCCGCCGCGACGCTGCGCTTCAAGTAGTTGCCGTGCACGCCACTGAAGTAAGGCGTGTAAACGATATCCGCCGCCGCGCTGTCGATGATGGTCTGCTGATAAGCGGCCGAGGCATTGGCCTCGCGCGTGGCAATGAAACGCGTACCCATATAAGCAAAGTCGGCGCCGATCGCCTGCGCCGCGAGGACGCCAGAACCATCGGTGATCGCGCCAGACAGCGCGATCGGGCCGGAAAAAAACCGGCGCACTTCGCGCACCAGCGTGATCGGACTCAGCGTACCGGCATGGCCACCCGCGCCGGCGCACACCAGCACCAGACCATCGACGCCTGCCTCCAGCGCTTTCTCTGCGTGGCGCACCGAGATGACATCGTGAAACACCACGCCACCGTATTCGTGCACGCGCTTCACCACATCCTGCGGCGCACGCAGGCTGGTGATGATCATCGGCACCTTGTGCTGCATGCAGACATCGAGATCGTGATCGAGGCGGTCGTTGGACTGATGAATGATCTGATTCACCGCGAACGGCGCGATGCGCGCGTTTGGATTGCTGCGCCGATGCCGCGCCAATTCGGTTTCGATTCGAGTAATCCATTGGTCCAGCATTTCGGCCGGACGTGCGTTCAAGGCTGGGAAGGAGCCGACGACACCGCCGGTGCATTGCGCGATGACCAGATCAGGATTGGAGACGATGAACAGCGGCGCGCCGATCACCGGCAAGGACATTTGAGCGCGAAGTTTTTCGGCGAGAGACACGTTTAACCCCAGTTGGTTTTTTGCAGCGGCGGATTATACGGATTGCTCAGCCACTGCTCGGTGTGTGGCCGCAGGCGTGTTCAGGCGACCGAAAAAGCAAACACCGTGGCGTGACGATAACTTTCCCCGCTGCGCAACAGAACGGTCGGGAACAACGGCTGATTCGGTGCGTTGGGAAAATGCTGGGTCTCCAGGCACAAGCCACCGCGCCGCGCGTAGTTCACACCTTTCTTGCCGCGAATCGTGCCGTCGAGAAAATTGCCGGTGTAGAGATGAATCCCCGGCTGCGTGGTCAGCACGCGCAACACGCGCCCGCTGAAGGGTTCGAGCACTTCCGCCGCGAGCCGCAAATCACCGACACGCCCGTGTGGAATCCAAGTGTGGTCGTATCCGCGGCCGAGCCGGATCTGCTCGTCCCGCGCTTCGATGCGCGTACCGATCGCAGTCGCACACGTAAAGTCGAACACCGTGCCGGCAACCGGTCGAAGTTCCCCGGTCGGAATCAAATGCCCATCTACCGGCAAATAGCGATCGGCATGCAAGGTGAGTTGATGATCGAGAATGTCATCGCTCTCTCCAAGATTGAAATAACTGTGATTGGTGAGATTGACGATCGTGTCCTGATCCGTGGTCGCCAGGTAGTCGATGCGCAGTTGATTGTCCTGCGAGAGCGTGTACGTAACGGTGACCGACAGATTACCGGGATAGCCTTCTTCGCTGGCGCGGCTCAGATAGCGCAGTTCAAGCGCCTGGCCTTCGTCGCTGCGACGCTCGCGCGCGTCCCAGATCACCGCGTCAAATCCGCGCACGCCGCCGTGCAAATGATGCTCGCCGTCATTGCGCGCCAGCGGGTAGTCCACGCCGTCGAGTCGAAATTGCGCACTCGCAATGCGGCTCGCCATGCGGCCGATGATGCCGCCGAAATGCGGATGCGCACGCTCACGGTAGTGCTCAATCGCATCGAAGCCCAGCACCACGTCGCGCAGCCGCCCATGCCGATCCGGCACTTTCACCGATGTCACGATCGCGCCGTAATCGGTGATACCGACTTCCATCCCGCGGGTGTTTGCCAGAATAAACAGTCTCACAACGCTACTCGGCTTTGAAGCCGGTCTCGCGCATCACCATCGCCAGCACCGTGTCCATCGATTGCGCATGGTTCTCGAACCACTCGGCCACCGCGGCGGCCAGCACTTTGCCAAGCGCGGTCTCACCCGCAGCCACGCGCTCGCGCACCACGCGCGCCACTTCCATCACGCCGTCGTGCTCTTTCACGTGGCACTCCGCCGCGGTGTAATTCATCGCCCCCATCCAGGCCTGTTCTTGTCCGAAGTGCGCCTCGCTGTGCGCGACGAAAGCATCGACGCTGCGCAGCACCTCGTCATCCTCCGCCGCACCCAGCCGATTGAGTAAATCGACGAACTCGCGATGCGTTTCATCCATTCGCGCCTGCCCCACCGACAAGGTGTCGGTCCATCCCAGTACGGCTGACATCTAAGTTCCCCCTTGCTCCTGAGTCGATGGCAAATCAAAAACACGCGCGTTTCCATACCCCGCGTCAAGACGGTATTATCACAGCTTGCCGCCATCTTGTTCGCCTGGCTGCTTCCATTGCTGTCTCTATGCTTGCCTTCGCCTAGAAGGAGTTCTCCCATGACTGATGCTCAACCTCGGACGCAAACCGGCAACTGCGATGTGTTTGTGATCGGCGGCGGCCCGGCGGGCAGTACCGCGGCGGCGCTGCTCGCCGAGCGCGGATTCAAGGTGGTGTTGGCGGAGAAAGAGCGGCATCCGCGCTTTCACATCGGCGAGTCATTGTTGCCGATGAACATTCCGCTGCTGGAGAAACTCGGCGTCAAGGATCGAGTCGATGCGATCGCCATGTACAAGTACGGCGCCGAGTTTAATTCTCCGCAACACGCGAACAACGTGACGTTTCAGTTTGGTGAGGCATGGGATAAATCCTTTCCTCTTGCATACCAGGTTAAACGCGCGGAGTTCGATCAGATTCTGTTCGAACATTGTGTCTCGAAGGGCGCACACGCCATGCAAGAGTGTCGCGTGAACGCGGTCGAGTTGCGCGGTGCGCAAGGCGCGCGCGTGCACACACGAGAAAGCGACGGGACGACGCAGGTCTGGGACGCGCGATTCCTGGTGGACGCCTCCGGGCGGGACACCGTTCTTGCCAATCACTTCGGTATCAAACACAGGAACCGCAAACACAACAGCGCGGCGCTGTACGCTCACTTTGAAGGCGCGCATCGTCTGCCGGGGCGAGATGAAGGCAACATCAGTATTTTTTGGTTAGAGCACGGCTGGTTCTGGTTCATCCCGTTGCGCGACGGCGTGACCAGCGTCGGCGCGGTGTGTTGGCCTTATTATCTTAAGAGCCGCCGTACCGATCCCTCGACTTTCTTGCTCGATACCATTGCGCTGTGTCCGGCGTTGATGGAGCGAATGCGGGACGCGAAAATGCTGGGCCAGGCTACCGCCACCGGCAACTACTCGTATCAATCTGAGCGCATGGTCGGCGACGGATACATCCTGCTCGGCGACGCATTCGCGTTTGTCGATCCGGTATTCTCCGCCGGAGTTCTGCTCGCCATGAACAGCGCGTTTCAAGGCGCCGAGGTGGTGGAGGCTTACCTCAAGGATCCGGCATCCGCGACGCCGCTCATGCGTCGCTACGATCGCACGGTGCGGCATGGGGTGCGCAATTTTTCCTGGTTTATTTATCGCATGACCAGTCCGGCCATGCGCGCACTGTTCATGAGTCCGCGCAACCGATTCCGGGTGCAGGAAGCCGTACTCTCATTATTAGCCGGCGACCTGTTTCGAGGCACGCCGATTTACGCCAGTCTGCGCACCTTCAAGCTGCTCTACTACCTGACCAGCGTTGCGCTGTTGAAGCGCTGTGTCAGCGCCTGGCTGCGCCGCAGACGCTCGATTCGCGATGTGGGCGAGGTGTCATTGATCGGGAACAAGGGTTGATTTTTCTCCAGCGCGGCGCGGCATGATCTTCCGCTGCTGTGCTGTTGGCCTGGTGTGGACCGTCAGCGCTGCAACAGCCCCAGCGGAATCGCTCCCACTTTGGGAGGCCGGTATCGGCGCGGCAATAGTCGACTTCCCCGACTATCGCGGCGCCAACGAGCGCCATACTTACGCGCAGCCGTTTCCCTATTTGGAGTATCGCGGCGAATTCCTTAAGGCGGATCGCGAGCGCGTGCGCGGTGTGTTGTTTGCGAGACCCGGCACCGAGCTCAATCTCAGCATCAACGGTACGACCCCAGTCAACAGTGCGGACAATCAAGCACGCGCCGGCATGCCCTACCTCGACCTCACGCTGGAAGTCGGCCCGAATCTGGAAGTCAATGTGTGGCGCGGCGCGAACGGACACAAACTCGATTTACGCCTGCCGCTGCGCGCGGTCATCGCCACGAACTTTAGACACGCTCAAGACGCCGGCTGGGTGTTCCAGCCGCAATTGAACGCGGACTTCAGGAACCTCGGCTCCGATGGTGGCTGGCAACTGGGAGTCGCGGCCGGGCCACTGTTCGCGACCCGCCGCAATCATCAATATTTCTATCGCGTGGAATCGCAGTTCGCGACTTCCGCACGGCCGACCTATGACGCGTCCGGCGGTTACTCGGGAACGCAGTTCATCGCCGCCTTGAGCAAACGCTTTCCCGAATTCTGGATCGGCGCCTTTGCACGCTACGATCGACTCAATGGCGCCGCCTTCGTTGATAGCCCGCTGGTCAAATCACGTGAGGCTTTCTCCGCCGGACTCGCGGTGTCGTGGATTTTTGCGCGCTCGCGCGAGTGGGTTGAGGCAGAAAAGTAGGCTGGGAACGCCGTCTCTTTCCGCGCATTCAACACGTGTGCGACTAGCCGCGGGATGAAGTACGCGCTGCACGCAGAGATTTCTTCATCGTCAGCACATGCCCCGATACGAGCTCGTGCAAAAACATTCTGAGCGGAAGAATACGAATCGGGCCTATCTGCAACGCCTGATCGCCCAAGTAAACACCCCATGCCGCGCCGATTATTCCGGCGCTATACAGTTCCGTCAGCGCGCGGCTGAACTCCGGCCGCCAGCGCGCGCTGGCCTTGACTTCAATTCCCACCGCACGACTTGCGCGTGTCCAGATGGAATCGATTTCGGTGCCGGATGGCGTCCGGTAGTAGCTCAGCTCGCCTGCGCAATCCGCATAGGCGATCTGTCCGCGCAACTCGTGAAAGATCAGCGTTTCGAGTAGCGCGCCGCGCTCGGCGGCTTCCAGTGGTTCGCGTAGCCGCCGGGTGAGCGCGCCGGAAAGCGCATCGTGAATCTCGTTCATCAACGCCGGCAGTTTTTGAATTTCGTCAACCACCACCCAACTGCCACGCGGCAGAGCCTCGATTTCCTGGCGAAATACCTGCGGATCGCGCATCAGGCGCAGCACCTCCCGGTCAAGCAACAAGTTGTACCAGCGTGCATTTGGAAAGCACTTGCGCAGCCAGGTAGTCTTGCCCGTGCCGCGAGGGCCAAGCAAAAGAGACGGCGCTTCAGAGGCACGAGTCGATGTGTAAACACGGACAGCATTTGGACGGTAAAAATGCTGGCTGTCTATACACGGACCATTTCCATGGGCCTACCCAGCAAGGCCAACTCTTACCGCGGAGGACACATTTTTGGCGGAGAAGCAATGGCCGTCGCTACCCTATGCTGTTGCGTAGCCTGGATTCAATGAAATGGAATCCGGGAGAATAGTGGCGCCTCACTACTTTACTTCTCCGGATTGCGATGCGCTCTATCCAGCCTACCACCCTGTGTGTCTTCGCAAATGTCATTCCTCCGCGTCCTCCGCGGTGAGCGTTTGCGGTTCTATCACGCACACGAATTCGAATCACACGCCGCGTTGCGCCCACAGAAGACCGAGGATGGTCTTGGTGTCGGTGATCTTTCCGGTCTCAATCCAATTGAGAGCTTGCGCCAGTGGCAGCTTGAAAGTTTCAAGAAACTCGCCTTGATCGAGTGACGCGCCTACATAGTCCAGCCCCCGTGCGAGGTAAAAATCGATCACCTCGTTGGAGTAGCCGATGCAGGGGTGGGTACGTGCGAGGAGCTTCCAGTCGCGCGCCTGATAGCCGGTTTCCTCGCGCAGTTCGCGCTGTGCGGTGACCAACGAGGCTTCGCCCGGTTCCAATTTGCCCGCAGGCAGCTCGTAGAAATGCTGCCGCAGGGGATAGCGGTATTGCCGCTCCATCAACACGTCACCGTTGTCGAACAAAGGAAGAATGATTGCCGCGCCGGGATGCACGATGTATTCGCGCAGTGCGATTTGACCGTCGGGCAGACGAACTTCATCGGCGCGCAAATCGAGAAAGCGGCCGCGATAGGCGATGCGGCTTGAGAGCTCGGTTTCGCTGAGGTCGGTTTCGGCGGCAAGCGCCGGATCAAGCTCGCGCGGCGCACGCGCCGCAGTTAAATTGTGGTGGCGCGGCGCGCGCGCCGCAGGTACTTTGCCGTGGCGCGGCGCGCGCGCCACTTACAGCGATTCCTGAATCGCCCGCTCGCACAGCGCGAGCAACCAGCCCGGCACGATGCCAAAGAGGAGCACGGCCAGGCCGTTGGCGCTGAGCAGCCAGCGCATATCGCCGCGGCCTTCGAGGTAATGGTTGTCGGTCGCTGCTTCGAAATACATCAGTCGCACGATGCGTAAATAATAGAACGCGCCGACCAGCGAGAACAGCACCGCGGTGACTGCGAGCCAGACTTGCCCGACATCGACCACAGCCTGCAAGACATAGAGCTTGGCCCAGAAGCCCATCGTTGGCGGAATGCCCGACATGGAGAACATCAGCAGCAGCATGATGAAAGCCGACCAGCGGCTGCGTTGCGCGAGACCTTTGAAGTCCTCTATCTCCTGCGCTTCGAATCCATTGCGGCTAAGTAATAGCAACATGCCGAACGCGCCGAGGCTCATCAGCACGTAGGTGAGCGCGTAGAACATGCCGGCGCTGTAGCCGTTCACCGTTCCCGACGCAATTCCGATCAGCAGGAAGCCCATATGCGAGATAGTCGAGTACGCGAGCATGCGCTTGATGTTGGTCTGCGCGATGGCGGTGATGTTGCCGATGGCGAGCGAGCCGACGGCGAGAATCATCAGCATTTTTTGCCACTCGCCAAGCAAAGACTGAATGCCCAGCGCCTCCACCAGCAAGCGCATGATGAAGGCGAACGCAGCGAGCTTGGGCGCGGTGCTGATGAACAGCGCGACCGAGGTCGGCGCGCCGTGATACACATCCGGCACCCACATATGAAACGGCACCGCGCCCAATTTGAAGCCGATGCCTGCCACCACGAACACCAAGCCGAAAATCAGAATCGCAGTGTCGGCTTTTCCTTCCATGATGCGCGCGGCAACTTCGGTAACGTTCAGCGTCCCGGTGGCGCCGTACAGCATCGACATGCCGTAGAGCAACATACCCGACGCCAGCGCGCCGAGGACGAAGTACTTCATTGCCGCCTCGGTGCTGGCGGCGGAGTCACGCGCCATCGCCACCATGGCGTAAAGAGACAGCGACAGCAGTTCCAGGCCGAGGTACAAAGTCAAGAAGTGATTAGCCGAGATCATCACCAGCATGCCGAGCATGGCGAACAGGCTGAGCGTGTAGAACTCGCCACGCCCGAGAGCGCGCGCCTGATTGTAGCTGCGCGCATAAATCAGCATGGTGGCCACGGCGATATACACCAGCACTTTTAGCGTCGCCGCCATCAGATCGCTGACAAACATGTTGTTGAAGGTGTGGCTCACGCCGCTGTTGCACGTGGCGACGGTGATGACCGCGCACGCCGCCACGGTAATTAACGTGAGCCAATGGGTCCAGAAACGCTTCGCGTCGGACAAAAACAAGTCGATGAGCAAAATCACCGACGCGGCGGCGAGCAAGAAAATTTCCGCGCACGCGGGCTCGAAACTTGGAACGCTAAAGGTCATGTCGGTCAGCATGGATCGATCTCAAAATGCAGGTTAACCACCGAGACACAGAGGCACGGAGAAAATCACTCAAGAAACAATCATTATCGAAATCAAATCGCACATCAATGCGTCGCCTCAAGAATTCTTAACTTGCGGTCTTTCTCTGTGTCTCCGTGTCTCCGTGGTGCATCGCCTATCGCAAATTCAGGGCTTGTGGCTCGCCAGGTGAGCAATCAGATCATTAACCGGGACGTGCAAGACTTCGATAAACGGCGCCGGGTACAGTCCCATCCACAAGACGGCGGCGGCGGCAAGACCGAGTACCCACCCTTCGCGCCAACCGATGTCTTTAAGCTCGCCGACCTGCGGGTTGGCCACTGCACCGAAGATCACGCGCTTCACCATCCACAAGGTATAGGCAGCGCCGAAGATCAACGTCGATGCAGCCGCCACCGCGTACCAGAAGTTCACTTTCACCGCGGCGAGAATCACCATGAATTCGCCGACGAAGCCGCTGGTGCCGGGCAAGCCCGAGTTGGCCATTGCGAACAAGACGAACAACGCGGCGAACACCGGCATGGTGTTCACCACCCCGCCGTAGTCGGCAATGTTGCGCGAATGCATGCGCTCGTACAGCACGCCCACGCACAGGAACAGCGCGCCGGAGACGAAACCGTGCGAGATCATTTGCGTCACCGCGCCTTCGATGCCAGCGGCGTTGAACAGGAAAATTCCCAGCGTCACAAAACCCATGTGCGAGATCGACGAATAGGCGATCAGTTTCTTCATGTCGGTCTGCACCAGAGCCACGAGGCCGATGTACACCACCGCGATCAACGACAAGGCGATCACGAGGCCGGCCATTTCTTGACTGGCCTCGGGAAGAATTGGCAGTGAGAGCCGAACGAAGCCATAGCCGCCGAGCTTCAACATGATCGCCGCCAGCACCACGGAACCGCCGGTGGGCGCTTCGACGTGCGCGTCCGGCAACCAGGTGTGCACCGGCCACATCGGCACCTTCACCGCAAACGCCGCCATGAAAGCGAGGAATAGCAAGACCTGGGTCGCAAGCGGAATATGCAATCCGCGCCATAGCGCGAGGTCGAAGCTGCCACCGGACGCGCGGTATAAATAAATCAACGCAACTAAAGTGAGCAGCGAGCCAAGCAAGGTGTACAGAAAAAATTTGACCGCTGCATAGATTCGATTCGGTCCACCCCACACGCCGATGATGATGAACATCGGAATCAGCGTGGCTTCGAAGAACACGTAGAACAGCGCCGCATCCATGGCGCAGAACACGCCGTTCATAAGGCCCGACAAAATCAGGAACGCAGCCATGTAATCGGCGACTCGTCTCTCGATCACGCTCCAGCCGGCGATTACCACCAGCACGGTGGTGAACGTATTCAGCAAGATCAACAGCAGCGAAATGCCGTCGATTCCCAAATGATAGTGAATGCTGAAGCTCGCAATCCACGGGCGCAACTCTTCGAACTGCATGCCCGAGCGCGTCACATCAAAATGCAGATACAACGGCAGCGCGACGACGAAACCGGCAACAGCACCCGCTAACGCGAGCCAACGCGCGAGCCACGCATTGCGATCACCGCCGCTGCATAACACCAGCACGCCGGCGAAGATAGGCAGCCAGATGACGGTGCTGAGCATGGGCAGATCGAACATTCAGGCGACTCCGCTCATGCTGCGCCAAACCACAACAGTAAAATAAATACGCCGAAAATCATCATGAACGCGTAGTGGTAGATGAAGCCAGATTGCAATTTGCGAATCACGCCGGAGAACCAGCCGACCGCGTGCGCCGCACCGTTGACAAAGAAGCCGTCGATCACCGCGCGGTCGCCCGCTTTCCACAACCCGGTGCCGAGCAGGAGCGCGCCTTTGGCGAATAGCGCGCTGTAGAGCTCATCGATCCAGTATTTGCGATCCAGCACGACGTAAAGCCAATTGAATTTCCGTTGCAGCACACCGGGCAAACTGGTATTCACCAGATAGAGATAGGCTGCCGCTGCGATACCCGCCATCGCCAGCCAGAATGGGAGCGTGCCGAGCGCATGCAACATCATCGCCGGCACGCCGTGGAATTCTTCCGCCAAATGGGCGAGCACCGCGTGTTCAGGATGCACTACGATCGCGCCACTGAAGTAGTCGCCAAATACCACAGTGCCGATTACCCAGCCCACGCACACACTGGGGATCGCCAGCAGAATCAGCGGAATCGTTACGACAGCGGGCGATTCGTGCGGGCCGCCGTGATGCGTGTCGTGATGATCGTGGCCGTGCTGCGCGTCATGGCCGCCACCCGCGAAGCGCTCCTTGCCATGGAAGGCCATGAACACCATACGGAAGGTATACAGCGCCGTGACGAATACGCAAGACAACACGCAAAAATACGCGAAGCCGCTCCCCGGCAGGTGCGACAGATGCACGGCGTCAATAATCGCGTCTTTGGAGAAGAAACCGGCGAAACCGGGCACGCCCGCGCTGGCCAGCGCGCCGATCAACATCGTGACATAGGTCACCGGCATGTATTTCCGCAACCCGCCCATGTTGCGCAGATCCTGCTCGTGGTGCAGGCCGATGATCACCGAACCGGCGCCCAAAAATAGCAGCGCCTTAAAGAACGCGTGCGTCACCAGATGAAACATGCCGGCCGCGTAGGCGGACGCGCCCAGCGCCACCGTCATGTAGCCCAGTTGCGACAGTGTCGAGTACGCAACCACGCGTTTGATGTCGTTCTGCACCACTGCGACCAGACCCATAAACAACGCGGTGATGGCGCCGAGCACCAGAATCACTGACAGCGCGGTTTCCGACAGCTCGAACAGCGGCGACATGCGCGACACCATGAAGATGCCGGCGGTCACCATGGTCGCGGCGTGAATCAACGCAGAAATCGGAGTCGGACCTTCCATTGAGTCCGGCAGCCACACGTGCAAAGGGAACTGCGCTGATTTACCCATCGCGCCGATGAACAACAACAGACAAATCGCCGTCATCAGCGGCCAGTCCACGCCCGCAACATCGACCGTGCGCGCCGAGAGTTGCGGCGCCGCTTCAAACACCTTCACGTAATCGAGCGAACCGAAATAGGCAAAGATCAATCCGATGCCGAGCAGAAATCCAAAGTCGCCGACGCGATTCACCAGGAAGGCTTTCATGTTGGCGTAGATCGCCGTCGGTCGCGTAAACCAGAAGCCGATCAGCAGATACGACACCAGGCCCACCGCTTCCCAGCCAAAGAACAACTGCACAAAATTGTTGGCCATCACCAGCATCAACATCGAGAAGGTGAACAGCGAGATGTAACTGAAGAAGCGCTGATACCCTGGGTCATCGTGCATGTAACCGATGGTGTAAACATGCACCAGCAGCGACACCAGCGTCACCACCAGCATCATGGTGGCGGACAGCGAGTCGATCAGAAATCCGACGTTGAATTCCACACCGCCGGTGCGCAGCCAGGTATAAACGGTGCCATTAAAATGATGACCGTTGATCACCGTGTCGTTGAAAACGATAGCCGCCGCCGCCGTGGCGATGAGCATGCCGATGATGGTGACCCAGTGCGTGGCAGCGCGGCCGATAAAGACGCCAAACAAGCCGGCGATCAACGCACCCGCGAGTGGCGCGAGCGGAACGATCAGATACAAGGTCTGCATCGCGTGCCCATTATCCTCTTAGCTTGTCCATGTCATCGACGTTGATGCTGCCGGTGGCGCGGAACATCACCACCAGAATCGCCAAGCCGATGGCCGATTCGGCCGCGGCCACCGTCAGGATAAAAAACACAAACACCTGCCCGGCCGTGTCATGCAAAAAGTGCGAGAAGGCGATGAAATTCAGATTCACCGCGAGCAGCATCAACTCGATCGCCATCAGCAGAATGATCACGTTCTTGCGATTGAGGAAAATACCTACCACGCTGATCGCGAACAGGATCGCGCCGAGAATGAGGTAATGCGAGAGCGAGATCACGCCGGGTCCGCCTTGTTCTGCGCGCGCTTCTCGGATGGCATCGACACGATGCGCATACGGCCTTCACGCTTGATTTCCACCTGACGCGCCGGATCGATATAACGGCTGTCCTTGCGCTGACGCAAAGTCAGGGCTATCGCGGCCACGATCGCCACCAGCAGAATCACTGCGGCGATTTCGAATGGATAGACATAGTCGGTGTAGAGCAATCGGCCCAGTTCACGCGTGTTGCTGTAGTCCGCGGCGCGCGGCGCGGGCGCGGGGACCACCGACAATCCGAAGTGACGGCTGCCAAGAATAATCGTCATCTCCGCCGCCATCACGCCGGCCACGATCAGCGCCGGCACCAGGTAATCCCAATAGCCTTCGCGTAACTTGTCCAGATTGATGTCCAGCATCATCACCACGAACAGAAACAGCACCATGACCGCGCCGACGTAGACCAGCACCAACGCGATGGCGAGGAACTCCGCTTCGAGCAGCATCCAGATCCCCGCGGCGGTGAAAAACGCCAACACCAGAAACAGCGCAGCGTGCACCGGATTGCGCGCAGTGATCACGCGCAGCGCGGCGCCGATCAGAATCGCCGCAAACAGATAAAAAATGAGAGTCTGAAAACTCACGGTTCAGGTTTTAGCGATACGCCGCGTCAGCGGCTCGATCCTTGGCAATTTGTTCTTCATAGCGATCGCCCACCGCCAGCAACATTTCCTTGGTGTAGAGCAGATCGCCGCGTTTTTCTCCGTGGTACTCCAGAATGCGCGTCTCCACGATCGAGTCTACCGGGCACGACTCTTCGCAGAAACCACAGAAAATGCATTTGGTCAGATCGATGTCGTAGCGCGTAGTACGACGCGTGCCGTCGGCGCGCTTCTCCGATTCGATGGTAATCGCCAGCGCCGGGCACACCGCCTCGCACAGCTTGCACGCAATGCAGCGCTCCTCGCCGTTCGGGTAACGACGCAGCGCATGCAAGCCGCGAAAGCGCGGGCTCTGCGGCGTCTTTTCCTCGGGGAACTGGATAGTGATTTTGCGTGCGAACAAATGGCGTCCGGTCAGCATCATGCCTTTCACCAGTTCAACCAGGAGAAAAGTGGAGAAAAAATCCCTCACGCGCTGCATCATGCCGCGCCCCACGGAAACCAGGAAAATTGCAGCAGCGCGCCGATCACGATCAACCAGATAATGGTCACCGGAATAAAAATTTTCCAACCCAGACGCATGATCTGGTCATAGCGATAGCGCGGAAAAGTCGCGCGGAACCACAGGAAGCAAAACAACAAGAAGCCGATCTTGGCCAGCAGCCACAGGAAACTGTCGGGCAGAAACGGCAGCGGCGACAACCAGCCGCCCAGAAACATAATCGCGGCGAGCGTGCACACCAAGATCATGTTGGCGTACTCGGCCAGAAAGAAGATGGCGAACGCCATGCCGGAATACTCGACGTGGAAGCCCGCGACAATTTCCGATTCACCTTCCGCGACGTCGAATGGCGCACGATTGGTCTCCGCTACGGCCGAGATGAAATACACCAGGAACATCGGGAACAAAGGAACCAAATTCCAATTGAGGAAGCCCCAGCTTCCATGCTGACCACGCACGATGTCGCTCAGATTCAAGCTGTGCGACAGCATCAGCACGCTCACCAGCGCGAAGCCCATCGCGATCTCATACGACACGATCTGCGCCGCGGAACGCAGACAACCGAGGAAAGCATATTTGGAGTTAGACGCCCAGCCGGCAACGATGACACCGTACACGCCCATCGACGTGATCGCCATCACGTAGAGCAAACCGGCATTGACATCGGCCAGCACCACGTCAGGACTGAATGGCACGACCGCCCACGCCGCCAGCGCCGGCATGATCGACAGCACCGGTGCAAAAATAAACAGAAACTTATTGGCGCCGGAAGGAATGATGATTTCCTTCATCAGCAACTTGATCGCATCGGCGATCGGTTGCAGCAGACCAAGCGGGCCGACTCGATTCGGGCCGATGCGCACCTGCATCCAGGCGATCACCTTGCGCTCGGCCAGCGTCAGGTAAGCAACGCAGCCCATGACGGGCAGCACGATGAGGAGGATCCAGAACAAGTTCTTGAAGAACGTCGCGTACCACACGAAGTAATGCGGGCCCAGCCATTCGGCCGGAAGTTCGACAAAGATCTGGTGCAATACGCTCAGCATCAGGCGACAGCCTTCTCGCGCGCCGCGACGCGAGTCAATCTGAGTTCACCGAACAGCGGACCGAGGTCACGCGTCGAGGCAGTCGCCGCAGCCACCCGCACGCAATTTGACGGGAGACTGTCATCGCGCGCGAACGGCAACAGCGCGCCGCCCTCGCCCTGCTCGACGCGCAACAAGTCGCCGGCCTGTAGTTGCAGCTTGTCGATCAGGGCGCCGTGCAACATTGCGATCGGCGCTTGCGCGTCGCGCGTCAATTGCAACGCCGGCGCACGCCGGCACAACGCGTCGACGGAATAAATCGCGACTTCGCCGATCCGCTCTAGCGACGCCACCGCAGGTGGTGCAATGTTCACCGGCTGCAGCCGATTGTCCAGCAAGCTCGCGAGCGATGCCAGCGGCAATTCCTGGCGGATTTGCTCGACGCTGTCGTAGCCGAAATCGTCCAAGCCCAAAAGATTTCCCAGCACCCGCAATACTTTCCACGCCGGACGCGTTTCGCCCAGCGGCTTCACCACGCCGTTGAAACTCTGCGCACGGCCCTCATTGCTGACAAAGGTGCCGGCGGTTTCGGTGAACGGCGCGATCGGCAACAGCGCGTGCGCGTAGTCAACCGCTTGCGTGCGGAACGGCGACAAGGCGAGGACGAACTCGGCCTGCGTCATGGCGGCGCGCGCGGCGCGCGTGTCGGCCAGGTCGAATTCAACTTCGACGCCGAGCAATACGTAGGCCCTACGCGGCTGCTCGATCATGCCGCGCGCGTTGAGGCCGCCATTGCGTGGCAAGGCTTGCGCGATATGGCCGCCCACCGTGTTCGCGGATTCGGTGAGAAATCCAAACTTCGCGCCGGTTATCTGTGACAGCGTTTGCGCCAGTGATTGCAGTTGCGCCGCCTGCGGATGCTGCGCGGCCAGGTTACCGAGCAGAACGGCACGTCGCTCGCTTTCGCAAAAACTCTTTGCGATCGCGCGCGCGTCGTCGCTTACCGTGACGACTTTCGCCCACTCCGGCACGGTGCTGTTCTTGATCTCCGCTGCCGCCTTCACCACTTGCATCAGCGCATCGACCATCTGTGACGGCGCTACGATCATCTTGCCTGCGACCGGCATCAGCAGATCGTCGTCCACCGGATTGATGAAATGCGCGCGCGCGCCTTTTTTCACCGCATGGCGAAGCCGATGTGCGAGCAAGGGCTGCTCTTTGCGCAGCGTCGAACCGACGATGAGCACGCGCTGCAGCTCACTCAGTTCCGACACCGGTAGGCCAAGCCAAGGCGCGCCGAGACCTACGGCAGAGAAATCGCTTTGGCGTAAGCGGAAGTCGATATTGTCACTGCCCATTCCACGCATGAGTTTCGCGAGAAGGTGTAGCTCTTCCAGAGTCGAGCCCGGCGCCGCCAGCGCGCCGATGCTCTGCGCACCCTGCGCGCCGATCACTTTTTTCAAGCCAGCCGCGATGAACTCCAGCGCGGTCTGCCAGTCCACCGTCTCCAATTTTCCGTTGCGCCGGATCATCGGCGCGGTCAAGCGCTCCGGAGAATTCAATGCCTCGTACGAAAATCGATCGCGGTCCGAAAGCCAGCACTCATTGATTTCTTCATTTTCCAGCGGCAACACGCGTACGACCTTATCTTGTTTGATCTGCACCACCAGATTGGAGCCCAGTCCGTCGTGCGGCGCAATGGAACGGCGCCGCAGCAGCTCCCAGGTGCGCGCCGCGTAGCGGAAAGGTTTCGACGTCAAAGCGCCAACCGGGCACACGTCGATCATGTTGCCGGACAATTCGGAGTCCACCGTGCGCGACACAAACGGCATGATCTCGGAGTGTTCACCACGCCCGCCCATGCCGAGCTCCATCACGCCGGCGATTTCCTGCCCGAAGCGCACGCAGCGCGTGCAGTGAATGCAGCGGTTCATTTCTTCGGCGGAGACCAGCGGACCGAGATCCTTGTGTTCGACCACTCGCTTATTTTCTTCGTAGCGCGATGCGCTGCCACCATATCCAACCGCGAGATCCTGCAACTGGCATTCGCCGCCCTGGTCGCAAATCGGACAGTCGAGAGGATGATTGATCAGCAGAAATTCCATCACGCCTTGCTGCGCCTTGACCGCCAACTCCGAATGCGTCAGCACTTTCATGCCCTCGGTCACCGGCGTAGCGCAGGCCGGCAGCGGCTTCGGCGCTTTCTCTATTTGGACGAGACACATACGGCAATTGGCGGCGATGGATAACTTCTTGTGATAACAAAAATGCGGCACATAAATGCCAAGCTGTACGGCCGCATCCATCACGGTACTGTGGTCCGCGACGCTGACCGTCTTGCCGTCAATTTCCAGATTGATCATGCGCCGGCCATTTGCGAGGCGCCCACCAGGCAGCGCCGGTGGTCGATGTGATATTGAAACTCATCGCGGAAATGCTTGATGAAACTCTTCACCGGCAACGCCGCCGCATCACCCAAGGCGCAGATGGTGCGGCCCGCGATGTTGTCGGAAACGGAGACCAGGCGCTGTAAATCTTCCGCACGGCCCTGCCCATGCTCAATGCGATGAACCATGCGATACAGCCAGCCGGTGCCTTCACGGCAAGGCGTGCATTGTCCGCACGATTCCTCGAAATAAAAATACGACAGCCGCTGCAACGCCTTGACCATGCACACGCTCTCGTCCATCACGATCACCGCGCCCGAGCCGAGCATAGAACCGGCCTTGGCGATGGAGTCGTAATCCATATCGGTCTGCATCATCACGTCGCCGGGCAACACCGGCATCGACGAGCCGCCAGGGATTACCGCTTTGATCTCGCGCCCGCCGCGCATGCCCCCGGCCATTTCCAGCAACTTGGAGAAAGGCGTGCCCAACTTCACCTCATAATTTCCAGGCCGTGCAACATGTCCGGAAACCGAAAATATTTTGGTGCCGCCGTTGTTGGGCTTACCCATACTGAGAAATGCATCGGCGCCGTTGTTGATGATCCACGGTGCGGCGGCGAAAGTCTCGGTGTTGTTGATGGTGGTCGGCTTGCCGTAGAGGCCGTAGCTCGCGGGGAAAGGCGGCTTGAAGCGCGGCTGGCCTTTCTTGCCTTCGAGCGATTCCAGCAGCGCGGTTTCCTCGCCGCAGATGTAAGCGCCAAAACCGTGATGCGCATGCAGTTCAAATGTGAACTCACTGCCGAGAATATTCTTGCCGAGATAACCAGCGGCACGCGCTTCGTTCAGCGCCTCTTCGAAGCGTTCGTAAGTGCTCCAGATTTCGCCATGGATGTAGTTGTAACCCACCTTGATGCCCATGGCATAGGCGGCGATGGCCATGCCCTCGATCACGATGTGCGGGTTGTAGCGCAGGATGTCGCGGTCTTTGAACGTCCCCGGCTCGCCTTCATCCGAATTGCACACCAGATATTTCGCGCCGGGAAAACTGCGCGGCATGAAACTCCACTTGAGGCCGGTGGGGAAACCCGCGCCGCCACGGCCGCGCAAGGCTGATTTCTTGATTTCGGCAATGACCGCTTCGGGCGTGATGTTGTCGCGCAGAATTTTTTTCAGCGCCTGGTACCCGCCGCGCGCTTCGTAGTCGCGCAAGCGCCAGTTGTCACCGGTGAGACCCTTGAGAATAATCGCATCCGGGCCGTAATCGATGAGCGCGCTCATTGCGACAACTCCGCCAGCCATCGGTCTAATTTTTCCGGCGTCATGAATGACTTCATGCTGCGGTCATTCAACAGGCACACCGGTGCGTCGCCGCAGGCACCCATGCATTCGCCTTCTTTGAGCGTGAAGTTTCCGTCAGCGGTCGATTGATTGAAGCCGACTCCCAGCTTTGACTGCAAATGCGTGGCCGCCTCATTGGCGCCGGACAAGGCACACGGCAGATTGGTGCAAATGGTGATCTTGTACCGGCCCACCGGGGCCAGGTTGTACATGGCGTAGAACGAGGCCACCTCGTACACGGCGATCGGCGCCATGCCCAGATAGCCGGCGACAAACTCGATCGTCTCGGACGACAGCCAGCCTTTTTCCTGTTGCGCGACGGCGAGCGCCGCCATCACCGCGGATTGCTTTTGATCGGCCGGATACTTGGCAATTTCGCGATCGATCGACGCAAGGCATTCCGGCGACAACATCAGTGGGGCATTCACTGCTTTTTTCTCCACGCGCGCTGTCTCATCGATCGATCTCTCCGAACACGATGTCCTGAGTGCCGATGATCGCCACCACGTCGGCGATCATGTGTCCGCGCACCATTTCATCCAGTGCGCCGAGGTGCGGAAAGCCCGGCGCGCGAATCTTCAAGCGATAAGGTTTGTTGGCGCCGTCGGACACGAGGTAAATGCCGAACTCGCCTTTGGGGTGTTCAATCGCGGCGTAAGCCTCGCCGGGCGGCACATGAAAGCCTTCGGTGAAGAGCTTGAAGTGATGAATCAGCTCTTCCATGTTGGTCTTCATATCGACACGATCGGGCGCGGTAATCTTGTGATTGTCGGAGATCACCGGGCCGGGATTCTGCCGCAGCCAGTCGACGCATTGCTTGATGATGCGATTGCTCTGCCGCATCTCTTCGACGCGCACCAGGTAACGGTCGTAGCAATCGCCATTGACGCCCACCGGAATATCGAAGTCCATGCGATCGTAAACTTCGTACGGTTGCTTCTTGCGCAAATCCCATTCGACCCCGGAACCGCGCAACATCGGGCCGGTAAAACCCAGCGCTTTGGCACGCTCGGGCGACACCACGCCGATGCCGACGGTGCGCTGTTTCCAGATGCGATTGTCGGTCAGCAAAGTTTCGTATTCATCGACGTAGCGCGGGAAACGCTGCGCAAAATCGTCGATGAAGTCGAGCAAGGAGCCGCCGCGGTTTGCGTTCAACTCCTGAATCGCTGTGGCGTTCTTTGACTTCGAAACTTGGTACTGCGGCATCACTTCGGGCAGATCACGATACACGCCGCCCGGACGATAGTAGGCCGCGTGCATGCGCGCGCCGGATACCGCTTCGTAGCAATCCATCAAGTCTTCGCGTTCGCGGAAGCAATACAGGAACACCGTCATCGCGCCAACGTCGAGCGCGTGCGCGCCGAGCCACAGCAGATGATTCAACACGCGAGTCAGCTCGTCGAATAACACGCGGATGTACTGCGCGCGCAGCGGCACCTGCACGTCGAGCAGGCGCTCGATCGCCATGCAGTAGGCGTGCTCGTTGCACATCATCGACACGTAATCGAGCCGGTCCATGTAAGGCACCGACTGCAAATAAGTCTTGTGCTCGGCCAGCTTCTCGGTCGCCCGATGCAGCAGGCCGATATGCGGATCTGCGCGCTGAATCACTTCGCCGTCCAGCTCCAGCACCAGCCGCAATACGCCGTGCGCCGCCGGATGCTGCGGCCCAAAGTTCATGGTGTAGTTGCGGATCTCAGCCAACGCAAGCTCTCCGAAGACTTAAGGCGTATTTGCGACTCTCAGCCATGACCGTAATTCTCTTCGCGGATCACGCGTGGCGTGATTTCACGCGGCTCGATAGAGACCGGCTGATAGATGACGCGTTTTTGATCCGGGTCGTAACGCATTTCAACGTGACCCGACAGCGGAAAATCCTTGCGGAAAGGATGACCGATGAAGCCATAATCGGTGAGGATGCGGCGCAAATCCGGATGGCCGGGAAACACAATGCCAAACAGATCGAAAGCTTCGCGCTCGTACCAGTTGGCGGCCGGCCATATTTCGTTTACTGAATCCACCGACGGAAACTCGTCGTCGGCGGCAAACGTGCGCACGCGCAGTCGCAAGTTTTGCGTCACCGACAACAAGTGATACACGACCGCAAAACGTGGCCCTTCGCGCGAACCCATGCCATAGCCGCTGTAATCCAACCCGCACAAATCGATCAGCAACTCAAAGCGAAATTGCGCATCGTCGCGCAACAGCGTCGCGACGGCGACCAGGTCAACGGGACGAATTTCCAGCGTCACCTCGCCGCGATCGACGCGCAACGCGCTCACACGCTCACCGAGTGTGGCGTTGATCTGCGAGGCGAGTTGTTCGGCGGTGATGGGCATCAGCGGGCGATGGTGCTGGTGCGCCGGATTTTATTCTGCAACTGAATGATGCCGTAGAGCAGCGCTTCCGCAGTCGGCGGACAACCCGGCACGTAGATGTCCACCGGCACGATACGATCGCAACCGCGCACCACCGAATAGGAATAATGGTAATAGCCGCCGCCGTTGGCGCACGAGCCCATGGAGATCACCCAGCGCGGCTCGGCCATCTGGTCGTAGACCTTGCGCAGCGCGGGCGCCATCTTGTTGCACAGCGTTCCCGCCACGATCATCACGTCGGACTGGCGCGGACTGGGACGGAACACAATGCCGAAACGATCTAAGTCGTAACGCGACGCGCCGGCGTGCATCATTTCCACCGCACAGCAGGCCAAACCAAACGTCATCGGCCACAGCGAGCCGGTGCGCGTCCAGTTGATGACGTCGTCAAGTTTGGTGGTAACGAAACCTTTTTCGAAAATGCCTTCGATGCTCATTTCATGAGGTCCGGGTCAATCCCATTCCAGCGCGCCTTTTTTCCACTCGTAGATGAACCCGACCACGAGCAAGACGAGGAATAGCAGCATGGAGAAAAAGCCAAAAGCGCCAATTTCATTCAGCACCACCGCCCAGGGGAAGAGAAAGGCGATTTCGAGGTCGAACAGAATGAACAAGATCGCAATCAAGTAGTAGCGCACGTCGAAGCGCATGCGTGCATCTTCGAAAGCTTCGAAGCCGCACTCGTAAGGCGAGAGTTTTTGCGCGTCGGGGCGGTGCGGGGCAACCAGTCTGCCGATGGCGACGGGAACCACGCCGACCGCAAGGCCGATGGCGATGAACATCAGGATCGGAAAATATTCTTGCAGCATTCCCTGTTCAGCCAGAGATGTCCCGAACCTTCCGGTTCACCTCATGTCGCACGGGGTGTCAGGCCCGCGGAAGACGGATAAATCACACTTCAGCACTGCGGCAAACTTCTTATGGTGCCGATGGGGAGACTCGAACTCCCACGACTTTCGCCACCGCCCCCTCAAGACGGCGTGTCTACCAATTCCACCACATCGGCTTCAAATAATCGGACTTGAGCAGCTCTTACCCGCCGTCAAGCCGCTACTTCGGAATATCGTTAGTCTTGGTGTCGGCGCTCCCAGCTTGCACCGGTCCGGATGCGGGCACCGCAGGCACCTCGGTCGGCTTGGCCGGCGCGTCCTTGTAGTTGGACATCACGCCTTCCTTGGCGGTCGATTTGTGCCCGGAATAATAAGTGAGCGCCATGCTGGTCAAGAAAAACACCGCTGCCAGCCACGCCGTCGAGCGCGACAGAAAGTTCGCCGAGCCGGTCGCGCCGAATAAGCTGCCTGACGCGCCACTGCCAAACGCCGCTCCCATATCCGCGCCCTTGCCATGTTGAATCAGCACCAAACCGATCACGCAGGCGGCGGCGAGGACGTGTAACACCAGAATCGCAATTTCCATTCAAAGTCCTTCAAAGAAAATTCAAACAAGCGTTAGCGCCGCGCATATTTACGCGCCGGCAGCCCGGCAAATCCCGACAAATTCCTCCGCGATCAGCGACGCGCCGCCCACCAAGCCGCCATCGATGTCCGGCATCGTGAACAATTCGCGCGCGTTGCTGGCCTTCACGCTGCCGCCATACACTATCGGCAAGTCTTCCGCGATAGCAGCATCGCGCCGCGCCACCTCGGCGCGAAGATGCCGGTGCACCGCTTGCGCCTGCTCCGGCGTCGCGGTCTTGCCGGTGCCAATCGCCCACACTGGTTCGTACGCCACCACTGCCCTGCCCAGACCCGCCACACCCACCACATCCAGCACCGCATTCACTTGCCGCCCTACCACCCTCTCGGTCGCACTCGCATCGCGCTCCGCCAAAGTTTCACCTACACAGACAATCGGCACCAGACCAGCGTCAAGCGCCGCTTGCGTCTTTAGCGCGACCGATGCGTCGTCTTCCGCGAATAAGGTCCTTCGTTCCGAGTGCCCCACGATTACGTAGCGGCAACCCAAATCCGCCAGCATCGCCGCGGACACTTCGCCGGTGAACGCGCCTTTTGGATTGGCATTGAGATTCTGCGCACCCCACGCCACCGTACTATCGCCAAGCCGATCACGTGCTTGTGCAAGATAAGGGTACGGTACGCACACAACGCACCGCACATCCGTCAGCACACTCAGATCGGACTTAATTGCCTCCAACAGGGACCGGTTGTCGACGATGCTCCCGTGCATCTTCCAATTTCCGGCGACCACGGTCCGACGCATTCAACTTTCCCAAGCGCTTAAAACCTGCGGATTTTACCCTTTCGAGCGCTCCAGGGCCAACGCGCTGCAATCACTCACCCCACCATGACCAGCAGCGCGGATCAAAACCAATCGTAGGGACTTCACTTGAGGATTACGTGCTGGCGTGCTACCGGTATATCGAACTCAACCCAGTGCGCGCCACCCACGGGAATCCCGATGGTCCAGCTATCGTGCCAACGCGGAGGGACGCGATAACACGCTGCTACAACCCGACCATCAGTACCAGCGTCTTGGCCGCAGTGCAGACAGCAGACGCGAAGCCTATCGCGCCTTGTTCAAGGCACATACCGACCATGGCGTATGGAATCAAATTCGCGCCGCGACGAACGGTAACACGGTGCTGGGTACGCCGCGGTTCCAGGAGGAGATAGAGCGAATGTTGGGGCGCAGAGTGGTCAAGGGGAAGGCGGGGCGGCCTACTCAGAAGCATCTCGGACCGGACTGAGAGTGCTCACTTTGTTTACTCCTGGATCGGGTAATAGGCGTAAAAGGGGCCAGGCTAACTTATTAGAAGAGTCGAAGCCCCGCTTGCCTCAGCGCATGGGCGCGATAGCTGGTCCAACGGTAGTGTGCGGGGTCTTCCACCATTGCTGCGCGCACGGGGTTGAGTTCAATGTAGCGCTGACACGCCAGCAAATAGGG
>JAYUZG010000177.1:0-17213 GCA_043751985.1 Betaproteobacteria bacterium
TAGGCCGAAGATGCGCGTGGGTTCTTTTAACTGGCCGTCAAATTCTCGATGAAACAGCGCTGGAAATAGTTTGCGATAGGCAAGATCGCCGGTGCCGCCAAACACCACCAGGTCGAACGGCTCGACATTGATAATTCTTGAGACCATGGATTATTCGTTACCTGTACGACGGCACGCGCCTCGAAGGGGCGCGTGCGAATTCGTTAGTCCGTTAGGCCTTGCCAAGGAAATCTTGCTTCCCAAGTTCAACGCCGTTATGCCGCAGAATCGCGTACGCCGTCGTCACGTGAAAATAGAAATTCGGCAGAATGTGAGTCAGCAAATATTGCATTCCCTTAAACTCGCGCGTGCCGCTGCGCATCGGGTGGTGGATGGTACGTTCTTCGGAGCCATCGATTTGCGCGGCTGTCAGCGATTCGAGGAAGGTGATCGTCTTGCGAATGCGCGCGACGCATTCCGGGATCGTCGCCTCGTTGTCCTCGTACTTTGGCGGCTCCATTGCGGCCAAGCGCGCCGCGCCGCCTTTGATACCGTCGGTGGCAATCTGGATTTGTCTTACCAGCGGGAGCATGTCCGGGAACAGGCGGCTATTGAGCAGCACGGCAGGTTCGATCTTGCGCGCTTCCGCATGCGTGGCCGCCTTGTCCATAATGGCCGCCAGATTGTTGAGGATGCGAATAGACGCCGGAACGGTGGCTTGGTACATCGAAATCGTCATCAAAATTTCTCCTGCGTGGATGTGAAAAATGCTTCGGCTAAGTAGGCGAGTCGGGGGCAGTGTAACAGCAGCGCTCGCTGACGCTGTGTCGCGGCCGCCCCTTACTTGAGCAAAGAACGACAGGCAGCCGCTATCGCGTCCGCACTCATCCCGTACTTGTCGCGCAGCTTCGGCGTAGGACCGACCGCCGCGAACCTGTCTGGCATGCCGATCATGCGCATCGCGGTCGGCCGCTGTGTCGACAATAGCTCGGCCACGGCTCCACCCAAACCACCGCTCAGGTGATGTTCTTCCGCGGTGACGATGCCGCGCGTCTCGGCGGCGGCGAGGATTGCATCGTTGTCGAGCGGCTTGATGGTATGCATATTGAGCACGCGCACGTGAACACCTTCACCGAGAAGCCGATCCGCCGCTTGCAGTGCCATGTGCACCAGCGCACCGCAAGCGATCACGCAGACATCGTTGCCGGGTCGCAATTGCTCCGCGCGACCGAGATGAAACGGTGCGCTGTTCACTGATGGTTCTTCGACGCGGCCGCCAAGCCGCAGATAGACCGGCCCATCGATGTCCAGCGTCGCCAGTGTCGCGGCGTACGCCTCATCGACATCCGCCGGAACTATCACCGTCATGTTGGGCAGGCTGCGCATCAGCGCCAGGTCTTCCAGCGCATGGTGGGTGCCGCCCGCGACACCGAGCGAGATGCCGCTCGCCGCCGCGCCGATCACCACGCGCTGATTGGCGTAGGCAATGTCGTTGCGTACCTGTTCCATGCTGCGCGCGGTGATGAACGGCGCATACGCGCACACGTAAGGCCGCATGCCAGTAGTGGCCAAGCCGGATGCGACTCCAATTGCGTTTTGCTCGGCGATACCAAGCTCCACAAAGCGATCGCGATGGCGCTCGATGTAGGGACGAATGCCGAGCAGATCTTGCGTATCGACGGATACCACCACGGTGCGCGGTTCACGCACGGCGAGTTCCAGCAACGCTTGACCAAACGCGAGACGGGTCTGGTTGGCCGATTTCGCGCGCCAATCCGGAGCGGGACTATTCATGCTTCACCCAGCTCTGACATCGCGCGCGCGAAGATTTCATCGTTCACGCTGTTGCTGTGCCACAGGTAAGTGTCTTCGGCAAAGCTCACGCCTTTACCTTTGACGGTGTGTGCGATCAAGGCCGTCGGCCGTCCGGCGTCCATGGGAACTGCATCGAGCGCGCTCACTACTTCCTCCATGTCATGGCCGTCGATTTCCCGCACCGCCCAACCGAACGCGCGCCACTTGTCAGCCAGCGGTTCAACCGAGATCAACTCGGTGAGATGACCGCTCTGCGCGATCTTGTTCGAGTCAATGATGGCGGTGAGATTCGCCAGCCGGTAGTGCGCTGCCGCCATCGCCGCCTCCCAGTTCGACCCTTCGTGCAGCTCTCCATCACCCAACATCACAAAGGTATGAAAGTCCATTTGCTGCATGCGCGCGCCCAGCGCCATGCCCATGCCAACCGCCAACCCATGTCCGAGCGCGCCGGTACACATTTCCACTCCGGCCATTTTTATATCGGGGTGCATACCGAAGGGTGACTCGTATCCGTAGAAACGATCGAGGATCGCGTCATCAATGAATCGTGCCTGCGCCAGCACCGCGCCCAGCGCAGCATTGGCGTGGCCCTTGGAGAGTACAAAGCGATCGCGCTGCGGCCACTCGGGTTCGCGCGGACGGACTCGCAGTCGATGAAAATAAAGCGCCGCGAGGACATCCGCCGCCGAACTGGAACCGCCCGCGTGTCCGCTGCCGCCGGCGCGTAACGCGCGCCAGATGTTGCGTCGAATTTGGCGCGCTTCAATTTCCAGCCGCGTTATCAGCGCTTGTCTTGCCTGTTGCATCGCGATCCTCCCGTGCCGATCTTGTTTTCGATTGTGTGGATCGTGCAAATGGTACCGCAAGGCGGCGCGCCACCCATACGCTCGTATACATTTGCCTTCAGTTTGCCAGATCGCCCTAAACATTCGCTCGAAACGGTCGATTTCACATTTCGTCTGGCTCGCGCAATGTCATGATCGTGGCATTTTCGATCCCGCGAAGTTGCAGTTGACAGCGCCACGATTCCATGGGATAAAGCGCAAGAAATCCCATCCGGTCATAAACATACGGAGGAAACTTAAGGTGACTATGAAACTTTGTTTAGCAGCGGCTTTGTTATCCCTACTGGCGCTGGTTGGCTCAGCCTCGGCCGAGCTTGCCGCCAATGCGGGCGTCGATCATGTTAAGTGGAACGAAAGCGGAGAGGACGACGGCGGCAATATTATCGGGGCCGGCCTTTCCTACACCGAGGACGGTGCGACCGGCCGCCTGCTCGCCTACCGCGGGCGGCTGATCGTGGGGGGCACCGATTACGAGGGCTTAGACGCCATTGGTGGAATGGCGAGTGGGACGTCGAAGAATTACCTGCTCGGTAACGAGATTCAGATGCGCAGTCGCAGCGCCTATGAGAAAGAGCACGTGATGGACGTCGTGCTCGGACTAGGCTGGGAGCACTGGATGCGAAAAATTCCCGGCACCCTCGAAAAACGCACTTATGACACCGCGTATTTTCGGCTTGGCATTGAATTCGATACCGAGGCGCGCAAAGAGGGATGGATCGGAGGCGTCGGCATGAAGTATCCGCTGATCTCCAAGGTAAAACGCGATCTGAGCAATCAAGGTTTGGGCAGCTTCACGCTGAAGCCGGGTGGCGATTTTTCCGCCTACGCGCAATTGGGTTACCGGATTGACTCAGCTTGGTCTGTGTTCTGGTATTTCGACACCTTCCGCTATCGTGCATCGGATGCAGTCGACGCACCCAATACGCTGAATGGCACACTGATCCAGGAAAAATTCAACGTAACGTTCTCTGGAATCAGAGTTCAGCGCAATTTCTAACCACAAGTTTTTCGAGAAAACGGGGGGGCTCGCGCCCCGTTTTTTACTGCGGGAATCTTTGGTTCAGCGCCAGCACTTGCGCTTCTGACAGGAAGCGGGTGTTCTCGCCTCTCAACATCAGCCAGATGCGCGCGGTCTCTTCCAGCTCCTCAGTGGCGTAGACTGCCGATTCCAGATCCTTGCCCGCGACCACCGGACCATGGTTCGAGAGCAAGATGGCGTGGTGCCGGCCGGCCACTTCCTTAACCGCGTTGGCCAGCGAAAGATCACCCGGCGGGTAGTACGGAAGCAAAGCAAGTTTGCCGATTTTCATCACGTAGTAAGCGGTAATCGGCGGAATCGGCTCGCTCACGTTTAGGTCCGCAAGACATGACACCGCGACAGAATGCGTCGAGTGCAAATGCACGATCGCAGTGGAGTTCGGGCGCGCAGCGTACATCGACATATGCAAAAAAGATTCTTTGGTGGCCTTGTCTCCATCGAGCAAATTTCCGTTTGCATCCAACTTTGAGAGCCGCGCCGGATCGAGGCGGCCGAGACAAGCATTGGTCGGCGTCATCAACCAGTCGCCGTCACAGCGAACGCTGATGTTGCCGGACGAACCCGGCGTCAACCCGCGATCGAACAATGACTTTCCGAAGTAGCAGATTTCTTCACGCAGCTTTGCTTCGCTCATGGCTGCTTGCGAAACGCACGAGTAAGAAAGTCGCGTCCGCCGAAATTGCCGGACTTCAGCGCAAGCGCGAGCGGCGGCTGATCAAGACTAAAAGTCCACGGCACGCCCGGATCGATTTCCGGTCCGATCAGTAATCCTTCGACGCCGAGCGCGCCGACTACCGCGCCGGCGGTCTCGCCTCCCGCCACCACGAATCGACGTACACCCAATCGCAACAACTCAATTGCGACCTGGCCAAGCGTCTGCTCAATCAGCGCGCCCGCTTGCTCGCGGCCGATTTGCGATTGAACCACGCTAACTTGTTCCGGCGTCGCAGTCGAGTAGACGAGTAGCGGTTTCTCGGCCAGGCGTGGCCGCGCCCAGTCGACGATCTCGCGCACGACATCGGTCCCTGCGGCAATCTTCAGCGGATCAACCTGGTACGCGTCGTGCGCAGCTCTCATGTCCGCCACCTGCGCCTGCGTTGCGCTGGAACAACTGCCGGCCAGCACAATCGTCGGGCCGGACACGCGCGGCAACGAATAGACTTTGCCAGGCTTAAGCAAACCGGCGCGTACAAAATTCGCCGGCAGTCCCATCGCCATGCCCGACCCACCGGTGACCAACGGGAGGTCCGCGCACGCTTCGCCGAGCGTCATAAGATGTTGATCGGTCACCGAGTCAAGAATTGCATAGTGCACGCCGGAGGCTCGCAACTGCGCGAATTCTTCGCGCACACTCGCCGCACCTTTTTCAACGGCTGCAAACGGTAGCAGTCCGACTTTCTGCGCGGTTTGCTGCTGCAACACCCTAACCAAGAACGAGTCATTCATTGGAGTAAGCGGGTGGTGGCGCATGCTTGACTCAGACAGCAAAACGTCGCCGGCGAAGAGATAACCTTGGTAGACCGTGCGTCTGTTAGTTGGGAAAGCCGGATTGAACACGGCAAAGCTCGCCCCCAAGGCCGCGCACAACGCGTCTGCCACCGGCCCGATATTGCCCTTCTCGGTGGAATCAAAGGTCGAACAGTACTTAAAGTAGACCTGCCGCGCGCCTTGTTGCCGCAACCACGCGAGCGCAGACAGCGACTGCGCCACCGCATCCGCGGCCGCGTTGCTGCGCGACTTCAAAGCCACGATCACCGCATCGACCTCGGGAATGGCCAGTTCAGTACGCGGAACCCCAAGTAACTGAATGGTGCGCATACCTTGTTTGACCAGGGTATTCGCCAAATCAGTCGCGCCGGTAAAATCGTCGGCAATACATCCGAGAAGGAGTGGCATTCTTCCTCTTCACACGGGCTTGTTATGATGTGCGCATGGTACCGCAGCCCGCGAGCGCGGAGTGACAGGGCATGATGGAGAGATCAATGACGTTTGCCGACAATCTAAAAACACTGCCTGCGATCGACGGCATCGCGCGCATCGAGTTGGTATCAATGGGCGGTCAGCTCGCGGGAGCAATCGAGAACCAGCCGGGGAAGTAAGGCTCACTTTGCGTTTACGCCTACTTGCTGCGCCGCTTCGGAAAGATCGACGCGACCGCGGCGAGCGAAGGGCTGAAACTCTTCGCCGAACATACGCCGGACGCACGTGCCAATCCAGGCAAGCATCCGAATATCGACCGCTTGCTAGAAATTGAAGCCGGCACCACGGCGCTCGAAGGAAAGATTTTCTATGCGCGCGAATGACTAATTCGCAACAAGACTGACTTTTACCTTGTCACCCGCGTGAACTCTCAATAGCGCTTGCGCGTCGCCTTCGATCTTGCCAAGGATATTGACCGCGGTTACGAGCCTGCATTCTTCTGCTTCAGATATAGGTGTAGGTCCAAACGGCAGCGCGAGTGAGCTCCCTTCCACCCAAAAACACACGGTCCCGGCGTCAACGACCTGCGTCGCGCCGGGTTCGAGTTTGGCTTTTACCGGCAGAGCAAAATACACTTCCTCGCCCCAGGTACTTGCTCGTGATTCGCAGGGAAGCGCTGCGAGCAAGGCCCGGGAAGTTTCGGTGTCAAGCAGGCTGGCAGTGACTTCCACTCGCGGAAACTGAATTTTGATTTTGCTCACAGGATCCTATTTCCAATGCGGTGGCCAAGTCTTCTTGAAGAACGGTAGCGCTTCGATACGGCGCATCCATGCCGTCACTCTCGGCCCGATTGCAGCTTGAATGTTCAGCGTCGGATCCTTTTTTTCCATGCGCAAGGTGAGCGCAATCAGCGGGTAGAGGGCAAAGTCAGCCGCCGTCGGCGTGGTACCGCCGAGAAAATCGCCAGAGACGGCTGACTCCCACTTCGTCAGTTCCGCGGTTAATTTCTTTTTTCCTCCGGCAATTTTTTCTGCATCCCAGCGCTCTTGCGAAGTGAAAAGGATTTGATCGACCAAACCTTCCATGGCACTGGAGTAATACTGGTCGACCTCCTGCACCATGCGGCGAATCACCGCGCGCTGTTTCACGTCGCCGGGGAACAACTGCTTCACGGTGTTGTATTTTTCGTCTAGATATTCAACGATCGCTACTGACTCATACAGCGCAAAGCCCTCATCCACAATGGCCGGCACTCTGTGCCGCGAATTGATTTTAAGAAATTCCGGCGTCTTGAGATCACCGGCGGAAAAAGACAAGGTGTGCAACTCGTAAGGTACGCCTTTGTATTCGAGCGCTAACCAAACGCGCCACGCGTAGGGCGATCCGGATCCATAATAGAAGGTAAGGGCCATCGATTTACTCCTGAAGGTTCGTTGAAAAAGGTCGTGCGTATGTCTCGATCGCCACCATAGAGCACTGCCTATTTGCCGACTATTAGAGCACAACACATGGATGAGATTGTTCTGCGCGCGATGGCGCGATGGCCGAATGTGCCTTCGGTGTACGGTTGGTTGTCACTCGATCGGCGCGGCCAATGGCGAATCAAAGGCGAATTAATCAACAATCCGATGTTTAACTCTTACATCGGGCGCAATTACCTGTGCGACGCGCAAGGCCGATGGTATTTTCAGAATGGCCCGCAGCGCGTGTTCGTGCAACTTGAGTACACACCGATGATCGCACGGCTTGAAGGGCAAGCCGATTCAGCATTGCGTTTCTGCTGGCACACAGGCCGCGTTGTCGAGTCGCTGGATGGGGTTTGGGTAGACGAAACAGGTGCCTTGCTAATCGCGTGCGAAGGCATTGCGGCTTTGATTTCCGATCGTGATCTTGAATCCGCGTTGACGCTGATTGAAGAAGAAAATGGCGCGTCTGCCTCTGACACGCTGCTAGAGGCCTTGGTCGATCGAAGGGCAATTCTGTTCTTTAGATATCGCGGTGCACGTTATCCGATCGACCCGATTCGATCGGCGGACACACCAGGGCGGTTTGGCTTCATCGAGAATCCGCGGCCGGCAGCGGACGAACCAGACTGCTGAAATCGGCTATCGAATTCGTTTGACGCTGAACGACTCTTCGATATGGTCGCGAAAATAGCTCACCGTGGAGGGCGCAGACATCAAGCGACGATGCACTTCAGCCGACACGCTGCTGTATTGACTGACGCCGCCATTATTGAATTCGATTTCGAGAATCCGAGTGTTCGGTTCATAGCCGACCGAACGAATCAAACTTGAATTGACTTTGCTACGCTCCATCTGGACCAAAGCCCGCGGCTCAGTAGACTGGTATCCTCACGGATGCAGGCTGCCCGCAGGCATCTGGGAAGCTTAGTTCGGCCGGTTACCCGCTACCGGAAATGGCCAAGCTGCTGGCGCCGAAACAGGCTTCGGAGCGGCTGGCGCCGCCGACGGCATACTCGGCTTGGCTGCGGACTTCTTCGCCGCCGCCTTTTTCTTCGCCGGTTTCTTCGCCGCTACTTTCTTGGCTGGCTTCTTGGCTGCCGCCTTCTTCGCCGGCTTCTTCGCCGCCGCTTTCTTGGCTGGCTTCTTCGCCGCTGCCTTTTTCGCCGGCTTCTTCTTGGCCATTACCTTCTTGGCCGGTTTCTTCGCCGCAGGCTTCTTCTTGGCCATCATCTTCTTGGCCGGTTTCTTGGCCGCGACTTTTTTCTTCGCCGCGGGTTTCTTTGCTGCCTTTTTCTTCATAGCCATTTGCTATCTCCTAACAAGAGTTACACAAGGACACTACCTGGCGCGGCAAAGAAGGATTTCTCGCCGCACCAACTACCGTGGCTCGGGAGGCGCCAAACCGGCCGCCTGTCCGAGCATCGGGCAGTTCTGTTGACGGCAGGAAACCTCCTGCCGCTCGATTCGCTAATTGGGTTAAGGAAGATCAATCCCGGCCTAGGGCTTCGTCACCGTCATGCATGACGAAGCATCTCCTGAAGGAAGACATTCGGGTACGCCCTTGATCAGGGCGAAAGAAGCAATGAGCTGGCCGCGGGACTAATCCCAATTGAGCGCTCCGCCCGTCTGATATTCAGTCACACGGGTTTCAAAGAAATTCTTTTCTTTCTTGAGATCGATCATTTCCGACATCCACGGGAAGGGATTGCTGGCGCCTGAGTACAACAAGTCCAAACCAATTTGCTGGCATCGACGATTGGCGACATAGCGAAGATATTCCTTGAACATGGGCGCATTCAGACCCAGCACGCCGCGCGGCATCGTGTCTTCGGCGTAACGATATTCCAGCTCAACTCCTTTTTGCATCAGGCCACGGATTTCTTCACGGAACCGCGCCGTCCACAGCCCCGGGTTCTCCATCTTGATCTGATTGATAAGATCGATACCAAAATTGCAGTGCATCGATTCATCGCGCAGGATGTATTGATACTGCTCGGCCGCTCCAGTCATCTTGTTTTGCCGGCCCAGCGCCAAAATCTGCGCGAAGCCCACGTAGAAGAACAAGCCCTCCATGATGCAGGCGAAGACGATCAAGCTGCGCAGAAGCTTTTGGTCATTCTCGGGTGTTCCGGTCTTGAAAAACGGATCCGTCAGAATGCCAATGAACGGAATCAAGAACTCATCCTTGTCCCGGATACTCTTGACTTCGTGATAAGCGTTAAAGATTTCTCCGTCATCCAACCCCAGGCTCTCCACAATATATTGGTAAGCGTGGGTGTGAATCGCCTCTTCGAAGGCCTGTCGCAAAAGATACTGGCGGCACTCCGGCGCCGTGATATGCCGATAGGTACCGAGAACGATATTGTTTGCGGCCAGGCTGTCGGCGGTCACAAAGAAGCCAAGATTGCGCTTGACGATCAGCCGCTCGTCATCGGTTAGACCCTGCGGATCTTTCCACAATGCGATGTCGCGACTCATGTTTATTTCTTGCGGCATCCAATGGTTGGCGCAACCCGATAGGTATTTATCCCAGGCCCAGCGGTACTTGAACGGCACCAACTGGTTTACGTCCGCGCTGCCATTGATGATGCGCTTATCTTCCACCCGCACTCTGCGGTGCGCGGCAATTGCCATCGCATCCGCCGTAGCAAATGGGCGCAGCGGTCCGTTTGGAATGGACTGCTTACCGGCGCTGCCGGTGGTGCTTGAAAAGTTTTCTTCGAACTGCAGCATCAAGATATCCCTTTATATTCATTATCGGTGGTGTGTCAAGAAAAACTTAAATGTTTCGCTTCGATTGACGCGTTGTGTTGCAAAAAAATCAAACGCGCGCTTCGCTGCACCGATGCAGTTCGAAATTTTTGCCGTGAAATTTAGTTCGTAACTCTCACTTTCCATCAACGACACCTCCGCGCGAACGATTTGCTGTTCACTGACATGCCTCGCATTCTGGGTTGTCGATTGCACAAAATTTTGCATCGCTGTCAGCCGTTGCGCCCGAAGCCGGCATCAGGTTCAGTCCCCCGTCGGTCGGCACCGCATTCAACTGAGCGTTCTGCACCGTGGACTTTTCGGCCGAAGTTGCGCCCATGGTGCGCAGGTAGTAAGTAGTCTTAAGGCCGCGCAACCAGGCCAATTTGTAGGTTTCATCCAGACGCTTACCGGACGCGCCGCCCATATAAATATTCAGTGACTGGGCCTGGTCGATCCATTTTTGCCGCCGCGCCCCGGCATCCACCAGCCATTGCGGCTCGATCTCAAACGCCGTCGCGTAGAGATTGCGGACCTCCGCCGGGATGCGATCGATCTTGGCCAGGCTGCCATCAAAATACTTCAGGTCCGCGATCATCACCTCATCCCACAGGTTCAAGCGCTTGAGATCTCGCACCAGATATTCGTTGGTGACGGTAAATTCGCCCGACAAGTTGGACTTGACGTACAGGTTTTGAAAGGTCGGCTCAATCGACGCCGACACGCCAATGATGTTGGCGATGGTCGCCGTGGGCGCTATTGCCAGGCAGTTCGAGTTGCGCATCCCGCTGAGCTGAATGCGCTCGCGCAGCGCGCCCCAGTCGAGAGTGGCAGAGGCGTCGACTTCAACGTAGCCTCCACGCTCGTCGCTCAGCAACTTCAAGGTGTCATATGGGAGGATTCCGCGCGACCACAAAGATCCGTCGTAGGTGGAATAGCGTCCGCGCTCTTCCGCCAATTGTGTCGACGCCCAATAAGCATAGTAAGCAACGGCCTCCATCGATTGATCCGCAAACTGCACCGCTTCGGCGGACGCGTACGGAACGCGCATCTGATGCAGGCAGTCCTGGAAACCCATGATCCCAAGGCCCACCGGACGATGTTTGAAGTTGGCGTTGCGCGCCTTGTTCACTGCGTAGTAGTTGATGTCGATCACGTTATCCAGCATGCGCATGGCGGTGCTGACCGTGGAGCGCAGTTTGTCGCGATCGAGCGCGCCATCACGCATGTGCGCGACCAGATTGATCGAACCGAGATTGCAGACCGCGATTTCCGATTCACTGGTATTCAGCGTTATTTCGGTGCACAGGTTGGAGCTGTGCACCACTCCAATATGTTGCTGCGGTGAACGGATGTTGCTCGGATCCTTAAAGGTGATCCACGGATGTCCGGTTTCAAACAACATGGTCAACATCTTGCGCCACAGTTGCGCGGCCGCCACCTTGCGGAATAACTTCAACTCGCCGGCTGCGGCGCGGCGCTCGTGCTCGATATAGGCGCGCTCGAACGACTTGCCGTATTTGTCGTGCAGATCGGGCACATCGCAAGGCGAGAACAGCGTCCATTCGCCGTTTTCCATGACCCGCTTCATGAACAAGTCCGGCACCCAGTTGGCGGTATTCATATCATGGGTGCGGCGGCGATCGTCCCCGGTGTTCTTGCGCAGCTCGAGGAATTCTTCAATATCCAGATGCCAGGTTTCGAGATAAGAGCACACCGCCCCTTTGCGCTTACCCCCCTGGTTTACCGCGACCGCCGTGTCGTTGACCACTTTCAGGAAGGGCACGACGCCTTGGGACTTTCCGTTGGTCCCCTTGATGTGTGACCCGAGCGCGCGCACCGGTGTCCAGTCATTGCCCAGACCACCGGCAAACTTGGACAGCAGCGCATTTTCCTTGATGGCGTCATAGATACCCTCGAGGTCGTCCGACACCGTCGTGAGGTAACACGAGGACAACTGCGACCGCACCGTGCCCGAGTTAAACAATGTCGGCGTCGAACTCATGAAATCAAAAGTGGACAGCACGTTATAGAACTCTACGGCGCGCTTCTCGCGCTCTACTTCGTTCAGCGCCAGCCCCATCGCCACGCGCATGAAGAACGCCTGCGGCAACTCAATGCGCCGCCCCTGGACGTGCAGGAAGTAGCGGTCGTACAGAGTTTGCAGTCCAAGATAACCAAACTTTAGGTCGCGCGACGGGTCCAGGGCGGCCACCATGACGTCCATGTCGAAACCGGCCAGTCGTTGATCCAGCAATCCCGCCTCGATTCCCTGGCGGATAAATCCTGAAAAATAACCGCGATAGGCCGTGGCCATATCTTTCTGCGCGGTTTCCCGGCCTAACACTTCAATGCGAATACTATTGAGCAGCAAGCGCGCGGTGACGTAGCTGTAAGCAGGGTCTTTTTCGATCAATTGGCGCGCCGCCAAAATCACACATTTGCGCACTTCTTCAATCGACACACCGTCATACAAATCCTTCAGCGTCCCCTGCAAAATGACGCCGGTATCCACCTCTGCTCCCAGCCCCACGCACGCAGCCTTGATCAGTTCCGTGAGCGCCGCCAGATCAAGCGGGCGCGCAACGCCCGCGTCTACTACCTTGATCGCCGGTGCGACAGGCGCGTGCGCCTCGCGTTGCCGCGCCCGCTCCTGCGTGCGCCGTTCTCGATACAAAACATAGGCGCGCGCCACATCGTGCTCACCCGAGCGCATCAGTGCCAGTTCAACCTGATCCTGAATATCTTCGATATGGAAGGTGCCGCCCTGCGGCTGGTGTCGCACTAACGCCGTCACGACTGAT
Organism: Betaproteobacteria bacterium; assembly: GCA_043751985.1. Classification (GTDB taxonomy): domain Bacteria; phylum Pseudomonadota; class Gammaproteobacteria; order Burkholderiales; family JAYUZG01; genus JAYUZG01. The sequence goes on from JAYUZG010000177.1 coordinate 12,620, forward strand.
TCGGTCATCCGTCCGACCATTTCGCGAATGCGCGCCGACGCCGCGCCGGTTCCGCCATTGACCGCGATAAACGCCTTGGTCAAAGCCACGGAAATTTTCGCCGGCGCAAACCCCACCACCGCGCCATTGCGGCGAATGACCCGGAACTGAGCCGGGCTGTTTGCGTCACCTACCGCAACTGCCTCACCTGCACTCAAGCCAGATACCGACGATTGCTGCGCGAAGCTCGAAGCTACCTGCATTTAGATCTCTCCCTTGGAAATTCTGGAAAATACTTTACCTACGACAAGCCGACTCGGAAGAAAAAAGGTCGCGCGGCCAGTGGGCGTGTCAGCGTACTCTTTGGTGGACTCTTTCGTCGGGTACTGCGCGGTGGGGAAAATCGCGAAAACGATTCCGCGATACAACGCGCGTCCCTGGTTAAGTATTCGAAAATGTCTATATACAAAAACACTCTATCGACGCACGCCCATCAAGATAATAGTAATAAGTAACTTTCGCCGCCACCACGTTTTCGGTCAAGACGCTTTCAGCCAAAACCACAACATCTTGTGTATTTCGAAATCGAGTGCACCAATTCTAGTAGCTTGGAACTTGCTGTCAAGGACTTCTTCAGCTTTGTTGCAAATTGGCACGTTCGCAGGTCGCGAAGAATATCAAAGCGCCCCGTTACGGCGCGCAAAAAAATATCAACGTGCACCATTGACGCAAGTAGAGATGAGCAAGCAATGATTGCATCCGCGATAGCGCTTCCGGCCAACGCACGACCGGCCGCGCCAAATCTGCCTGCCGGACAAGCGCGATTTGACCGGCGTGCTCTTACGCGTGTTGCGCGAGCGAGTGGAAGCGCGCCCAGTCAAAGCATGGCCCGGGATCGGTCTTGCGACCCGGCGCGACGTCGGAGTGCCCGACGCAGTCCTTTATGGGGTAGTGCTTGGCAAGCGCCCGAAATAGTTCGGACAACGCTATATATTGTGAGTCTGAGAATGGCTGGTCGTCAGCGCCTTCTAATTCAACCCCGATTGAGAAGTCGTTGCAGCGATGGCGTCCGCGCCAGCGTGAAACTCCGGCATGCCAGGCGCGTTTACTGCAGCAGACAAACTGAATCAACTCGCCGTCGCGCCGGATGAGGAAGTGGGCGGACACGCGCAACCCGGCAAGGGAAGCATAGTAAGGATGGGCTGCGGGGTCGAGGCTATTGGTGAACAACTCGACAATCCCCTGACCGCCAAACCGCCCTGGGGGCAAACTGATGTTGTGTACCACCAGCAGATCAACGACGGTTTCTGCCGGACGCTCATCGAAATTCGGAGAGGCGATCAGGCGCGCTTCCGCGACCCAGCCCTCGGCGCTGATATTCACGGCACGAGGCGCACGCGGATTCCGGTCAGTGCGCCGCCGCCAGTGACATCAGTTGATGCCAAGCCGCTCCATCCGGTAACGCATGGACCGAAAGGTGATGCCGAGGAGTTTCGCGGCTGCGGTCCGATTGAATCGGGTTTTCTCAAGCGCTTCCAGAATGGCCTCTTTCTCCACCCGATCCAGATAATCCTGCAACGGCCATTTGCCGTCGCTGCCTATCGATGACGGCGCCGAACCCACTTCTGGTGGCGTCAACTGAAGATCATCTACGCCAATTTCGCCGCCGCCACATAAGGCCATGGCGCGCTCCAGGATATTCTCCAGCTCGCGCACATTGCCTGGAAAATCGTAGCGCATGAGTGCCGCGTTCGCGGCCTCGGTAACTTGCGGTCGCGTCGCGTTGGAGGCTCGCGCCAAGCGGTCCAACACCGCGTTCACAAACAACGGAATATCCTCGCTGCGCTCGCGCAGCGCGGGCATGCGTAATTCGATCACGTTCAGACGATAGTACAAGTCATGCCGGAATTTGCCGGCCTCCACGCACTCAGCGAGCTTCTGATGCGTCGCGCTGATAATGCGCACATCGAGCGACTCCTCCTGAGTGGCGCCGACTTTACGCACTTTCTTTTCTTGGATCACACGCAGCAACTTGACCTGCATGGCAAGGGGCAAGTCCGCCACCTCGTCCAGAAACAAGGTTCCGCCTTGAGCCGCCTGAAAAAAACCATCGCGATCACCCTCCGCTCCGGTAAACGCACCTTTGCGGTAACCAAAGAATTCGCTTTCCATCAAATTCTCCGGAATGGCGCCGCAGTTGACCGGCACGAAGGGTTTGTCACGGCGCACACTTTTCTTGTGAATCAATCGCGCGGCCAATTCCTTACCGCTGCCAGATTCCCCGGTAACGTGTACTGGTGCTTCGCTGCGCGCCAGCTTCTCAATCATCTCACCCACTTGCTGCATTGCGCTCGATGCGCCCAATAAGGCATGGTCCGAGCTCTTGGTCGGCGCGCCCTGGGGCAGCGTCAAGGCTGACTTGACCAAGGCACGCAATTGCTCAAGCGAAACCGGCTTCGCGAGATAATCGAAGGCGCCTGCTTTCAACGCTGCCACAGCATTTTCGGTATTGCCATGCGCAGTGATTACCGCCACCGGAAGATCGCGCACATTCTCGGTCACATACTGCAAAAGCTCCAGGCCCTCGCCGTCGGGAAGACGCATATCCGTCAGGCACAAATCAAAAGTCCGGTTTTGGACCTTGTCGATCGCCTCCTTGACCGTCGTGGCACGCTCGACGTCCAGGCCCATGCGCAGCAGGGTCAGTTCGATCAGCTCCAGAATATCTTCTTCGTCATCCACGATCAGGACGGCGCGCTGGGCACCGCTCCCGACCGGTTCTTTGCGTTTCAAATGACTTCCCCTTCGCTGGCTAAACTTTCAATATCATGGTGAACTGCGCGCCCGCGGACGCTCGCTCCACATAGTCCAATGTTCCTTCATTCGCTTCGCATATTTCCCGCGCAATGTACAAGCCCAGCCCGGTTCCGCCCGAAGCAGTGGTGAAAAATGGCTCGAACAGGTGTGGGCGCGTGCCCTCGGACACACCTTGCCCGTCATCCGTCACAGACAGTTCAATGGTAGCCGGCTGCCGGCCAAGTTGAACCGATATCGCAATACTGCCAGGCTGCTTCTTCCCGTGTCGTAGTGCATTACGGCACAAATTCCACATAATTTGATTCAAATGACTGCGATCGAACAATACTTCCGGTTCGAAGGCGCAATCGATGCGGATGGTGGGCGGGGAAATTTTTTCGATCGCGCAAAACTGTCCGGCGAAAGTGCGCAGATAGTCGGTCAGCGAAAAGCGCTCGCGCAACCCGCGATCACGCCGATTGAGTTTCAGGACATCTTGCACCATACGGTCCAGCCGTTGCGTATTGTCGTGGATGATCTCAAGCATGCGGGCCTGCGTCGGATGGCGGCCGGTTTCCTCCAGCAACAACTCGGTCGCGTGATTGATGGCGGAGAGCGGATTGCGTATTTCGTGCGCAATATTGGCGGTCAAGCGACCGAGCGATGCAAGCTTCAGTTGTTGCGCGTGCGCCTGGATGCGCGACATATCCTCCAGAAACACCACGACTCCGACCGCGCGCGTTTTGCCAACGTTGACAAAGCGCACCGATAGCAATTTATGTCCCGACAACGCGCGTAGCGGTTCAAATGACGCGGTGGAGTCGCCGCGCCACGTTGCCAACCGCTCAGCCAACTGAGCCGAATAGTCTTGCACACTGGTCTTGCCAACGTTGACGACGCGGCCCAGGCTCAGCTCGGCCCGGCCATTGATGTGCCGGATCACGCCTTTCTCATCCACCACGATCACGCCGTCCTGCATGTCTTGCAGGATCAGTTGATTCACCTCCTCCATGTTGGCCAAGTCCACTTCGCGCTGCGCGGCAATGGCCTCAATGGCGATCGCTCTGCGCGCGGAAGTGTGGGCAATCCCGGCGGTCGCAAAATAGCCAATGCTGAGAAACCCCGCCTGCACGAAGGTCGCGCTATTGGCGCCCATCAGGAAAACTTGCGCCGATTGTTCCAGCAACAGAGCCAGCGTGGAAAGCGCGGCAAAGAACATGGTCAGTCGGCCGCGTTCGGCGATACCCGCGGCGGCGATCGACGCCAACAGCAGCAAGCCCATGCCACTGGTAACGCCGCCGCTCGCGTGCTGCATGAGATTCACCAGCACTACGTCAGCCGCGACCTGAAACGCCAACTGAGTACGCAACGCTGGCCGGCGTCGCACGATGGGGTAGAGCGACGCGCACGCCAAGATGAAATACGCCATGGCCGCTAGGTGGAACAGATACCGGTCTTGGGAACCGAAACTCAACTCACCGCGGAAACCGTAGATCGCAACCAGCATCATGGCGCCTAGCACCACGCGATAAGCGTTGAACAGACGGAAAGTACGCCAATTGGCGTCGGGTTGGTCGTTAGCAGGCCTTGGAATTGCGCGGGCTGGATTCACTAAGGCAGGGGATGCGCTATGTCCCGCGGCCGGTCCGCATGTGCTCTTCGGTGCAGAAATACTCGCCGTGCGAGGTAATGCTTTCGCTCCTCGGCATATGCACCCCGCAAATCTTGCAACGAACCATATCTTCGCCGTGCTGAGTCGCCGGTTTGACTTCGGGCTGCCGCTGCACGGCGGCTCGACGGCCGTGGTTCTTCAGCAACA
>JAYUZG010000178.1:0-8645 GCA_043751985.1 Betaproteobacteria bacterium
AAAATCGGTCACGTTCGCCCGGAATCCCCGGTCACGTTGCCCCGGAATCAACGGTCACGTTCGTCCAGAATCAACGGTCACGTTGCCGCGGAATACCCACGTGCTCGACAACTATCAAGAAGCACCGGAGAGTTCGCCTTTTCACGGCGCCATGCGCGATGCGCTGGAACAGGTACCCGATGGCATTCACGTGATCGGTATCAGCCGCGGTGGCCCTCCGCCGGAGTTCGCGCGCCTTCGCGCGGCACAGAAGCTTTCGCTGTTCGATTGGGACATGCTGAAACTCACCCTCGAAGAGACAACATCGATCGCCTCGATGGCGCCGTCATTCGATGCAACTCGCATTGAGGAATTGCACCAACACACCAATGGTTGGGCGGCAGGTCTTATTTTGATGCTGGAGCGGTTGAAGCAGACCGGACAAATCAGGCACCTGGCAGGCAGCGAAAATCTTGAGACGGTGTTCGACTACTTCGCCACGCAGTTGTTCGACGCTGCCAATGTCGATACGCGTGACATGTTGTTGCGCATGTCGTACTTGCCGCGATTAACGGCGGAAACGGCCCAAGTCATCACCGGTAAATCCAGCGCAGGCGCACTTCTCGCCGATCTCTCAAAGCGCAATCTGTTTACCGACCGTCGTTACGGTGAGGAAACCAGTTTCCAGTTTCACGCGCTGTTCCGCACCTTCTTGCGGGACAAGGCCAAACACGAACTCGGCGCGTCAGAGCACCAGCGTCTTGCCAGCAGCGCGGCAGCGCTGCTGCAAACCACCGGCCAGACCGAGGACGCGTTTGCTCTCTATATAGAGTCTGCTTCCTGGTCAGTCGCCGCGCGCCTGATTGCTCGCGAAGGCGAGCGGCTGATCAAGCAAGGGCGCCGCCAAACTTTGCGCCAATGGATTTCGGCCTTGCCCTTCGACGTGGTGCAGTCCGACCCGTGGTTGATGTACTGGTACGGCATGTCTTTACTGGGCGTGAATCAATTGAAGGGTCGCGAAGCTTTCGCCACGGCGTTTGAACAATTCGAAATAGCGGCGGACAGCGACGGCATGATCTTATCGGCCTCTGCATCGATGGACAGCGTCTTCAACGAGCCCCTCAGTTACGACATCTTCGATCCGTGGATCGAGAAACTGGTGCCGATGTTGCGCGCCAAGTCGGATTTTGATGAAACAACCGTGCGCGGCCTGTCGAGTCTTGGCCGCGCACTCATGCTGCATCGGCCACTTTCGAAAGAACTGGTCTGGTGTGTCGAGCAGTTGCGTCGAATATTTGATAAACAAGGCGCTGACCTCGCCGTTCGTGCTGCAACAACTGTCCTGATGTTCGATTGGTTCAGATGCGATTACGCCGAAGCGGAAGTGGTTGCGAACAAAGTTACCCCGCTCTTAGTCGATCCCGTGGTGTCGCCCGCTAGCGTGATCTGGTGGAATTTCTGGTAGTGCCCCTACCTTGTTTGGGCCGGCCGATGCCCTGAGGCTCTCACACGCTTGGACGAAGTTCAAAACTTGGTGGACGAATCGGGAATGGCACCTTTGCATGCGGATTTGAGCCGCCTTCGTGCATTGGCGCACAGCACGGTAGGTGACTGGGTTACGGCGCGGCGAGTATTGGAGCAGGACGTGGTGCCTTATCTGGCCAGTCTTCGAAAAGGAAATTTGGCCCTCTACTATGTTCTCGACGCCGCCCTGAAATTCGAAGAGGGTGACATTGCAGGCGCCGGAGTCTCCTACGCGAAGGGAATTCAAATTGCGACGGATTACGGCGTTCATTTGGCCGTGGTTGGCACAACCACAGGCTGGCTTGACTTGCTAGTCGCTCAAGATCGATTCGAACAATGGGAGCAAGAATCAGCACGCTTCAAAGCAAAAACTGAAGACGTCACGTGGCCATCGATAGAGATGGGCTTACTCCTTAACCGGGCATATTGCGAATATCGCCGAGGCAATCGCGAGCGATTCGCGGAGGTGCTCGGGGACGCGTTGCGCTTCGGGAGAGCACTTAATCTTGCAGTGCGAGCGCCAGGATTTGCATCCATCTTCGCGCTGGTGTTCGCGGAAGCTCTGCAAAGAAATATTGAACCAGAGTACGTGCTTCGTCTGATACGGCAGCGCAATTTGAAGTCACCGCATGCAGATTTGGAGGCGTGGCCATGGCCGCTAAAGGTCTACGGGCTTGGCGGCTTGTCAGTGCAAACTGAGGACGGCAACAGCATCGCGAAATCTCACCACAAACTCCTGGAAGTTCTGAAAGCACTGATTGCCCTTTGCCGCAAAGGTATCAATGCACAAGACTTGGCCGACGCCCTTTGGCCCGACGCGGAAGGTGACACAGCGCAGAATACACTCCAAGTATCGATTCATCGTCTGCGAAAACTCCTTGGCCGCGACGACGCTCTGCTGCTGAGCGATGGAAAGCTTTGCATCAATGACGACGTATGTTGGGTTGATGCGCATGCGTTCGAGCGCAAAGTTGAGCGGCTCAAGGAAATGAAAGCACGAGACTCCGAGTACGAGACCTTGGCTCAAGCGGCACTCAAACTTTATGCCGGTCATTTGCTGGCCATGGAAAAGGAACAGCCCTGGATGCTTACGCCACGCGACAGACTTCGGCGAATCTGGCTGGGTCTGGTGAAAGACCTTGGACAGATTTATGAGCAGAGGGCTGACTGGTCGCGCGCATCCGCGATATACCAGCATGCGCTCGACATCGATTGCGCCAGCGAAGAGATTTACCGCAGGCTGATGGTCTGCCAGCAGCAATCTGGCGAACGATCCGAAGCGCTCAAAACCTACGCTCGATGCAAGGAACAGTTGGGCTTGTTGCTCAACGCCAAGCCGTCGATCGATACCGATCGACTTTATCAGGCATTAAAGGACGAAGCGCATTGACTAATTTCGCATATGACTGGCATGGCATTCACGTCCGAATTTATTGTGTCACACCCGCTTCACTCAAGACAATCAGGGAGAACCATCATGGAGAAACAGTCACTCTTTAGTCTCGTACTCGGGACGTTGCTGGGCTTCGCGTCAGTCGCGGAGGCCGGCAAATATACCGGTCCGGGGGTCACCGAAACCGAGATCAAACTCGGACAGACCATGCCCTATAGCGGTCCCGTGTCGGCCTACGGAACCATAGGCCGCACACAAGCCGCGTACTTCCAGATGCTCAACGATAAAGGCGGCATCAATGGTCGCAAGATCCGGCTGATCTCACTTGACGACAGTTACAGTCCGCCAAAGACGGTCGAACAGGTGCGGAGGCTCATCGAAGAGGAAGAGGTATTGGCGCTTTTTCAGACTCTTGGCTCGGCGTCGAACGCGGCGATCGTCAAGTACACCAACAGCAAGCAGGTACCCAATATTTTTGCCGCGAGCGTTTCAGAAAGTCTTGGCGACGCGGAAATATATCCTTGGACGTTGCCGTGGAACCCCACCGCCGTGATGGAAGGCACGCTGCAGGCGCAGTGGCTTCAAAAGAAACGGCCCAATGCAAAAATCGCCTTGCTCTATCAGAACGACGACTTGGGCAAGGACTACGCGCGCGGCTTTAAGGCAGGCTTAGGTAATCAAGGCAGAAAAATCGTCCTCGCCGAGGCCAGTTACGAAGTGACGGACCCGACGATTGATTCGCAGATCATCTCATTGCAGGGTTCCGGTGCGGACGTGCTGTTTATGGCCGGAACACCGAAATTTGGGGCACAGGCGATTCGCAAAGTTTACGACATGGGGTGGCGTCCCTTGTTTTTGATCGGCCAGACGCTGTCTGCCATTGACTCGACGCTCAAGCCTGCGGGATTGGACAAAGCGGTTGGACTGATTACCGCGGGCTATTTCAAAATCGATCCTGAGCAGTGGGGCAAGGACCCTGCCATGCAGGACTATCTTGCATTCATGAAGAAGCACTATCCGGAAGCAAATGCCAACGATGGCACTAATATCTACGGTTATCTGGCCGCGCAGGCGCTGGAAGTAGTCTTGCGGCGCTGCGGGGACGATCTGACGCGAGAAAACTTGATGCGGCAGGCAAACAGCCTGAGCAATGTTGCTTTGCCATTATTGTTCGAAGGTATCACGCTCAATACCAGCCCGAAGAATCATCATCCTTTTAGCAAGATGTTCATGATGCAATTTGACGGCAAGCACTGGAAACTTCTCGATGAATCTTTGAAGAACTAATGCGATCCGGTTGGGCATATCGGATAATATAAATTCCCGTTCAAGTTTGGAACATTTGCTCTTAAAAACATCTAGGAGGGTTTGATGAAACACAAGAAATCGGTCTGGTGCATTTTCACAATGGGTCTTCTCTGGCAAGCAAGCTCGCTTTGTTTCGCCGACTCCTATCCCGATCATCCGCTCAAGCTCATCGTGCCGGGCGCTGCAGGGTCGGTTCTGGATATAAACGCACGGAAGATTGGCGACAAGCTCAGCCGTTCGCTGGCTCAGCCGGTGATCGTCGACAACCGTCCGGGTGCGGCGGGGAATTTAGGCGCCGACGTCGCGGCAAAATCCAAGGCTGACGGCTACACGGTGTTCATCGGAGGAAGCAGCACCATCAGTATCAATCCCCTGCTGTATTCCAACCTGCCTTTCAATCCCACTCGTGACTTTATTCCGTTAACGATGGCGGTTATGGGCACGCCCATCCTCGTAGTAGGTCCTAATCTGCCAGTCAAGACGCTGGCGGAATTCATTCAGTACGTCAAGCAAAACCCCGGAAAAGTCAGCTACGGATCATCGGGCGTCGGGACGCCCCAGCATTTGGCCATGGAACTGCTCAAGCAACGCGCAAACGTCGATCTCGTTCACGTCCCCTACAAGAGCGGCCCTCAAGTCATAACAGACTTAATGGGCGGGCAGATTCAGGCGGCGATTGAGTATGCAGCGGTCGTAGCGCCGCATATCCTCGCGAACAAAGTCAGGGCACTCGCCATCGTCGGACCGAAGCGTAAACCGATCCTTCCGGGTGTTCCCACCGCGGCGGAGGCCGGTGTGCCCGGCCTTTCCGTCGTGGCATGGCACGGGTATTTTGTACCGACCGGCACGCCCAAAGACATCGTCGCAAGACTGAGTAAAGAGCTTGTAGCAGCGCTTAAGAGTACAGATTACGTCGAATGGGTCTCAAGTCTGGGAAGCGAAGTCGTCGCCAATTCCAGTTCCGAGTTCACGGCGACCATACAGTCTGATACCGAGCGTTGGCGCAAGCTGATCAAAGACGCGAACGTTCATATCGAGGAGTGAAGATTCACGACGGTTCCTGAAAAACTCTGCAACGTGATAGCGCCGCGTATTGCGCCGGATGGCCCTAGAAAATATCTAATCTGGACGAGTCAACCTAGAAACTGCTTTTCACCATCGAGACACAGAGACACGGAGAGAAAAATCAAATGTTTATAACATTTACGCCAGTCACCCTTTGGGTGAGCATTGTAGGCGCCGCGCCTGTCCAGTCGTGAATTGTTTTATCAGGGAAATTTCTCTGTGCCTCTGTGTCTCGGTGGTTAAACTGCTCTTTATTGGGTTAGAGCTTACTTGAACGCCAGGTTATTCAGAAATTCTTCACGCGAAAGCCACAATAAATTGGAGCGCGTCGGCCCACTTTGGATCTTGATGTTCAAAATGGATTGTGCGTCACGAGAAAATTTGTGCTGCGGCGAGCATCCATTCGCTATCATGCTGCCCACGCAACACAAGGTATGTTCAAAGGAGTAAGTCGTATGCATCGTCCCGTCTTGGCCGCTGTCCTGTTCATGTTCGCGGCCACGAGCGCCGCCGCTGAGAAGCGCTACGGTCCGGGTGTTACGGACAGCGAGATTCTGCTCGGCCAGACCATGCCGTACAGCGGGCCGGCGTCGGCCTATGGCACGTACGGGAAGGCGCAAGCCGCGTTCTTTCAGATGCTCAACGAGCGCGGCGGTGTGAACGGCCGCAAAATAAAATTGCTGAGTCTGGACGACGGCTACAGCCCGCCGCGCACAGTAGAGCAGATTCGCAAACTGGTTGAACAAGAAGAAGTGCTGGCGATTTTCAGTTCGCTCGGCACGCCCACCAACACCGCGATCGTCAAGTACCTCAATCTCAAAAAAGTCCCGCACTTGTTTGTCACTTCAGGCGCATCGGAGTTCGCCAATCCCAAGACTTTTCCGTGGACTATGGGCTGGCGTGTCAATTACCTCGCCGAAGCCAAGGTGTACGCGAGATACGTGTTGCAGGTACGTCCCAACGCGAAGATCGCGGTGCTGTACCAGAACGACGATCTAGGAAAGGACTACATCCGCGGTTTGCGTGAAGGTCTCGGCGCGCGAGCCGACAAAATGATTGTCGCGGAAGCATCGTTCGAAGTCACCGACCCGACGGTTGACTCGCAAATCGTAACTCTCAAAGCCTCCGGCGCCGATACCTTATTCATTTTTAGCTCTCCCAAGCCGGCGGCACAGGCTATTCGCAAGGCCTGGGATGTGGACTGGCATCCGATGCAGTTCGTTGGCAACCCCGCCGCGTCGGTCGCCACCGTGATGAAGCCCGCGGGGCTCGACAAGTCCGTCGGTGTGATCAGCGGCGCCTACCTGAAAGACCCGACCGACAGTCACTGGCAAAACGATCCGGAGCTCAAAGAATGGCTTCAGTTCATGCAGCGCTATTACCCGGAAGGCGACGTCACTGACCTCTATAACGTGTATGCCTATGCAACGGCGCAGACCATGGTGCAGGTGCTCAAACAATGCGGTGACGATCTCACGCGCGAGAACTTGATGCGTCAGGCGGCCAATCTCAAGAACCTGGAATTGCCGATCCTTATCCCCGGCATCCGCGTCAACACCGGGCCGGATGACTACTCGCCCGTCGAGCAGATGCAACTGCAGCGCTTCGACGGAAAACAGTGGGTGTTGTTCGGAAAAGTGCTCACGCCGTGAATTGAAAAAGAGCGCCGCGGCGTTGTGGTTGACCGAGCGTAGCGACGTGATAATGTGTGAGGCAACAGCCCAGCCTGGCGCCAGATTATGAACGCTCCCATCCGCATCGCCCCTTCGGTTTGCCCTCACGACTGCACCAGTACCTGCGCGCTGGACGTGGAAATTCTGGACGAGCACAGCATTGGACGCGTGCGCGGCTCCAAGCGAAACTCCTACACCGATGGCGTGATCTGCGAGAAGGTGGCCCGCTATGCCGAGCGCGTGCATCATCCGGACCGCATCACGCAACCGCTGCTGCGCAGTGGCCCGAAAGGCAGCATGCAATGGAAGACCATCTCCTGGAATGAGGCGCTCGATCGCGTAGCCGAGAGTTTCACGGAGAAAGCCACTCGGCATGGCTCCGAGACCGTATGGCCTTATTTCTACGCCGGCACGATGGGGCTGGTGCAACGCGATGGCATCAACCGCTTGCGTCACGCGATGAAATATTCGCGCTGGTACTCGACCATCTGCGTCACCCTTTCCGACACCGGTTGGATTGCCGGCGTCGGGTCCAAGCGCGGCGTCGACATGCGCGAAGTTGCGCAGCACGCGGAGCTCGTCGTCATCTGGGGCGGCAATCCGGTGCACACGCAAGTCAATGTCATGCAACACGCGATGGCGGTGAAAAAGCGTGGCGGCAAACTCGTGGTGGTGGACCCCTACCGCACGGCTACCGCGGAGAAAGCGGATCTGCATCTCGCGCTGCGTCCTGGGACCGACGGCGCACTGGCGTGCGGCGTGATGCATGTGCTGTTCGCCGAGAACTTTGCAGACTGGGGTTATCTGCGTCGCTATACCGATTGTCCTGACGAACTTGCCGCGCATTTGCAGACTCGTACGCCCGAATGGGCGTCCTCGATCACCGGATTACCCGCGGCGACCATTGTCGAGTTCGCGCGCCTCTACGGCACAACCAAGCAAAGTTTCATCCGCTGCCATCACGGCTTCTCGCGTTCTCGCAATGGCGCGGCGAACATGCACGCCGTGACTTGCTTGCCCGCGGTCACCGGCGCGTGGCAGTACAAGGGCGGTGGCGCGTTGTATGGTCACGGTGGAATTTATCCGCTCGATCGGACGCTGATCGAAGGCAACGACGTGATGGACCTTTCGATCCGCGAGTTGGACCAGTCGCGGCTCGGCCCCATCCTGACCGGCGACGCCGAAGCTCTCAAAGATGGCCCACCCGTGACGGCACTACTCGTGCAAAACACTAACCCAGCGATGGTATGCCCGGAATTGCATAAGGTGCATGCGGGCCTCGCGCGCGAAGACTTGTTCACTTGCGTCCATGAGCAGTTCATGACCGAGACAGCGGCGTTTGCCGATGTCATTCTTCCGGCAACGACTTTTTTGGAGCACGACGATTTCTATACTGCGAGCGGGCATACGTCTTTTCAAGTGGCCCGCAAGTTGATCGAGCCGCTCGGTGAAGCGCGCGAGAACCACTTTGTGATCTGCGAGCTGGCCAAGCGGCTCGGCGCAGAGCACCCTGGGTTCAACATGAGCGTGTGGGAGATCATGGACGCCTCGCTGCAACGTTCCGGCATGTGGGACGCGCAGACCAATTACGCGCGTGGCGGTCAAGATTTTATTTACCCATTCGAGAAAATGCATTTCCTGGACGGGTTCGACACACCCGATCGCAAGTTTCATTTCAGCCCGGATTGGGAGCGCTTCGGCGG
>JAYUZG010000179.1:0-8694 GCA_043751985.1 Betaproteobacteria bacterium
GAAGACACCTTTGATGACTCCATCCTCAAAGCGATGAAGAAATAAGCATGACGAGGCCCGCTCCAAGGCGGGCCTTCACTGCGAGAGAGAGGCGAAACATGCGACAGTTTTTCCGCACCCCGCACGGGGCCTGGCTGAATATCGCCGTGCTGAGCTACGTGTTTCTCGGCTACGGCTGCGGGCTCGCACTGCTAGGAGCAACTTCCTGGTATGCAAACTTGATTGGCGTGTTGCTCACTGCCCACGCGCTGACCTACAGCGCGTATCTTCTGCATGAGTTCGCGCACCAGAGTATTTTCAAATCAGCGACGGCGAACAATGTGCTGGGCGTGCTGATGACCTGGATCAACGGCAGTTGTTACGCACCCTTTCAGGCGCTGCGCCGCAAGCATATGCGCCACCATATCGACCGCGCAGATGTGCTCACCTTCGACTACAAGGCGTTTCTGAATCGCTCGCCGGCTTGGGTGAGAGCATGGGTAGTCGCAGCGGAATGGGCGTGGATTCCGGCGGTCGAACTGATCATGCACGGCTATGTGGTGTTTTTGCCTTTCGCAAAGTCCGAGCGCCACTCCGAGCGTCCGCGCGTCACCGCGATCATCGCGCTGCGCGTCATCGCCTTCGCGTTGCTGGCGTGGTATTCGATCAAGGCGCTGCTGCTGTACTTCGTTGCCTACATGATCATGTTGCACGTGTTGCGCTTCGCCGATGCCTATCAGCACACTTACGACGCGTTTGCCGTGCTCGAAGAAGGCGCGGTACCTGACGACAAAGTACGCGATCGCGAGTACGAGCAGCACAACACCTACTCTAATCTGGTGTCGGTGGCGCAGCCGTGGTTGAACATCCTGCTGCTGAATTTCTCTTATCACAATGCGCATCACGAGCGTCCGATCGCGCCTTGGCATGACTTGCCGGCGTTGCATCGAGAATTGTTTCCCGCAGACTACGTGCAGACCATTCCAATGATCACTTTGCTGCGTGGCTATCATCGCGATCGAGTCAAGCGCATTGTCTCCGACGACTATGGGGTCGTTCTTGCGGGCGGACCGGACAAAGTCGATGGCTTTCTCGGTGCGGCCGGCGTGTCCTTTCTTACCGCAGTTTGATTGGCATGAATGCTTCCTATGGTCTCACTGGAAAGACCGTGACGATCACTGGCGCGGCGCAGGGAATCGGTCGCGCCATTGCTCAGGCGTTTGGCGCTCAAGGTTGCCGCTTGATCGCGGTGGATCGCAATGCCGATGCTTTGCTTGAGGCGGCGCGAAAATTCATGCAAGCCGCCGAGGTCATCACCATTCCCTGTGACCTCGGCCTCTCAGTGGAGGTCAATGCGCTGCGAGAACAAATTCACGGTGAGCAACTCGACGTGCTGGTCAACAATGCCGGCATTGAATATCCAACGCCGATCAGCGTCAATGGCACGGAAGCGCAAGCAAGTTGGAGCCGGACGACATTGCCGGCGTTTACCTGTTCCTCGCCAGCCGCGACGCGCGCTCGATCACCGGCCAAGCCATTGTCGCGTCCAACGGCGCGGTAATGCATTGACTCGCTGCGTATGAACTCACTTTCGCTGGAGGGCAAAACCGCGCTGATCACCGGCGCCGCCACCGGCATCGGCCGCGCGATTGCAATCGCGTTCGCGCACGCGGGCGCACGCGTGGCGGTGAATCACCATGGTCGTGCCCACGAGGCACGTCAAGTGGTACGGGATATTGCCGCGGCCGGCGCCAGCGCGATTGAGGCCGAAGCCGACGTAACTCAGGCGGCACAAGTCAAGCGCATGGTGCAGAAGACCGAAGATGCGTTGGGCGCCATCGATATCCTGGTCAACAATGCTGGCGTGCTGATTGAAAAACCTTTCCTCGACACCAGCGAGGAGGATTGGGACTACGTGGTCGATACCGATCTCAAGGCGGTCTTCCTGTGCGCGCGCGCCGTGCTACCGTCCATGCAGCGGCGCGGTGAGGGGGTGATCATCAATATTGCCTCTGAGCTCGGCGTCGTCGGCCGTGCCGAGTACGCGCCTTACTGCGCGGCCAAGGCCGGCGTTATCGGCCTCACCCGCGCGCTGGCACGCGAATTCGCGCCGAACATTCGCGTGAACGCGATCGCGCCGGGGCCGGTCTCCACGCCGATGCTGTCACTGGAAAACATGAGCGCCGAAGTTTTGCAACGCGAGAAGGCGATTCCCGCCGCTCGCGTGGGCGAGCCGCACGAGATCGCCTCGACCGCATTGTTTCTCGCGTCCGACCTCGCAAGCTTCTACTACGGTCAGGTGCTGAGTCCCAACGGCGGCGCGTGGATAGGATGAATCAGGTGAACAATGAGACTACAGATACGAGCAACTCGCGCCGGCAAGAATGGCTATGGCGAGAACGAAGCGGTGCGTTGCCCAATTCGTCGGCTCTCGCTTACGCAGTCTTGGGCTTTGCAGCGGGCTTTGTGCTCATGGCGCGGGACGGCGGGATGGTTCCTGCTGCCGGCATACTGCTCACCATTCACGCTATGGTGATCGCTGCTTACCTGATTCACGAGACGGCGCATTACAACTCGTTTGCTCGCCCCGGTCTCAATCGCTGCACCGGTGAAGTGATGAACTGGATCGCGGGAAGCGCCTACGCGTCATTCGATCGCATCCGGCGTCTGCACTTGCGGCATCATCGCTACCGCTTGCGGCGCATTCTTAACGAGGGCTACGGCGCAGTGGGCAGTGGCCCGGAGCGGACGCATGCTTACCTCGGAGCACAGGCCGTGTCTTTTCTCACTGTGGTATGAGCGGCTGCGCAGCATCCATGACGACATCGGCGCGCGACCGCACGCAATGGGCGGTGATGGCGTTACTGCTGGCCGGTTTGCTGTGGGGCTTGACCTGGCTGCCAATGAAATATTTCGCAGCGCAAGGACTGAGCGGCCCGATGTTCACCTTGCTCAGCTATGGTTCGACCGGTCTAATGGCGCTGCCATGGATTGTGTGGCGCCGTCACCTCTGGTGGTCACAGCGCCTCGCCGTAACGGCTATTGCTCTCACTGGCGGAGCAGCCAATGTCTGTTTTGTCACTGCACTGATCAACGGCGAGGTAGTGCGAGTGATGCTCTTATTTTATCTAGCGCCGATCTGGGGCGTACTCGGTGGCCGCGTCTTCCTCGCCGAGCCGCTGACCAAATTGCGAGTCGGCGGCGTTGCCTGCGCAGTGCTGGGCGCCATGCTGCTCTTGGGCGGACCGGCGGTGTTCGACAGTCCGCCTGGATGGGTCGATTTGCTCGCGCTTGCTTCCGGCATGTTGTACGCCACGCAGAATATTGTGACGCGTGCGGCAAACGATCTAAGTCTCGATATCAAGGCACTGGTCGTTTTTGTCGGCTGTGGCGTGTTGTCCGCTGCGGTCGTACTCTTAAGCAGTGCGTCGATGCCTGCGATCTCGTTCATCATGGCCGGGCAACTGGTTGCATTTGGGAGCGTATGGATGCTCACCGCCATGCTATTCACGGCTTGGGGCGTCACCCACCTTGAGGCAGGTCGCGCGGCCATTCTTCTGGTATTCGAACTACTGGCGGCCACCATTTCGGCGATGTGGATCGGCGGTGAACGGCTGAATAGCCTTGAATGGTTCGGCGCCATCTTGATTGTCACCGCTGCCTTGCTTGAAGCGCTTCCCACCCGAACTGACCAAGGACAAAAGACATGACCCAGGTTTGCATGAGCCGGCTGAGCTGGATCGATTATCAGCGCCGTGTGGGGGATGAAGACGCGCCGCTGTACTTGCCTGTCGGCGCGCTGGAGCAACACGGGCCGCATTTGCCACTGGGCACCGACGCGTTGCTGGCCTCCGCAGTTGCCGAAGACGCAGCCGCAGAGACGTCCGGCATTGTCGCGCCGGCGCTCGCGTATGGCTACAAGTCGCAACCCAAGTGCGGCGGCGGTCAGCATTTTCCCGGCACCACCAGTCTCGACGCGCAGACTCTGATTCATCAAGTACGCGATGTGGTCTGCGAGTTTGCACGCCACGGCGTGAAGAAGCTGGTGGTTGTCAATGGTCACTACGAGAATCAATGGTTCCTGATCGAAGGCATCGACCTGGCGATGCGCGAGCTCGGCGGGAAGATGCCTCTTACCATCATGCGCCTCGAATACTGGGACTTCTTCTCTCAAGACACGCTGGGTAAAGTATTTCCAGCGCGCTTTCCCGGCTACGCACTGGAACACGCGGCAGTGATCGAGACTTCAATGATGCTGCACTATCACCCCAAGCTGGTGCGTCTGGATCTGCTTCCGCGTGATCCGCCTGCGGCGTTTCCTCCTTACGATATTTATCCAACTCGCACCGAATGGGTTCCACCTTCCGGCGTTCTGTCTTCGGCGCAGGGAGCTACGGTGGAAAAAGGCGTAGTCATGGCCAACGAGCTGCGCACGCTCATTGCCTCGGCGGTGCGCAAGGAATTCGGTTGATCTTTACTTGAACGGCTACCATGTTCCGTGCCTCGTCTACTGCGCTGCTGGTGATCGACATGCAGCGCGATTTTCTTCTGCCCGATGGCTACGCGGCCAAAGCCGGGCTCGATTTAGCGCTGTTGCGCGCTGCGATCATTCCGCTTGGGCAAGTGCTCGCCGCGGCGCGTGAGTCAGGTGTTCTGATTATTCATACCCGCGAAGGCCACGCGGCGGACTTGTCCGACTGTGCCCCGTACAAACTTGAGCGAAGTCGTCGTGCGGGCGCGCCGATAGGAGCGACCGGCCCGCTGGGACGTTTTCTCGTACGCGGGGAATACGGTCATGACTTCATCGACGAATTGCGGCCACTCGCATCCGAGACGGTGATCGACAAGCCGGGGTACAGCGCGTGTGCCCGCACCGGCTTGCAGCAAATTCTTGCCGCGCGGCAGATCGACACTTTGATTGTGACCGGCGTCACCACTGAGGTCTGCGTAAGTTCAACGCTGCGTGATGCGATTGATCGCGGCTATCGCTGTGTCACGGTGAGCGACGCCTGCGCGTCCGGCAACCCTGACTTGCACCGCGCGGCATTGGCGATGATCGGAGTCGAGGGCGGAATTTTTGGCGACGTCGAATCTTCGCACGAAGTGATCGTCGCCCTGATTGCCAGCATTGCCGCATGACTGCCGTGCGGCGTTTATGGCCCTTGCTCACCGCGACGCATCGTTACGGCAAGACTCTGTCCACGCGCGACCGCGGCGCGGGCACCCTGATTGAAGCGCCGATCCTTGCGTACCTGATCGAGACCAACCAGGGTCGCATTCTTTACGACGTAGGCTGCGACTACCAGAAAATTGCCGACCCGGTGCAGCGCGCGCGTTGGTACGACCCTGCCGTCTTCGCGTTTGGCGCGCCTGTTATGCGCGAGGATCAACGCCTGCCCGCGTGGTTTGCAAGGCTTGGCCTCTCCGTAAGCGACATCGACGCCGTGTTTCTCGGTCATCTTCATTTCGATCACGCAGGCGGGTTGTGCGATGTGGCGGGCTGCGAGATCCATGTGCAAAGAGCAGAACTGGAGTCCGCGCGCAAATGCGAGGATGTGGGCTATTTTCCAAGCGACTTCACCGGCGACTACCACTGGAAAGTAATGCAAGGTGAATACGCAATCGCACCCGGTGTTCGCGCCATCAGCAGCCCCGGCCATACCGCAGGACACATGTCGCTCTTCATCGAACTACCCAAAGGCCCACCCGTCATTCTCTGCGGTGACGCCGCCGATTTGATGGAAAACCTGAACGACGAAGTCGCCCCGGGCTTGTGCTGGCGCGAGCAAGATACCATGGCGATTGAGAGCATCCGCAAGCTCAAGCGCATCGCGCAACAAGAGCAAGCGCAACTATGGCCGAATCACGACTTGAGTTTCTGGCGTGGGCGGCGGCGTTTTCCGCAGTTTCACGAGTGAACTTAGCACCGCGCCAAAACGGACTCTCCTTTCGCGGCCAAAACGGTCGGCTTTGCGGATGGAGCAGTCCGAGTGGGCAAAGCGCAGCGCGCCCACGCAAGACCTTCACAGCGCAAACTTATTCAATGTCCGGTTGCCACAACAGCCTCGTCTCCGGCACGTCATACTTTTTCACGCTTACGCTGGTGAGTCGGGCAAGCGGTGCTCCCGAAAATGCAGGGAAGCCTTTAATCTCTTCGAGTCCAATTCTCCGCCCCTCGGGGCGTTGGCTGGCGAAGCCAACGGTTTGAGGTGCGAAGTTAATACCCCGCAGCTTGCTGCGGGGTGCTTTATTTTCAATTTTTGTTGTACGGTTAACATGGCATTGTCAGTTTCATACACGGCAACTCGGAAGAGAATCCTAACTGCATTGTCCGATCTGCAATTTATTCTGCCGTCCTTTGTTTGCCGAGCGGAGACGATCAACCCTGCCGTCGCCTCATGAGCCTCGCATAGCCTTCCGGATCATCTTGCTGGAGCCGATCAAGTGCTGTGCTGGCCGTGTCGAAGGCGGAACGCTGAACATCTTTCTTAATCGCGTCGATGTCTTGAGACGCCTTTTCGAGACGACGCAAAGTTTCCGGGGGAGGCTGCTGGTTCTTCGCCAGAGCGAGGGTGATTTCGGTCAGCCAGCCAATCTGCTTGCCGTAACTTGCAACTTCTGTAACGACTCGGTCTTCAATGACAGGATCGCCGGCGTAATTGACAGAGACCGAAGGTGAAAACCAGGGCGCCGTGATGCGTTGATTCACGTCACCTGAAAGTGGCAATCGAAACATCCAGAGTGGATCAAATGCATTGGCCATGCTTATCTCCGTGTAATTTGAAAAACAAGACGCGCTAATTCTGCTTCAACACATCACACAAGTCTTGCGGCAGGCATAGCTACTGTCAGGACCTGGCTTCCACTCGACCGCTGCTTCGGGATACATACAGACCGCCCAATATATGGGCCCCGCACCAATGTTTGCGTAGTCCACCGTGGTATCGGCACTGCCCGGCTCAATCGCGGTGACGCTAATCGATTTGCTCGAACAAGGCTTGGTGCTGTTGAAGTTGTCACCGCAGTAGCTGACGTTGATCCGCTCGCTGCACAGGTTCGCGACTTGCGCATCTCCATTCGCACTCACTTTGATTTTCACGCATTGCTTGACGTCGAACCCATGCGTGATATACGGCGCCGCAAACAGGACAAAGAAGCTGCACTCTCGGAAAATCTGATGTAACGTACTCATGAGCAACCTTCTGCGCTAATTGTTGATGCGTGATATTGCCGGAATTTTGTTCTGCTGATGACGGTTTTACAATCGGTACGAAGTTTGGCTTGAGTGAGCGATGCGCTGAAGCGCGCAAATGAAGCGGGAATGAGATTGGTGTGACCTAGGCCGCTATCTATTCAAGTGATAAAAAATTGTCGGATTACGCTCGACGAGCTAATCCGACTTGAGTACCTCACCCAATCTACTATGCGGTGCTTGATTGTTCCTCGATCCTTGCAATCAATGCGCGCGTCAAATGCGGTTGTAAGAGTTGAACGATCTGGGAGAAAATTTTTGGGTTGGCGGCGACGATCTGTCCGCGTTCCATGAATGTTTCGTTGCCTTCGAAGTCGCCTACCAGTCCACCGGCTTCGGTGATCATCAGCACGCCGGCGGCCATGTCCCAGGGCGCGAGGCCGACTTCCCAGAAACCGTCGAAGCGTCCGGCTGCTACTGCGGCGAGGTCAAGCGAAGCGGCACCGGGGCGGCGCACGCCGGCGCATTTCTGCATCATGTCTTTGAGCATCGCGGAGTAAGCATCGACGTAATCGAACATGCGGAATGGGAAACCGGTGCTGATCAGACCGTCGATCAACTTGTCGCGTTTGGAGACTCGCAGGCGGCGATCGTTGAGGAATGCGCCGGTACCACGTGAGGCGGTATACAAGTCGTTGCGAGTAGGGTCGTAGATGACGCCGTGCGTCGGAACGCCTTTGAGCAGCATGCCAATCGACACCGCGTATTGCGGAAAGCCGTGCAGAAAATTGGTGGTGCCGTCGAGCGGATCGATGATCCACTGATACTCCGAGGTACCGCTGGCCCCGGACTCCTCTGCTAGAATCGAATGGTCGGGATAGGTTTTCTTTATGGTCTCGATGATCACGTCTTCCGCGGCGCGATCGACTTCGGAGACCAAATCGTTGAGACTCTTGTGCCGCACCGTCAGCACGTCGAGATTGTCGGCTGCGCGAGTGATGATTTTGCCGGCGAGGCGCGCGGCTTTGACCGCGACGTTGAGCATCGGATGCATGGAAGTGAGACCTGTCAAAGAGCGCTTGAGTAAAGCTTAGCTTCTATTTTAGTTCATTCCGTTGAAATCACTTAACGCACTGGCGCGGATTCGCGTCGTCTTGTCGCACACCAGTCATCCGGGCAATATCGGCGCGACCGCGCGTGCGATGAAGACCATGGGTCTCACGCGGCTGTATCTGGTGCAGCCAAAACTTTTTCCGCACGCGGAAGCAGAAGCTTTGGCCTCGGGCGCGCAAGATGTGCTGGAACGGGCCGTCGTATGCGAGTCTCTGGATCAGGCGCTGGCAGGCACGATTCGCGCAATCGCTGCCACCGGCCGCCATCGCGATCTGACGCATAAAGTGCTGACTTGCCGCGAAGCGGCGGCGCAGACGATCAACGACGTCACCCAAGGCGAAGTCGCTATCGTGTTCGGACCTGAGCGCAGCGGCCTGACCATCGAGGACATCAATCGCTGCCAGATTCTC
>JAYUZG010000180.1:0-10880 GCA_043751985.1 Betaproteobacteria bacterium
GCGCTACAACAGTATCCTCAATCAACTCAAGCTCAAGGCCGCGGTGGGCAAACTCACCGATACCGATCTCACTAATGTGAATTCGATGTTGCGTAGGGAATGAGAGGTTGCGGAAGACCCTATGAAACACGGACGGCGAAACCTTCGATGGCGCGCGCCAATGGCGGCCGGCGCTGCAATCGCATCCGCGCTCTTGGCGTTGTCGGGTTGTGACAAGGCCGAGCCGAAGCCAGAGGCAATACGCGCGGTACCGGTGCTGAAGATCACACCGGGAAACTACTCGGCTCTCGCCACTTACTCCGGCGACGTGCGTGCGCGCTACGAGACCTTGCTGGGATTTCGTGTTCCGGGGAAAGTTATCTCTCGCCAGGTGGAGGTGGGCAGCAAGGTGAAGCAAGGTGAAGTGATCGCCCGGCTTGACGCGGCGGACGCGAGACTTGCGACTGACACCACGCGGTCACAGTTGGCTGCGGCGCAAGCCGATTTTGTTCAAGCCAAAGCGGATCTACAGCGTTACCGCGAGTTGTATGAAAAGAAATTTGTCAGCGCGGCGGAGATCGAGCGTCGCCAGAGCTTGTTGGATGTGGCGAAAGCACGTCTGGGACAAGCACAAGCCCAACTGGGGGTGAGCGAGAATCAATCCGAGTACACGACTTTGCGCGCGCACCACGAGGGCGTGGTCACCGCCGTGCTGGCGGAAGTGGGGCAGGTTCTCGCGGCGGGGCAGCCGGTGGTGAAGCTCGCGCGCACCGACGAAAAGGAAGTGGTGATCAGCGTCCCCGAGAATCGACTGGAAGAAATTCGCGTCGCGAAGAAGGTCAGCATTTCGCTGTGGGCCAAGCCGGACAAAATGTATTCTGGCCAGATACGCGAGATCGCGCCGTCGGCCGACGCAGGTACGCGCACCTACGCGGTCAAGGTGTCGCTGGGCGATCGCGATGCGTCGATTCAGTTGGGGATGACCGCGAATGTTTTTCTGCGGCAGGACTTGCCGCAAGAGGTGGTGCAACTGCCGCTCACGGCGCTGTTTCAGCAAGGTTCCAATCCAGCCGTATGGGTGGTCAACCCCCAGACCGGCCAAGTCGCGCTGCGCGCGGTCACGGTCGGTGAATACCGCCAGGATGGGCTCACTGTAATGAGCGGGCTGATCGCAGGTGAACTGGTCGTCACCAAGGGCGTACACAAGCTGGTCACCGGACAGAAAGTGCGACCGCAAATCGAGGCCGCCGGTCAGTGAGCGAGCGAGCGCCCGACACGCCGCCCAAAGCAAGCCAGCCGAGTGGGACATTCAATTTATCTGAGTGGGCTATCGCCCATCAGTCGTTTATTCTTTATCTCATCGTAGGTCTAGCGCTGGCGGGGGCGTTTTCCTACTTGAAGCTGGGTCAGGCAGAGGATCCGGAATTCACCTTCAAAGTGATGGTGGTGCGCACGCTGTGGCCGGGTGCGAGCGCGCGCGAGGTTGAGCAATTGGTGACCGAACGCATCGAGAAGAAAATTCAGGAGACGCCGTGGTTTGATTACTCGCAGAGTTACTCGAAACCCGGTGAGTCGCTGATCTTTGTCATCCTTAAGGATTTCACGCCGCCCAAGGAAGTCCCCAACGCCTGGTACCAGGTGCGCAAGAAGCTGTTGGATATCCGCCATACCTTGCCGGCGGGGGTGCAGGGCCCGTTCGTGAATGATGAGTTCGGCGATACCTTTGGAACCATTTACGCCTTCACTGCGGACGGTTACACCTTTGCCGAGATGCGCGATCACGTCGAGAGCGCGCGTAAAGAGTTGCTCAAGGTACCG
The DNA here is from genome assembly GCA_043751985.1 of Betaproteobacteria bacterium. Classification (GTDB taxonomy): domain Bacteria; phylum Pseudomonadota; class Gammaproteobacteria; order Burkholderiales; family JAYUZG01; genus JAYUZG01. The sequence goes on from JAYUZG010000180.1 coordinate 1,798, forward strand.
GACGTTGCGAAGATTGAGCTCCTAGGAGACCAGGACGAGAAGGTCTACATCGAGCTATCGCACCGTAAGCTGGCGACCCTCGGCCTGGATCCGCTGCAAATTGTCACGGTGTTGCAGGCGCAGAACAACATGGTCTCGGCGGGAAACTTCGAGACCAGCGCGGACAAGATTTTTGTGCGCGTCTCGGGCGACTTCAAGTCGGTTGAGAGCATCCGCGAAATTGGAATCTCGGTCGCGGGACGACTGTTCCGGCTGGGTGACATTGCCAAAATCTATCGCGGTTACATCGATCCGCCCGAATTGCGTTTTCGTTTCAAGGAGCAGGACGCGATCGGTGTCGCGCTGTCCATGAGAAAAGGCGGCGACATCATCGAATTGGGCCACGGCCTTGACGCAACCGTGGCACGTATCAAAGCAAACTTGCCGGCCGGAATCGAAATGCATCAAGTGGCGGACCAGCCCAAGGTGGTCTCGCGCTCGGTTAACGAGTTCATGAAAACCTTGGCCGAAGCCGTCATCATCGTGCTGGCCGTGAGCTTTGCCAGCCTGGGTTTGCGCACCGGGATTGTGGTCGCGCTGTGTGTGCCCTTGGTGCTCGCGGTAACGTTTCTTTGCATGTGGATCGCCGGCATCGACTTGCAGCGCATCTCGCTCGGCGCGTTGATTATCGGACTGGGTCTCCTGGTAGACGACGCCATCATCGCGGTGGAAATGATGGCGATCAAAATGGAGCAGGGCTGGGATCGCCTGCACGCCGCGGGATTCGCCTACACCTCAACCGCGTATTCCATGCTGACCGGCACGCTGGTGACCGCCGCTGGGTTCTTGCCGGTAGGGCTGGCCAAGTCGGCCGCGGGGGAGTACACCTTCTCCATCTTCGCCGTAGTCGGCTTGTCTTTGATGATTTCGTGGGTAGTGGCGGTGTTGTTCACCCCGTATATCGGTTACAAGCTGCTACCCGATTACAGCAAACGCAATGGCCACGATCATGACGTATATCAGCGGCCGTTTTTTCGCCGTTTCCGCGCGCTGGTCACGTGGTGCGTCACCTGGCGCAAGACCGTTGTGCTGATCACACTGCTGATTTTTCTGCTGTCGCTGGCGGCGTTCGGCCTGGTGCAGCAACAGTTCTTTCCGTCGGCCAATCGCCCAGAATTGGTGGTGGACTTGTGGCTGCCGAACGGCGCGTCGATCAGCGCCACCGCGGCGGAAGCCAAGCGGTTCGAGAAAATTCTTGCGGCGGACTCTAACATCGAGAGCTTTGTCTCTTACGTCGGTGGTGGCAGTCCGCGCTTTTATCTGCCGCTGGATCAGCAGTTATTCAACAGCAATCTGGTCGAATTCGTGGTGCTCACCAAGGAAAACAAAGTCCGTGATGCGGTTGCCGTGAAACTGATGAGCGTCATCGATGAGCAATTTCCGCTGGTGCGAGGCCGCGTGAATCCGCTGCAGAACGGACCGCCGGTGGCTTATCCGGTGCAGTTCCGGGTGAGTGGTGCGGATTACGCGGCGGTACGGCGCGCCGCAGAGGAAGTCGCCGCAGTGATGCGTGCCAATCCGAATACGCATCACGTGCACTTGAACTGGAATGAGCTGTCCAAAGTGGTGCGGCTGGAAATCGATCAGAGCAAGGCGCGGGTGATCGGTGTGACCTCCGAAGGCTTGTCGAATATTCTGAGTTCGATTCTGACCGGCTACAGCATTACGCAGTTTCGCGAGCGCGATAAGCTGATCGAAGTCTTGGCGCGCGCGGAGCCGAAGGAGCGTCTGTCATTGGCCGATCTGCGTGACGTGAATGTTCCTACGCAGAGCGGCAAGTGGATCCCGCTGTCGCAGATCGCCACGCTCACCTACGATTTCGAGGAAGGCTTGATCTGGCGGCGTGATCGAACCCCGACTATCACCGTGCAAGGCGACATTCGTAACGACGTGCAGGCGCCGGTCGTATCGATGCAAATCGACCCGCTGCTCGCGCCGATTCGCGCCAAGTTGGAAGCCGGTTATCACATTGACGTCGGCGGCGCGATCGAAGAAAGCGCGCGCGGCCAGGCGTCGGTGAACGCGGTGATACCGATCATGTTGTTCACGGTTGTGACCTTGCTGATGATCCACTTGCAAAGTATGTCCAAAACCATCCTGGTCCTGTTGACCGCGCCATTGGGAATCGTTGGCGTGACGCTGTTTCTCCTGGTGGGGAATGTGCCATTTGGATTCGTTGCGATGCTGGGCGTGATCGCCTTGATGGGCATGATCATGCGCAATTCGATCATCTTGGTCGATCAGATCGATCAAGATGTGGCAGTCGGCCATCCCCTATGGGAGGCCATCATTGAATCTACCGTGCGCCGGTTCCGGCCGATTACCTTGACTGCCGCAGCGGCGATTCTGGCGATGATTCCGCTGACGCAGAGCAATTTCTGGGGGCCGATGGCGGTGGCGATCATGGGCGGCTTACTGGTCGCGACCGTGCTCACTTTGCTGTTCCTGCCCGCTTTATACGCGGCGTGGTTTCGGGTGAAGATAGATTCGGTGCGCGCTTAACGCAATTTATGGTTTCGAACAGATCAACGCGGATGAAAATTTTTGACGTCATAGGCCGTCGGTATTCCGTGGTGGCACGCATTTGTCTGCGACTGACCGGAGCGATCGCATTCGCTGGCTTTACCTGTCTCGCGCAGGCCTGCGGTATCGCCTCCGCGCACCCGCTTGCCACCGAGGCCGGCTGTGAGGTACTCGCTCAAGGTGGAACCGCCTTCGATGCCGCGGTCACCGTGGGTACCGTGCTCGCGGTGGTCGAGCCGTACGCGTCGGGATTAGGCGGCGGCGGATTTTTTCTGTTGCATCGGGCAAGCGACGGCCGAGAAGTTTTTATTGATGCGCGCGAAACGGCGCCGCGCAAGGCGCAGCGAGAACCGTATCTCGACGAAAAAGGCCAGCCGCGCGCGGGGATGATTTCTGAAGGTGTCAGTTCCGCCGGAATTCCGGGGGAACCAGCCGCATTCGCGTGGATCGCCAAGCACTATGGATCGAAGCCGCTGTCTGCGTTACTTGCTCCGGCGATTCACCTCGCGCAGAGCGGGTTTGCGTCCGACGGACGTTACGCTTCCGCCGCTGCTTTTCGCGAGGAACTGTTCAAGAAGTTTCCCGATAGCGCGGCGCGTTTTCTCGATCAGGGTAAAGCCCCGGCGCCCGGCTTTGTCTTGCGCCAGTCAGACCTGGCGCAGACGCTGCGCGCGCTGAGTGAGGGTGGAGCAGAGGCATTTTATCGAGGCGATGTGGCGCGGCGTCTGGTGCAAGCCGTGCGCGCGGCCGGAGGAGTCTGGGAACTGGAAGATTTACAGCGTTATCGAGTGGTGGAGCGAGAGCCATTTCGCTTCGCTTATCGGGGTGCGCGCATCACGACTGCGCCACTGCCTTCGTCCGGGGGGGTGGTACTGGCGCAGGCGCTGCAAATCCTGGAGCGCTTTGCGATGGGCGCCTTGTCTGAGGTCGAGCGTGCGCATCTGACCGCCGAAGCGTTGCGCCGTGGTTTTCAGGATCGTGCGCGCTATATGGGCGACCCGGCGTTCGTTGATGTTCCCGTGCAACGCCTCGTGGCACGGGAATACGCGGACGCGCGTGCCAGTGGAATCGATCGCGATCATGCCAGCCGCAGCGATTTACTGGATGCGCTGGTGAACGAAGGTCAGCATACAACGCATTTTTCGGTTGCCGACAAATTCGGTAACCGAGTGGCGGCCACGCTGTCCGTCAACTCGCCGTTTGGCTCAGGTTTTGTCGCGGGTGACACGGGGGTGTTGCTGAATAATCATCTGGCGGATTTTTCTTTTTCTGCATTGGCAGGGAATAGCCGCAGCTTAAGCGGCGCCGCGGTGAATGGTATCGAGCCGGGCAAGCGGCCCCTGTCGAGCATGTCGCCGACTTTTGTTGAAGATGCACGCGGCGTTCTGGTGCTCGGCACGCCGGGCGGAGGACGCATCATCAGCATGGTGTTGCTAGGCATTCTGGACTACGTGGACCAGCCGCAACTCGATTTGCAACGCATCGTGGCGCTCCCACGATTTCATCATGCGTATTTGCCCGATCGCATCGAAATTGAGCCGGGCAGTTTTAATCAAGAATGGCAGGAAGCGCTGCGCGCGAAAGGTCACGTGGTGCAAGAGGGAAAGCGCAAGTGGGGTAATATGCAACTGGTGTTTATTGATCGCGTCACCGGTTTGATTCACGCGGAAAGCGATCCGCGCGGTAAGACCGGGGTGATGTTCTGATGAGAACCATGAATTCAAGAAGAGATTTTTTGAAGCGCTCATCGAGTTCGCTGGCTCTCACCGGCGGCGCGCTGCTGGCGCCCGCCTGGGTTAGGGCCGCGGGTGAACTGGGGCCGCCGGACTTGCCCGCGGGCGCGCTGGAGTCCGCCGCGCTGGATGCATTGCCCGGCAAGGTTCCCCTCATCAAGAAAACTTTCCGCCCTCCCAACTACGAAACGCCGCTGTCGTATTTCCGCGAGGCTTACACACCCAATGAGGCTTTCTTCGTGCGTTACCACGTCGGGCGCATTCCGTCAGTCGACGCGCGCGAGTGGACGCTCAAGGTGTCGGGCGACGCGGCCGAACGTGCCGTCGAGTTGTCGCTGGATGATTTGAAGAAAAATTTCGAGCAAGTCGAGCTCGCCGCCTTGTGCCTGTGTTCCGGTAATCGGCGCGGCTTGTCGCAGCCCCACGTTGCGGGGGTGCAGTGGGGTCACGGCGCGATGGGCAATGCGCGCTGGAAAGGCGTACGTTTGCGCGATGTGCTGACCTCGATTGGCGTAAAGAAAGACGCGCTCGAGGTCTCATTCGATGGTGCCGATTCGGGCATCTTCGACAAGACACCGGATTTCATCAAGAGTATTCCGGTGTGGAAAGCGTTGGACGAGAACACGCTCGTTGCATTCGAGATGAACGGGCAGCCATTGCCGCATTGGAACGGCTTTCCGGCGCGCATCGTGGTTCCCGGTTGGACTGCGACTTATTGGATGAAGCACGTGACTTCCGTTCAGTTACTCAGTCAGCCGCTGAAAAGTTTCTGGATGAATCCCGGCTACCGTATTCCCAAGGGGAAATTTCCCATCGTTGATCGCTTCGTGTCACAAGAGTCCGAGGTCAATACACCGATTACCGAGATGGTAGTGAACTCGCTGATTGTGAATCCGCTGGACGGTGCGCGCGTTGCGCGCGGGCAACCGGTCGAAGCGGAGGGGATTGCCTGGGATGGCGGGTATGGCATAACCATGGTGGAAGTTTCGCAGGACGCGGGGCAGACTTGGCGTGCCGCGAAGCTGGGTGCGGATCTCGGGCGTTTTTCTTGGCGTCAGTGGTCGTACGGCTTGGTTCCGGATAATTCGGGACCGCTGGTCGTGCTCGCTCGTGCCATCAACAAGCTGGGCGCCACACAGACTCAAGAGTTGTTGTTCAATCCCGCCGGCTACCACAACAACGTGGTGCAGCGCTTACGTTTGCAGGTGAGTTGATATGCGTTACGGGATCGCGGTGTTTGGTCTGATTGTATTTTCTTGCGTGCGTGCGGATGAATCTTCAGTTCAGTTGCACGAGGGCGCGGGGAAAAATCTGCTCGAGGCGAACTGTGTCATGTGTCATAGCCTGGACTATATTCAAATGAACTCTCCGTTTCTTGACCGAAAAGGCTGGGAAGCCTCGGTGAACAAAATGATCAAGGCGATGGGCGCGCCGATCACGGAAGACGACGCGAAAGTCATCGTCGATTACTTATCGGCGCAGTACGGAAAGTGACGTCAAGTCGCCGCTTCACCACGGTCGTTGCGTCATGAAAACCACTTTTCTTGACTTTGAGCAACCGATCGCAGAACTCGAAGCCAAGATCGAAGAATTGCGCTTCGTGCAGGACGATTCGGCGGTTGACATCTCGGAAGAGATCGGCCGCTTGCAAAAAAAGAGCGCGCAATTGGCGAAAGACATTTACGGCAAACTCAATGCGTGGCAGATTTCCCAAGTGGCCCGTCATCCTCAACGCCCGTATTCGCTGGATTACTTCCAGGGTTTGTTCACCGATTTTGAAGAGCTGCACGGCGACCGTGTGTACGCGGAAGATCCGGCGATTGTCGGTGGGATCGGACGTTTCGGCGCGCAAACCGTGATGGCGATTGGGCATCAAAAAGGCCGCGATACCAAGGAGAAGATTTTTCGAAATTTCGGAATGCCAAAGCCAGAGGGTTATCGCAAGGCTTTGCGCTTGATGAGGTTGGCCGAGAAATTTAACCTACCGGTACTCACCTTTATTGATACTCCAGGCGCTTATCCGGGAGTCGGCGCTGAAGAACGTGGTCAGTCCGAGGCAATCGGCCGCAACTTGTTCGTGATGGCGGAGTTGCGCGTGCCGATTATTTGTAGCGTGATCGGTGAGGGCGGCTCGGGCGGCGCGCTGGCGATCGCGGTGGGCGACGCGACGCTCATGCTGCAGTACGCGATTTACTCGGTGATCTCGCCCGAGGGCTGCGCGTCGATTTTGTGGAAAAGCGCGGACAAGGCATCCGATGCGGCTGAGACGCTTGGTATTACCGCGTCACGGCTGAAGACACTTGGATTGATTGACCGAATCGTCAATGAACCTTTGGGAGGTGCGCATCGTGAGCCGTCGGTGGTCATGCAGAATTTGCAAAAGACCTTGCAAGATTCGCTTGATCAACTGCAAGCAAAATCGATCGATCAACTGATCGAGGCTCGCTTTGAACGCTTGATGGCTTACGGCCGCTACAAGGAAACCAGTCCGCACTGAGCGAGCTGGCGATAGACCGGCAACGGGCGGATTGAGAATTCCATGAAGCCGGCAGCTCGCGCCGCGGACATTCTCGTGCGCTTACGGCGCTTTCTTACCGCGCAGAACGCCGCGGGCAAACGCATGACGGTGGGATTCTCCGGCGGGCTTGATTCCATGGTGCTGCTGGACTGTCTGTCGCGCCTGCGCGAGACGATTCCGCTGCAACTCGGCGCGGTGCACGTGAATCACGGGCTCAGTCCCAATGCCGACCACTGGGCGCGCTTTTGCGCGGAGCAGGCGCGCGCGCGCGCGATTCCAATCGATGTGCTCAAAGTACAAGTTCGACGCACGCGCGGTGCGAGCATCGAAGCGCAGGCGCGCGAGGCGCGCTTTGCAGCGTTTTCACAACTGGATACAGATTACCTCGTGCTCGCGCATCACCTCGATGACCAAGGTGAAACTTTGCTGCTGCAACTTCTGCGTGGGGCGGGCCCAAAAGGCCTGGCGTCGATGGCGCCGTCGAGAATGCATGCAGGCAAGATTCACGTGTTGCGTCCTTTGCTTGATATTAGCCGGACCAAAATCCAAAGCTATGCTGAGGCCGGCGCGTTGCAGTGGATCGACGACGAGAGCAATCAGGACCTGCGCTTCGATCGGAATTTTCTGCGCGCGCGCGTGCTGCCTATATTGGCGCAACGCTTCCCCGGCTATCGCGAGAACCTCGCGCGCAGCGCTAAGAACATGCAAGACCTGGATGAGGTGGCGGGTACCTTGGGCCGGCAAGATCTGTTGAACCTAACGCGTGGCCGTGGCATTGCAGTGGCGGGCCTGCGAGAGCTTTCCGAAACGCGCGCGATGAATGCGCTGCGCACTGCGTTGCAGGCGCGCGATGTGGCAATGCCTGCGCGCGATCGCTTGCGCGAACTGTTGCGCCAGGCGTGCGGCGCGCGGCGCGACGGCAAGGTGCGGGTGGAGTTGGGCCGCTTAACTGGGCAGGTCTATCGAGGCGATTTGTTCTTTACCAGGACGCGGGCAGAGCCGCAACCCTGGAGCTTGCAATGGAACGGGGAAAATCCAGTGCAGCTACCCTATGCGCAAGGGTGGATACACGTCACGCGCACCAAAGGTCGCGGCTTGCGCGCACGTGCGCTGGAGAAACTGCTGCATTTTGCCAATCGAGGCGGCGGGGAGAAATTGCAGTTGCATCCGCGGCAGCCGCGCAAGACTCTGACGCACTTGTATCAGACGGCGGCGGTGCCTCCGTGGGAGCGGGCACGGATGCCGTTGTTGTTTTCGGATAAGGATGTGCTATGGGTGCCTGCACTGGGCTATGCCGCGAGCGAACAGGCAAGCGCCGAACAAGATGGGATCGAATTGACGTGGATCGAGACCGAGGACGAACAGAACAACTTATAGCCCGCCTCAAGTCAGCTGAGCTTCCCGACCATCTACGCACGGGTCAGCGTGTTCAATTCTGCGGCACGATGACCGATTTCATTCCCAGACCCTTCAGCGTCGCCTTTGCTTTGTCTGCCTCCGCGCGGTCTTTGAAGGGACCGACCTGGACTCGAGTTTCGGTGTAGCTCTGAATGCCGGCTTTCGCCAGCCGGTCTTGCAGCGCTTGCGCATTTTCAGGCGCGCTGAAGACGCCGAGCTGAAGCACAAAAGATCGTGCTGCCTGCGTGCTTTCTTGTTTTTGCAATGGCGTGGTCGCACTACCGAGCTTTTCCATAGACGAGGGTTCCGCCGTTACGGCGGGGCGAGTGTCTTCCGCGACGACAGCTTCCGGTTTTCGCCGCGTGTCCACCTGCTTGGCGGACGCAGGGAGCGTCTCGTTATTCAGCACCGCCGGCGGGGGTGGGGGTTCCTTCGGCGCGGGTTCAACCGGCGCATTCGTCGCGGGCGGAGGCGTAACCGCGTCAGTTTGCGAAGGGGGCGTCACCGTGCTGGGAGCGGGGGGCGATGCAATCGGGGAAGGCTGCGCGATCTTGGCCACGGGTTCTGGCACCGGGACTGTTTTCTTCGACGTGCGATCGAGCAATGCCAGCGCGACAATGGCAACCGCGATCAGGATCAACACAATCACCAGCCGTCGAACCGTACGTTGACGCGTCTGATCCGGCGCATCGGGAAGTGGTGAATAGGCCACGAATTCTCCGTAGATTGAATGCGCTGCATCCTAGCATCGTTGATCTGGAATCACTAGACCGATCCGTGCTTATCCGGTTGTCACACCCGCCCACCAGATATAGTTGCGCGCGATTTTGCGGCATAGCGCTCAGCATAGGTGGGCGCGGTGACATCGCCGG
>JAYUZG010000181.1:0-3204 GCA_043751985.1 Betaproteobacteria bacterium
ACCACCCGTTATCTTGCCGGCGATCGGCATGATCAGGTCATTGACGATGGAATCCACGATCTTGCCGAAGGCGCCACCAATGATCACACCCACTGCAAGGCCCATAACGTTACCTTTGACTGCAAACTCTTTGAACTCGCTCATCATGCTCATATTTGTTCCTCTAAAAAAATACTCTGGACAAAGTTGCGCGCGCATCACGCATGACTGCGTTAGGGTCATCCACTCGCATCGAATACTGGGAAGTGGTTTAGGTTGTAGACCACACGGCACTCATTGTGCCGAGTTGCGTGTGGCATACGCAAGATATCATTGCTTGGCGTGGTGATCGCACCGGAATTCTGGCGTCAGACGTGCTGGCCGGCTGCAAAACCGCTGGCCCATGCCCATTGAAAGTTGAAGCCGCCGAGGTGGCCGGTCACATCGACCACTTCGCCGATGAAATACAAGCCGGGCACGGCGACCGCTTCCATAGTCTTGGATGAAAGCTGCCGTGTGTCTACGCCGCCCAGGGTGACTTCCGCTTTTCTGTAGCCGACGGCCCCACTGGGCTGTACGCGCCAATCGTGCAACAAGGCAGCAACTGAGCGCCGCCCCGCTTCGGAGAATTGTTTAAGAGGTTTGTTCTCAAAATTGGTATCGACCCAACGCAGTGCGAAGCGCTGTGGCAGAAACTCTGCCAATACATTGGCGAGCAAACGATCGGACGCCTTGTGCGCGTCCAGAATATGTCCGGCATTCTGGTCTGGGAGCAGGTCGATTGAGAGTTGCATGCCGTGTTGCCAGTAGGATGAAATTTGCAGAATCGACGGTCCCGACAGGCCGCGATGCGTAATTAGAATGTTTTCACGAAATTGCGCGCCGCCACAAGCAACGCCGGCGTCGATGGAGATCCCGCTCAATTCGGCGAACTGCTTGAGCGTATCCGGTGCAAAAGTAAGACCGACCAGCGCGGGGCGCAACGGCGTGACACTGAGGCCGAATTGCTCGGCAATCTGATAGCCAAACGGAGACGCACCGACTTTGGGAATCGACAGTCCACCTGACGCGATCACCAGTGCATGCGCAGTAAACTCGCCGCGATCGGAGGCGAGTATGAACGCACGGTCTTGCCGGCTGACGTTGGAAATTGTAGTAGGCAGACAGCTCTGTACGCCGGCGTCACCGCATTCATTTTCCAGCATGCGAATGATCTGCTCGCTCGATGCATCGCAGAATAACTGGCCGAGCTTCTTTTCGTGCCATGCGATGCCATGACTGTCCACCATTGCAATGAAGTCACGCGGCGTGTAACGCGCCAGCGCGGAGCGGCAGAAGTGCGGATTGTTCGACAAGAAATTGTCTGGCCGTGTATGCAGGTTGGTGAAATTACAGCGGCCACCGCCGGAGATGCGAATCTTCTCGCCTGCGGTTCGTGAATGATCGAGCAGCAACACTTTGCGGCCGCGCTTGCCCGCTTCGATCGCGCACATCATCCCCGCGGCGCCGGCACCGACGACGATCACGTCAAATTGCATGGCGTTCAAGTGCAAGAGTGCGTCGCTTCAGGAGTCAACTAGCTCTCGCACATAGTCAGCAATTGCGAGTGAGGCAGTCAGGCCGGGGGACTCAATCCCAAACAGATTTACCAGACCTCTCACGCCATGATCGCGCGGCCCGGCGATCATGAAGTCGGCTGAAGGCTCTCCTTCGGCGCTGATCTTGGGTCGAATACCGGTGTAGCCGGGGCTTAGTGCGCCGTCTCTTAAACCCGGAAAGTATTTGCGGATCGCCTCGTAGAACAGCGGTTCGCGCGCCTCATCGAACTGATAGTCGATGTTGCGGATCCAGGTAATGTCCGGTCCGAAGCGCGCTTGGCCGCCGAGATCCAGCGTGACGTGAACGCCAAGGTGGGCGCTGCTCGCCACCGGATAGACCAGATGGCGAAACGGCGATTTGCCGATCAAAGTGTAGTAATGCGCCTTGGCAAAATGCTGCGGCGGAATCGTCGCGGCAGGTATGCCGCTGATCGAGCGCGCAAGCTGCGGCGCGACCAGTCCGGCGCAGTTGATCAGCAAATTCGCGCGCAGCGTTATCGCGTCGCTGCCGCCGACCACGATCTCGATACCGTTTTCCATGACGCGGCCGGACAGCAGCGGACTCTTCAGGGCGAGCGCCGCGCCGGCCTGCTCGGCATCGCCCAACAATGCGAGCATTAGCGCGTGACTGTCGATGATGCCGGTAGACGGCGAGAAAAATCCTGCGCTGCATTCGACCGCCGGCTCCAGTTCGCGCAACTCGTCGCGGGTGAGCCAGCGCAAGTCGTGCACTCCATTGGTCTCTGCTTTTTGCACATAACTCTTGAGCGCGTCGGTTTCTTGTGCGTTGGTTGCGACCACCACTTTGCCGATACGCTGGTGCGCGACGCCGTGCTCGGTGCAATAGTGATACAGCAGGGCTTTGCCGGCCACGCAGAAGCGCGCCTTGAAGGAATTTTTCGGGTAATACAAGCCGGCGTGAATCACTTCTGAATTGCGCGAGCTGGTGTGTGTGCCGAAAGCGGATTCGGCTTCGAGGATGACCACTTCGCGCCCGCTCTGCGCCAGCGCGCGAGCGCAGGCAAGACCCACCACACCCGCGCCCGCAACGACGCAGTCAATCTGTTCAGTCATGGGATACTTCGAAATACAGGGTGGCAGTCATCTTACCGTATGGCGCGAATTCTCCACGCTGATTGAAACATGCAAACTATCGAGACCTGGAACATCGATCATTTCGAGCGTGGCGCGATATTCCACCCGCTGCGGCTGGCCGCGCGCGATCTGCCTACTGTCGGCTGGCCGAATGTCGAACTGGTGAATGCGCTTGCACAGAATAGCCCCACGCGTGTGGTCAATGCGCGCGGCGAGCGCATCGAATTCATCGTGCAAGACGGCGCCGTGTCCGGCGAGCAATACGAGGCCGGTACGTATTTGCGCGGACACGTGACCCTACGCGCACACAATTGGCACGACCTGTTCAATGCCTTGGTGTGGGTCACGTTTCCGCTGGCGAAGGCGGCGCTGAACGCGCGCCACTTCGCCGAATTGAAGGCGCATGGCAACGCGCGCACGCCTGCGCGCGACGCGCTGACGCACTTTGACGAAGACGGCGTGGCGGTGATGACCGACGATTCCGAGTTGTTGGAGCTGATCCGCAAGCATGAATGGCAGACGTTGTTTGTCG
>JAYUZG010000182.1:0-2312 GCA_043751985.1 Betaproteobacteria bacterium
TACCTGGGAATCGGTTGGGGCACACCCGCCGGATCGGGCTTTACCCTAACCGCCGACGTTGGCGTTCTGTTCCAGGGCAAACCGCGCTCGACCTTAAGCGTGGTCTGCGGTTCGAGCCTGAACGCCAGTCAGTGCCAGAGCCTCACCGATGACGTGACGGCTGAGCAGGCAAAGCTGGATGAGTCACTGAAGAATTTCAAGTACTACCCGGTATTGTCGATCGGCGTCGGTTACAAATTCTGAGCACGGCGGGCGCGATCTGCGCTCTACTTCGCGCCGTTACACGCTCTGAAAGCGGCGCTACTGGCGGCGCGCCGCTACATTTTGCGAAAGCGGCGCTATTTACGGCGCGCCGCTTGCCACGCCACGACCACGAACGCGAGGAACCACAGCAGTGCCCATTCCGGGATTGAGAGTCCGATAAAAGTCCATTGCACTTTGGAGCAATCGCCAGCGCCTTGAAAAATTTTGGGCAGGGCGTCGGCCAACGGGAATGACTGAATCATGTATTCCAGGCCGGCGCCGCACTCCGCGACCTTGGGCGGAAAATGTTGCAGCCAAGATTGGCGTGCCGCCACGCCGCCGCCCGCAAGCGCGACGACAATAATCAATAGGCTGAAAATCACGCGCAAAATCTTGCCGGGGTTGATCAAAACGGCGATCAGCGCCAGCAAGCCCAGCGCCACAAAAGCATAGCGCTGCATGATGCACATTGGGCACGGCTCCAAGTGCAACTGGTGTTGCAAATATAACCCGAAGCCAATCAGCGCCGCGCAGCACGCAAAAATCGCCAGGTAGAGCAGACGGGAAATCACGTTGTGTGCGCCTTTGTGAAAAGTCTGGTGTACATCCAGTTTTCGAGCACTGGACGCCTTCGCTCCCAACCGAAGCGCCCATTAGAGTAGCGGAAATACCCACTCTTTGTCGCACGCACGCCTGGCCTTCGTTGCGTTCGCCGATTGAGTTTCGCGCGAAACTCGCGGGCGGCAAGCGGCCTGCGCGAGGATGCTTGCGTAGCCGCGATGCTGTGCAGCATGTGGCCTCACACAATCGTCGGCAGAAAGGAGTAAAGTCATTGCGCTGACCAGTGGTACGGGGCGCGCCCCTGCTGCAAGGGCAGAGGCCATAACGGGAGAGCTTGGCGTGCCGGGGCAACGGTCTTTTTCGGAGACGCCGCGCAAATCATGAACAAACCTTAAAGTCGGAGGATGAAAATGCAACTGAAAGTGAATCGACAAGATAAAGCCTACGAGGGCGACCCGCAGATGCCGCTGATGTGGTATCTGCGCGACCAGCTCGGCATGACCGGGACCAAATTTGGTTGCGGCGCCGGGCTGTGTGGCGCCTGTACTGTGCATGTCAACGGCAAGGCGGTACGCTCCTGCGTAACGCCCATGAGCGAAGTGGGCGGCGGCTCGGTCACCACCATCGAAGGCTTGTCAGCGGACGGCAATCACCCGGTGCAGAAAGCCTGGCGTGCGGAGAACGTTCCGCAGTGCGGCTACTGTCAGCCTGGCCAGATCATGCAAGCGGCCGCGCTTCTCGGCGAGAAGAAGAACCCGTCGGACGCAGACATCATTGAAGCCATGGCCGGAAACATCTGCCGCTGCGGTTGTTACCAGCGAATTTTTTCCGCGATCAAGTCCGCGGCGAAGGGAGCCTAAGATGAAAATCGAAAAATTCGAAAATCAAGCGTTGATCCAGAACGTCAGCCGCCGCAACGTGCTCAAGGGCATCGTGTCCGCGGGCGGATTAGTCATGGCCGCGCAGTTCCTTCCACGCGAAGCGATGGCGGATGAAAATCAGTACAACACCGGCGCGGGCGGCATGCCCGGCGGCGTGGTGTGGGATCCGCACGTGTATGTCTCGATCGACGCGAGCGGAACCGTCACCATCGTCACGCATCGTTCTGAAATGGGAACCGGTTCCCGTACCAGTCTGCCGATGGTCGTGGCCGACGAAATGGAAGCGGATTGGTCGCGGGTGAAAATCATTCAAGCGCCCGGCGACGAGCAGAAGTACGGCAATCAGGACACCGACGGTTCGCGCAGTATTCGCCACTTCGTACAGCCGATGCGCCTATGTGGTGCCGCCACCCGGCAGATGCTGGAACATGCCGCGGCGATCAAGTGGGGCGTGTCGGATTCCGATGTGCGTGCGCAAAATCACAAAGTGGTACACATTCCCAGCGGCAAATCGCTGGGCTTCGGCGAACTTGCAGCCGCCGCGGCCGCGCTGCCGACTCCGTCGATGAAGAGTGTGACGCTGAAGAATCCATCACAATTCCGCTACATCGGAAAAGGCAACATTCA
>JAYUZG010000183.1:0-9302 GCA_043751985.1 Betaproteobacteria bacterium
GACGAAGTTGACTGCACGTGCTCGATTCCCGGCACGCTGTTCACCGCACCTTCAATGATGTTGGTAACGCTTGCATCCACCACTGCCGGATTGGCGCCCTTCAAAGTGGTGATGACGGAGACGACCGGTAATTCGACGTAAGGCAGCCGGTCCATTCCAATGCGATCGAGCGCGATCACCCCGAACAGCACCAGCACCGCGTTCACCATGAACGCCAGCACGTGGCGCTTGATGGATAGTTCGGGAAGCGTCACTTGGCCGGAGCAGCCGCGCGGACAGTCACCGCCGACTGATCGGCGAGAAAACCGGCGCCATCGAGGGCGATCGTTTCACCGGCGTCGAGTCCGTTGCTAATTTCAATTTTCCCGTTTTGCTTGGCGCCGGTGCTCACCACTCGCTGCCGCGCAACAGCACCGTCGACGATGAACACCACTTTGCCGGCCGGGCGCAGCACCACGCACTGCTCGGGAACCATCACCGCACTCGAGCGATTCGCCACCACCACAGTCGCATTGACAGTCGCGCCGGGTCGCCAGCCGGCTTGCTCTTTCAAGCGCACGATCGCGTTGACCGCGCGATTGGTGGTGGTGACGCCCGCCTTGATTTCGGCGATCACCGACACGATGGACTCGGCGCCGGCCGCGGGCGACTGAATGCGCACCACTTGCCCAACGTGCAGGCGCGAAGCGAGACTTTCCGGAAACGGCAGGTACACATTCAACAAGCGCATCGACACCAGCTCGAACATTGGGTCGCCTACGCGAACGAAGTCGCCTTCGGCAATAATCGGCCGCTCGATCTTGGCGTCGAACGGCGCAACCACGCGTGCTTTGGCGAGATTGCCTTGCGCCAGCGACAACTGCGCGCGCGCCACCGCCAGTTGCTGCTCCAACGCTCGGCTCTGTGCCACCGAATCGTCGAGGTTGTTCTGCGAAATGAAACCTTTTTCGACCAGTTGCCGATTGCGCGCAACAATCGCGCGCTGATTGGCCAGCAGCACTTCGACGCGTCCCGCTTCCGCTGCCGCAGATTGGCGTGCGAGGCTCAGATCATCCGGATCGATCTCCGCGAGCAGTTCGCCTGCGCGCACCGCGGCCCCGGCGCGGCCGAGCACTTTGGCGACGCGGCCCGGCACTTCGGCGGTAATTTTCGGGTCAATAGTGCTCTCGACTGTCCCGACGGTGGATTCGGTTTCTTCAAAGTCGAGGAGCTGCGCTTGCGTGACGGTGATCAGTGTGGTCGGCGCGCCGGCTGGTTTCTGGCTTTTGTCCGGGCTCTTGCTGCAACCCAAGGACAACAAGGTCACAGCGATGCACATGATCAATCCACTGCGCATACACCACCTCATGGCGGCTCAAGGGGACACACCTTGGCTCACGACTGCGGCAACAAATACTCGCCCGCGTACAGGTGCTCGACTTTTTCACGCGCGCGAATGATATGGCGCTCGTCGCCATCGACCATCACTTCGGCCGCGCGCGGGCGCGCGTTGTAGTTGGAGCTCATGCTCATGCCGTAGGCGCCGGCGGAGAGAATCGCCAGCAAATCACCTTGGTGCAAACTGAGTGCACGATCATGGCCGAGAAAATCGCCGGTCTCGCACACCGGTCCGACGATTTGCCAGGTCTTGCTTTCCCCCGCGCGTTGCTCGACCGGCCAGATGTCATGCCACGCCTCGTACAAAGCGGGCCGGATCAAATCATTAATCGCCGCATCCATGATCGCGAAATTACGCACCGGACTCGGCTTCAAATACTCCACTCGAGTGAGCAGCAGTCCTGCATTTCCCACCAGCGAACGGCCAGGCTCCAGCAAAATAGTCAGGTCACGCGCGCCGATGGATTGCCGCACGACGTTGACAAACTCCGCCGGTGTGGGAGGCACTTCATCTTGGTAGCGAATTCCCAAACCGCCGCCCAGATCGACGTGCTCCAGCGCGATACCGTCGCGCGCCAGATCGTCCGCCAGTGCCAGCACGCGCGCGAAGGCGTCACGAAACGGATGCAGCTCGGTGATCTGCGAACCGATGTGGCAATCGACGCCGGCGACTTGCAGATTCGCCTGCGTCGTCGCTTTTCGATACAACGCGCGCGCTTCGGTGATCAGGACGCCGAATTTATTTTCCTTGAGCCCGGTGGAAATATACGGATGACTCTTGGCGTCCACATCGGGATTGACGCGCAAACTGATGCGCGCCGTTTTGCCCATCATCTCCGCCACGTGTTGCAAGCGGTCAAGCTCGCTCTCCGATTCAAGGTTGAAACACTTGACGTCGGCATCGAGCGCCGCACGCATGTCGAGCAAAGACTTGCCGACACCGGAGAAAACGATTTTGGCCGGGTCACCGCCCGCAGCCAGCACGCGTGCGAGTTCGCCGCCGGAAACGATATCGAAGCCACTGCCCATTTGCGCGAACAGATTGAGAATCGCCAGATTGCTGTTCGCCTTCACCGCGTAGCAGATCAAATGGCGCTGCGTACCGAACGCAAGTTGATAATCGCGCAGGGCCTGCGTGAGCGCACTGCGGGAATAGACGAAACACGGCGTGCCGATGGCTTCGGCCAGGTGATGCAGCGGAACATTCTCCGCGTGCAATAGACCATTGCGGTATTGAAGAAAGCTCATGTGGGTTCCCAATCTAACCAGTCTTTTTTTTCTGCTGCTCGTCTTCTTTGGGAAGATGCAGCGGACCCTTCTGGCCGCAACCGGCCGAGAGCAGTGCCGCGACGAGAAGGATGCAGATCAGACGCACACAAGTCTCCAAGGAATCGATTTGAGTTTAGCACAGCGCTTTCTGATCCCAGAAACTTCGATTCACCACAGAGACACAGAGAGAAGAATCCATTGATTACACCGTTTGCTTCATTCGCCCATTGGGTGAACGCAGTTTCGTAGCCCGATGAAATGCAATGTAATCCGGGGGAAATCGTGGCGTCTCGAAGCGGTCTCCCTGGATTTCGCTTACGCTGCATCCGGGCTACACGCTCGCTGAGTTGTTGCTTTAATGCGTTGTTCTCTGTGTCTCTGTGCCTCTGTGTTTGAGCTACGCTTTTTGTGTTGAATCATCGTCGGAATCAAAGAGTCATATATTCGCCGCCGTGGCGATCGAGCGCGGCGCGTGCGGTTTGATAGTCGGGGCAGGCCTGTTCGACCAATGCCCAGAAGCGCGCGGAGTGATTCATCTCGCGCAGATGCGCCAGCTCGTGCACCACCACGTAATCGATAACTTCGCTCGGCGCCTGCAACAATCGCCAGTTGAGCCGGACTTTGGCTTGCGAGTTGCAACTGCCCCAGCGTCCGCGTGCGTTGCTCAAAAAAACGCGCGGCGGCGCGACCTCAAGCAGCGGCGCGCTGCGCAAGACGCTGGCGTTGAATAGCGGTAACGCGTGACGGCGATACCAAGCGACCACCGCGTCGCGCACCGCGCGCGGTTCAAGGTGCTGGCCCGTGTCGCCGAACTTGACCGCACTCATGCAAACCTGCAAGCGATCGTCATCCAGCAACTGCACGCGATTGATTGAATCGGGAAGAATTTCCAAGCAAAGTTCACGGCCCAGAAACGGAATTGCGCTGCCATCGATCCACTGACGCGGCCGCGTCGCGGCGTTGCGCCAAGTTTGCAGTTTCTTCAACACCCAATCGGTGTGCGTATCCAGCACGCCCTGAATGCGCCGGTCAGAAGCGCGCCACGGCGCGTGCACAATCAGTCCACGCTCGTCTACATGCAACTCGATGCTGCGACGGCGCGGACTGCGTCGCACGATGAAGCGCACTTCGTGCTCGCGTAGTTGGGTCGTCTGCGGCTGCTCGACCGATTTGACCGGGAACAAATCCCCGATCAGCGGCAAGCGGAACCGATTCGCGCGACTTCGGCTTCGATCCAGTCTTCCACCTTTTGATTGAGTTCCGCCGGTTGCAACCCGGCCGGCGCGATCACCGGTCCGATGCTGACGGTTATTTCACCCGGATATTTCACCAGGGCGTTCTTGCGCCACAACGTGCCCGCATTGTGCGCGATCGGCACCACCGGCGCACCGGTCTGACACGCGAGCCAGGCACCGCCGACCCGATACTTGGTGCGTTGGCCCGGCAGGACTCGCGTTCCTTCGGGGAACAGCACAATCCACAGGCCTTGTGCGAGCCGGTCTTTGCCTTGGTCAAACATTTGCCGCAACGCGCGCGTGGGTGAGCCGCGGTCGATCGCGACCGGCCGCAACATGGCGAGACCCCAGCCAAAGAAAGGCACGCGCAACAGTTCGCGTTTCAGCACCCACACTTGCGGCGGAAGAATCACTTGATACGCCAGCGTCTCCCACGCCGATTGGTGCTTGGACAAAACGATCGCCGCTTGGGCAGGTAAATTCTCGCGGCCGATGACCCGATAGCGAATACCGCAGATTCGCCTCGCTAACTGAATCACCAGCCGTGACCAGGTGCTGATGACGCGATAACGCGTGAGCGGTGCGAACGGGAAAGTGAGCAAAGCAATCACCGCGAACAGCACCGTGAGCAACGATTGCAACAACAGGAACAGCAAGGATCGAGGCAACGCGAGCGCAAGCCTCATACGATCTGGCGCACTGCCTCGGCGAGATCGGCGTGCACCGCGGTGCCGTCCGGCAAGCCACCTTCACGCTGCGTTTTTTTGCCCTTGCCGGTCAACACCAGCAGCGGCGTCGCACCCGCGGTCGCGGACGCTTGTAAATCGCGCAAACTGTCACCGACCGCGGGCACGCCTTTAAGATCGGTGTTGAAACGCTGCGCGATGTCCAGGAACATTCCCGGCTTCGGCTTTCTGCATGCGCAGTTCGCCTCGCCCGCATGAGGGCAATAAAACAAAGCGTCGATGCGCCCGCCCACTTGCCCCAAGGCACGGTACATCTTGTCGTTGATGGCGATCAGGGTCGCCATGTCGAACAACCCGCGGCCGACGCCCGATTGATTGGAAGCGACCACCACTCTGAAGCCGGCGTGATTGAGCCGCGCGATGGCGTCGAGACTTCCCGGAATGGGCTTCCACTCTTCCGGGCGCTTGATGTATTGATCGCTGTCCTGGTTGATGACGCCATCGCGATCGAGGATAACCAGTTTCATTTTTCCGGCGCCAGTTTGGAAATGTCCGCCACCTTGTTTAACAACCGCTCCAACTCCGCCAGCATGCGCAGACGGTTATCGCGAATAGCCGGGTCGGCGTGATTCACCAGGACTTGCTCGAAGAACACATCGATTGGAGCGGCGAGCGCGGCCAATTCTGACAGCGCTGTGGCGTAGCTGCCATTTCCCGCGGCGGTCTCCACTTTGCCACGCGCGTCACCGATCGCACGATACAGCGTTTTCTCGGCGGCATCATCCATCCGATCTTCGCGCGCCACTCCCGCAGACAGCACTGACTTCTTCAGAATATTCTTGACTCGTTTGTTGGCGGCGGCAAGCTGCGCTGCTTGCGGCAATTTGCGGAATTCCTGCAAGGCATGAAGGCGCGGCAACAACAGGTCGATGCGCGTCGGTAAGTCACTCAACACTGCTTCAATTTCATCTGGTTCGAAACCTTGCGATTCAATCAGCCTCGTCGTACCTCCCCCAATCGTGTGAGAAGGCAAGCTATCTTTTGATGGCCGTGTTTCGCGCAGATAGCTACGCAGCCGGTCGAGCATGAATCCGTGCAATTCATCGACCACAGTCGCGGAAATATTCTTGCCATCGAACAAGCTGCGCGAATGCTGCAGAAGCTCTTTTACATCGAGCGCCAGGGATTTTTCAGACAAGATGCGCAGCGCGCCGAGCGCCAGGCGGCGCAAGCCGAACGGGTCTTTGTCTCCGGTTGGGATCAAACCGACGCCGTAAATTCCCACCAAGGTATCGACCTTGTCGGCGAGCGCAACTGCGCACGCGACCGCGTCATCGGGCAGCGTGTCATTGGCAAAGCGCGGATGATAGTGCGCCTCGATCGCACGCGCGACGGCTTCAGGCTCTCCGTCATGCAAGGCGTAGTACTGACCCATGACGCCTTGCAGCTCGGGGAATTCACTCACCATATCGGTGAGTAAATCGGCTTTGGACAAATACGCTGCGCGCCGCGTGTGCTCGATGTTGGCGCCGAGCTGGGTTGCGATGAAACCGGCGAGTTGCTGGATTCTCTCCACCCGCTCCAGTTGGCTGCCGAGCTTGTTGTGGTATACCACATGCGCCAGTTGCGGCACGCGCTGTTCGAGTCTGCGTTTGCGGTCCTGATCGAAGAAAAACTTCGCGTCCGAAAGACGCGCACGCAAGACACGTTCGTTCCCGTGAATGATGTTGCTGGGATCATCCGTCTTCAGGTTCGACACGATGAGAAAGCGCGCCAGCAACTTTCCGCCGCTGTCCAGCAAGGGAAAATATTTCTGATGCTGCTTCATCGACAAGATCAGGCACTCTTGCGGCACGGCAAGGAAAGCCGGGTCGAATTGCCCCGTATAGACCGCCGGGAATTCCACCAGCGCCGTCACTTCGTCGAGCAAGGGCGCGATGTCGGGCGAAAGCACGGCATTATTTTTATTCGCCGCGCGTTGCAACTCGCTCAGTATGCGTTCGCGCCGCGTGTGAAAGTCTACGATGCTGCGACCTTCCATCTCCATCTGTTGCAGGTAGTCAGCGGCTGTCCTGATGCGCACTTCACCCACGCCGAGAAAGCGATGACCGAGCGTTCGATCGCCGCTGAGCAGTCCGAGAACCTCCCCCTGCACTACCTGCTTGCCGTGCATCATCATCAGACCGTGCACCGGCCGCACGAACTGAGTTTCTTTATCGCCCCAACGCATAACTTTCGGCGTCGGTAACTTATTGAGCGCCGCGGACACGATTGTCGCAAGATGCGCCGCCAGCGGAGCACCTGTTTTCATCGAGCGGTAGATGAAGAATTCACCTTTCGCATCTTGGCCGCGCGTCAATTGATCAAACGTGGCGCCGCAACTGCGCAGAAATCCTTGCAGCGCGGGGGCCGGCTGTCCGTTTGCGTCGAGGCCTTGCGCGACGTAAGGTCCTTTGCGTTCGACAGCTTGGTCCGACGCCACCGCTGCGACGTCAGGAACCAAGATCGCAAGACGACGTGGCGTGGCGAGAATCTTGGTGGTCATCGCCGATTCTACAAATTTGGCTTCGGCCAAACCGGCCAGCACACCGTCGCTGAACGCTTTTGCCAGCACTTGCAAGGCTTTCGGCGGCAACTCTTCGGTACGCAATTCAACCAGCAAGCTCTCTCTCATGCTGGCACTTTCTTGAGCATCGGAAATCCCAGTTTCTCGCGCGAGTCGTAATACGCTTGCGCCACCAGGCGCGCGAGCGCGCGCACTTTCGCGATGTAGGCGGCGCGTTCAGTGACGGAAATCGCGCCACGCGCGTCGAGGAGATTAAACGTGTGCGAGCATTTCATCACCATCTCGTAACCCGGCAGCGGCAGGCCGGCTTCGATCAGGCGCCGCGCTTCCGCTTCGTACTCGCCGAATAATCGGAACAACCATTCGGCGTTCGAGTATTCGAAGTTGTAACGCGATTGCTCGACTTCATTCTGATGATAGACATCGCCATAGCTGACCCCCGGCGTCCACACCAGATCGTAGACGTTCTCTTTGCCCTGCAAGTACATGCAGAGGCGCTCCAAGCCGTAGGTGATCTCGCCCAACACGGGTTTACAGGCGATGCTGCCAACCTCTTGGAAATAGGTGAACTGCGTCACCTCCATGCCATTGAGCCAGACTTCCCAGCCCAGGCCCCAGGCACCGAGAGTCGGCGATTCCCAGTCGTCTTCCACGAAGCGAATATCGTTTTGCTGCGGATCAACGCCGAGCTCGCGCAGCGAATCAAGGTAGAGCTCCTGAATGTTGTCCGGCGACGGTTTCAACACAACTTGATACTGATAATAATGTTGCAAGCGATTGGGGTTTTCGCCATAGCGCCCGTCCTTCGGCCGGCGCGAGGGCTGCACGTACGCGGCTTTCCACGGCTCGGGTCCCAATGCACGTAAGAACGTCGCGGTATGAAAGGTCCCCGCGCCGACCTCCAAATCATAGGGCTGCAACAACACACAGCCGCGTGCGCTCCAGAATTGCTGGAGCGTTAGAATGAGTTGCTGAAACGTCTGCATGGCGTTTTTCTTTGGTGTACCGCAAAGACTGAAATTTTACTTGGCTTTCATCCCACTACCGAATGAGATTCTGAGCAATTGGAGAATGATGATGAGAAATCGCCTGCTCGCTTTGGTGTTGAGCGCGCTCATTTGTGTTAGCGCGCGCGCCGGCGATGAAGCGCCGTGGGGTCGCGCCAAGCCGATCGAGCAGGTCTATGCCAAGCACAAAGTGGTGTACGACGTGGCGGTAGATTCAGTGAAGCGACTGGAGAATGTACTCGATCGAGCGAGCTATCTGTCGTTGCTGTATGAAGCCGATCCATTCGACAGCAAGATTGTGCTGGTGCTGCACGGCGACGAGATACCGCTGTTTGCGATGCGTAATTTCGAACGCCATCGCGAGTTGATGCGACGCGCGCAAAGTCTGACCGTCGGCGGCGTGATTGAATTTCGCATGTGCCGGATAGCCGCGAAGCGCCGAGGCGTGGAGCCAAACGACGTGCATGGCTTTGTTTCGATCGTGCCGATGGCCGACGCGGAAATCGTCAAGCTGCAAGCGGAAGGTTATGCCTACTTGCAGTAGACAAATTCGTCGCCGCTATCGTTGCGCGCGTGAACGAACTCTGCGCGCGTGCGCGAGCGTCAGGGAATAAAGCGCGCCGGCTAACAGGATCACCGCCCAGTTGCCCGTGCGTACGTAAGGCGTTGCCCCAGAGTAGCCATAGGCAACGCCATTCAACGTGACTTGACTGAACTCCGGCGCGCGCGCGGACACGTTGCCGCGTTGGTCGATGATCGCGGTCACCCCGGTGTTGGTGGCGCGCAGCAG
Organism: Betaproteobacteria bacterium; assembly: GCA_043751985.1. Taxonomy (GTDB): domain Bacteria; phylum Pseudomonadota; class Gammaproteobacteria; order Burkholderiales; family JAYUZG01; genus JAYUZG01. The sequence continues at coordinate 8,931 of JAYUZG010000183.1, forward strand.
ATAACGACCGGTCTCCAACGCGCGCATTTGCGCCATCTGCAGATGCTGCTGCGAGGCGATCGAGCGTCCCCACCAGGCGTCGTTGGTAAAGTTGGCGAGCATGCTGGCCTCGGGAAGTTGACGAATAATTTCTTCGCCAAACGCGTCTTCGTAACAAATATTGGCCGCGATTTTCTGACCCGCGACTCGCAGTGGTTGCGGATTGGAGTCGCCGTGACTGAACGACGACATCGGAATATGCAGCAATTCCATCACCCAACCCAGCAGCGGGCGCAGCGGGAAATAGTCGCCAAACGGAACCAGATGCGATTTGCGGTAAGTCTGCCGCGGCTCGCTGCCAATGCTGATCACGCTGTTGTAGTAGGCGCCGTC
>JAYUZG010000184.1:0-11789 GCA_043751985.1 Betaproteobacteria bacterium
TGGCGCCGACCAATTTCGTGCTGACCAATCCGGAAGTGCTCAAGACCACCATCGAAACCGGCGGCAAGAACCTGCTGGATGGCCTCAATCATCTATTGCAGGACATCGACCGCGGCGGCGGCAAGCTGGCCATCAGCATGACCGACCCGAAGGCGTTCAAGATGGGCGAGAACGTCGCCACCACGCCCGGCAAGGTGGTCTTCCAGAACGACCTGATGCAGCTGATCCAGTATCAACCGACCACGCGCGAGGTCTGCAAGACACCGCTCCTGATCGTGCCGCCCTGGATCAACAAGTATTACATCCTCGACTTGCGGCAGAAAAATTCCTTCATCCGTTTCGCACTTGACCGGGGCATCACGGTATTCGTGATTTCCTGGGTGAACCCGGACGAAAAGCATGCGAACAAGACCTTCGACGACTACTTGCTGGAAGGTCCACGCGCTGCGCTCGATGCAATAGAAAAAGCGACCGGCGAGAACGAGATCAACATGATCGGCTATTGCCTTGGCGGCACGCTGACAGCTTCGTTATTGGCCTGGATGGCGGCAAAAAAGACAAAGCGGGTAAAAAGCGTGACTTTCTTTACCACGCTGATCGATTTCTCGGAACCCGGCGAACTCGGCGTGTTCGTCGACGAAGAGGCGGTCAACAACCTGGAAAAGAAAATGGCGGAGCGCGGTTACCTTGAGGGCTCCGACATGGCGTCGACCTTCAACATGCTGCGCGCCAACGATCTGATCTGGTCGTTCGTGGTGAACAATTACCTGTTGGGCAAGGAGCCGTTTCCGTTCGATTTGCTGTACTGGAATTCGGACGCGACCCGCATGCCGGCAAAGATGCATACTTTTTATCTGCGCAACATGTACATCAAGAACAAATTGCGCGAACCCTGCGGCATCACGCTGGCCGGCGAACCGATCGACTTGTCGAAGATCGACATTCCCGCGTATTTCATTTCCACCATCGAAGACCATATCGCGCCGTGGAAGACGACTTATCTCGGCGCGCAATTGCTGAAGGGGCCGGTGCGCTTTACGCTCGGTGGCTCCGGCCATATCGCCGGCATCGTCAATCCGCCGGCAGCCAACAAGTACTGGTACTGGACCAACGACAAGTTGCGCGACACGGCGGATGAGTGGCTTTCCACGGCAGAGAAGCACCCGGGATCCTGGTGGACCGACTGGAGTGAATGGGTAGCCGGCTTCAGCGGCAAGAAAGTGCCCGCGCGCACTGTCGGCGACGGCCTGCAGCTCATCGAAGATGCGCCGGGAAGCTACGCGAGCCTGCGCCTGGATGCGCCGCCGTCGAAAAAGGACGAAAAACCCAGGGCGCGCGCGCCATCCAGAAAGAAGATCAAGTAGCGGACGACCGCACCGCGCTGAATACCAGCCCTTTAAAAGAAAAAAGCCGCGGGACGCATCCCGCGGCTTTTTTGCGTGCTTGTCGAAGTTCTAATCGCGCTTGCGGTCGTTGTGTTTCTCGCGATGGATCTTGCGGCTTTGGCGATTCTCCGCGGTCTGGACATTCTTCTGCTCGGTCGCGCCGACATGGCCGTCGGCGGCGGCGTTCGCTTCCTTGCGATCGACCTTGGCCTGGCCGCGCTCGAGATTCGCCGCTTCGCGATTGGTCACGGAACCGTCCTTGATGCCGTTCTCGATGCGCTGCTCCTGGTTGGCGTTGCGCTGCACGTCGGCTTGCATGCGCTGCGATGAAGCGGAATTCGGATTGCCGGTCTGGGCATTGCTCTTGTCGCGGGCGATATCCCGGCTCGCCTTGTTCTCGGCACGCTCTATGCGGCGCTTCTCGGCATTGGTCATCTTGCCGTCTTTCAAGGCATTCGATTCCATCTTGTCGATGTGCGATTCCTCGCGCTCGAGTTTGCCGGCCTCCTTGGTATTCAATTGGCCGGATTTCAACCCGTCTTCGATGCGGTTCTGCTGGTTCACGTCGCGTTGCACTGTATCCGCGGCGTTTTGCGCATTCGCGGCCATGGAGATGGCGCAAGCGGCCAGTCCTGCGGCAATGGCATTCAGTCGAATTTTCATTGGTCCCTCGTCATTATCAAGTGGCGGAAATAGCGCCACAGCCGGTTAATGAGCCCTGCGCATTGGTGCGCGCCTGGATCGCAAGTCCATCAACGGGACGGGGAACAGTCGGTTGACAAGTGTTGCGTGCAACGTTGGTCGTCGCTGCGGCGCAGCGGAGAATCTTGCCGCCGCACACAGACGGTTTCTTGCCAGGTCCGTTTCTCTATACAATAACCAGCATACCAATTTTTCATTCGATGCTGCAGATGGACTTCGGTGCTTGAACGGACCGGCGGCATAGGGGGAAATTCATTTCGCGATCATAAAAATGATCCTGGGAGGAAGCCGATGAAACTCATCAAAGAGCAAAGCGAACAGTTCGACCGCGACGGGTATCTGTTTTTCCCGAGCCTGTTCACGCCGGCAGAAGTCAAAATCTTGCTGAACGAAGTACCGGCGATCTATGCGCAACGCCGGGCGGAGAATGTCCGCGAGAAGGGCAGCGACGCAGTGCGCACGAATTTCGCCGCGCACATGTACAACCGCCAGTTCGCCAAGCTCGCACGGCATCCGCGCATGGTGAAGCCCATCCAGCAGCTGTTCGGCGAAGCCGTGTACATGCACCAGTTCAAGGTCAACGGCAAGATGGCCTTCGACGGCGACGTCTGGCAATGGCACCAGGACTACGGCACCTGGAAAAACGACGACCAGATGCCCGAGGCGCGCGCGATGAACGTCGCCATTTTTCTCGACGACGTGAATGAATTCAACGGGCCGTTGATGTTCATTCTGGGCAGCCATAAGCTCGGCGTGCTCGACGCGCGACACGATGTCACTACCACCAGCTATCCCTTGTGGACGATCACTCATGACAGCATCGGCAAGCTGGTGACGCGCGGCGGCATCGTCGCGCCGAAGGGGCCGGCCGGATCGATGATTCTGTTCCACTCCTGTCTGGTGCACGCCTCGAGCTGCAACTTGTCACCCTGGAATCGGGTCAGCGTGTACTTGAGCCTGTGCGCGGTGTCGAATCATATTCGCCGCTTCAAGCGACCGGAATTCATCGCGCATCGTGATTTCACTCCGATCGAATGCCTTCCGGACGATTGTTTGGTGAAGGATTACGACGTAGCGTTGCCATGGAAGAACGGCACTCCCGAAGAGGCATTGCATCCCGCAATGGCCGCGTGAAACTCAGGCGTACTCACCGGCGAGACCAGCATCATGAATCTTTACGCAAAACTGCGCGAACGCGCCGCGCAAGGTAAACCACTGCGGGTTGGTCTGATCGGCGCCGGGAAATTCGGTGCCATGTATCTGGCGCAAGTACCGAAAACTCCGGGCGTGCATCTAGTCGGTATCGCCGATCTCTCGCCCTCCAATGCGCGCGCCAATTTAGAGCGCGTGGGCTGGAACAGCGAGCGCTTTTCGGCGCTCTCGTTGGACGCGGCGCTGAAGGCGGGCACCACGCACGTGACCGACAACTGGGAAGCACTGGTTGCGCATCCCGGTATCGACATCATCGTCGAAGCCACAGGTCATCCGATCGCCGCGGTCGATCACGCCATCGGCGCGTTTCGCAATCGCAAACACGTGGTGATGGTCACCGTCGAGGCCGATGCATTCTGCGGCCCGCTGCTCGCACGCAAAGCACACGAGGCCGGTGTCGTGTACAGCCTGGCTTACGGCGACCAACCGGCGCTGATCTGCGATCTCGTCGACTGGGCACGCGCGGCTGGATTCAGCGTGGTGGCGGCCGGTCGCGGTCACAAGTGGTTGCCGCATTTCGCTCAGTCCACGCCGGAGACGGTGTGGGGCTATTACGGCTTGACGCCCGAGCAGGCGCAAGTCGGCGGACTCAATCCGAAAATGTTTAACTCTTTCCTCGACGGATCGAAGCCCGCGATCGAATGCACGGCGGTGTGCAATGCCAGCGGCCTCACGCCCGCGCCGCAAGGCTTGCTCTACCCGCCCAGCAGCGTTGATGACATTCCGTCGATCATGCGCCCGCGCGAAGAGGGTGGGCTGCTACACCACAAAGGTCAGGTCGAAGTGATCTCATCGCTTGAACACGATGGCACGCCGATTCCGTATGACATCCGCTTCGGCGTGTGGGTGGTGTTCGAGGGAGACACCGAATACATTCGCCGCTGCTTCACCGAGTATGGCGTGCGTACCGATCCTTCCGGCCGCTATGCCTGCCTCTATAAACGCTGGCATCTGATTGGATTGGAAGTGGGCATCTCGGTTGCGTCGATCGGCCTGCGCCACGAATCCACCGGTTGTGCCACCGGATTTCGCGCCGACGCGGTCGCCTCGGCGAAACGCGATCTCAAGGCCGGTGAGACGCTCGACGGCGAAGGGGGTTATACCGTGGTAGGCAAACTCATGGCCGCCGATGAGTCGCTGCGCATCGGCGCGCTGCCGCTCGGCCTCGCGCACGGATGGAAGCTGCTGAAGCCCGTTGCCGCCGGACAAGCAGTGCGCTGGGAAGATGTGGCGGTGGACGAAGCAAACGGCGCAGTTAGAATTCGGCGCGAGATGGAAAAAATGTTTTCGCCCAAACTCGAACGCGTCGATGCCTAGTCGAGAAACCATCGCCACACGGGCGAGTTCACAGAGATTCCACGAATTTCACTAAGGCTTGGCGTCCCGCCGCAGACATGTTGCTGAAGGCATCACGCGCGGCTTCTGCCTGCCCGCCATGCCATAAAATCGCCTCGCTTACATTTCGCGCGCGGCCGTCGTGTAGCAGATCGCTGTGGCCGTTGACGGCGCGTAGCAGGCCGATGCCCCACAGCGGCGCCGTGCGCCATTCGCGGCCGCTCGCCAGATAATCCGGCCGGCCGTCGGCGAGCTCTTCACCCATATCGTGTAACAGCAGGTCGGTGTACGCGTGAACCGGCTGATTCGCCGCAACGGCGAGGGCTGGCTTGTCGCCGGTTTGCAGCAGCGGCCAATGACAGGCAGCACATTTCCCCGTCGCAAATAATTCTTCGCCGCGCTTTACTTCGGGGTCATCGACACCGCGCCGCGCCGGTACGGCGAGTGCCTGCAAGTACAACGTGATATTGCCCAATCGAATTGGAAGGACTTCGGGGCGAAAGGTGTTGCCGTCGCAGCCACCTTGTCCGCCGCACTGTGCCGCGGACGGAACGTCCTTACATTGCAATTGAACGGAAGGGCAGTTTTTTGACTGGAACAAATAAGAGTTCGCGCCGATGTCGCCGATGAACGCCGCGGCCGTTTGCTGGCGCAGGCTCGGTTGATTGGCTTTCCAGCCGAAGCGCCCCAGCGCGACTTTGTTCTGCTCAACGTCCCACACATAGTTGGGCTTGCCCTCGACTCCAAGCGTCGCTTGCTCACGCGCAATACTCAACATCATTTCTTCGGGCACGGCTTCCAGCAAACCGACTCCGAACACGGGCTGCGCCACGCGCGCCGAAATCATGATGTCGTGTCCAAGCTCGCCAAATTGCAGCCCGCGAAATTCGATGCGTGGTTTGCGTAACGAAACCATTTCACCATCGGCCAATGTTATTTGCCGCAACTCCCAATGCAGGATGGCGTGACCTTCCTCGGGCACTCGCCCGGGAATGCCGTGATTTTGCAACTGGTCTCCGTAGTTCGGATGCGGCAGCGGCCCGCCTTCCTTGCTGCGGCCCGGAATGCTCAGCCGCACCAACATGCCGCCTTCGATTTCACCGCCATCGAGTGGCGCTTTGGCGCGACCATTGTTGAGGTGGCAGTGCGCGCAGCGGTCTTCATTAAAAGTGGGGCCGAGGCCCCACACGCCGTTCGGATCCGGCGCCACCACCCATGCCTCGTTGAATTGTGCTTTGCCCTTTGCAAACGTCTCCATCTGCTTGCGGCTGAGCGTCGCGACCGGCACGGAATAAGCGGCTTCGCCCTGCTCCGCGCTGGTGAATACTCCCGCGGTGAGCAAGGCCGGATCGAGCGCGTCAGTCGCGGCGAGTGCAAATGAAATCAGCGTTGCGGCCGGCAAGACGAATTTCGCGATTAGGTTCGCTCGCGGCATTCAAGCCTCCATTAATGATCGTGATCCCACGGGCTGTGCTTCACTTCCGGCGGCACCCAGATGGTTTCGTAAATTTTTTGCAATTCCTTTTCCTTGGCGAGTTCGTCGCTCTCCGACAGCCTTGAATACTTGGCTTCGGTCGGCCCGGAAAATTTCTTGGTATTCAAGCTAGGCGCGGAAATCACCTTGCGCAGCCCACCACCGCATTTCTTGCAACTGGCCGGACCTTGTTCGCTCATTTTGTGCTGCGTCCGGTAAATCACCAAACACGGATCGCAGGCGTATTCGTAGGTTGGCACGACAGGTCTCCCGAAATATTTCTTTCAAGTAAAAAGGGCCGATCCCATTGGAATCGGCCCCAAGCACAACATCAACGATCAGGCGTGCGCGGTGCCTACGATCTCGGCTTTCGCTTGCATCGCGGCTTCCTTATTGATGCCCCAGATGCGCGCCGCATTTTCACCAAAGACTTTGCGACGGATTTCGTCGGTGATCTTCGGGTATCCGTGACCCTCGACCAGCTCGTCGGGAATCTGGAACTTGCGGAACGCGTCGATCTGCCACTGCGGATTGCCCCACAGCAGCGAGTCGGTTCCCCACAACACGTAGTCGGGTCCCAGATCCCGCAGCAGCGTGCCCAACACGTGGGCACACTCCAGCGGACGGCTGGTCACCGTTGCGGCGAAGGTGGAGCCGACTTCGCAGTACAGGTTCTTGCGCTGCGGCTTGAAGCCTTTCATCGCGGCGATTTCAGCGTGATACGGCCACGCCGAGTGATACGCGATGAAATTGATGTCGAGAAAATCGTCCGCCGCCGCGTCGAAGTCTTCGGCATGCGCATAGCGCGCGTAGAACTGGCCGAACGGAATGCCCTTGTGGCAACCGACGTTCTTGATTCCGAGCTTGCGGCATTTTTCCCACATCGGGTAGGCGAGCTTCTCGTCGTCGAACCACCAGCCTTTTTTCTTGGTGGAATCGAAGGTGTAGAGCTTGAGACCGGAGATCTTGTATTTCTCCGAATACATGGTGAGGCGGTCCAGCGTCTGGCTGAGGCCCTGGTTCGGCGTCAGCCCACCGGCCAGCATCATCGTGGAATTCGGCCACGCCTCGCGCACCTTCACCTGGTAATCCATCGGGATCATGTCTTCACCACCATAATCCTCGCGGAAGCCAAATGGGTTGAAGATGCCGAACGTCGTATCGCTTTCCTTGAGAATCAGCTTGCCGTAATTCTCCACGTTCATGTCGCGCGTACCGTTGGGCAAACCCATCGCTTTGCCCAGGTTGTCGAGCAAGTCGACGAACCACATTCCGCGCTCGGTGGTATTCACCCCCTTGACGTAATGCCCCGGACGAGTACAAACATGGGTGTGCACATCGATGATGAAGTCAGTCCCCGCGCGCGCCACTTTGATCGCTTCGCTCTTGGCGTCGATGTCCGCCGCCTCGGCGCTGCTCACTTCAAAAAACTTCTTGCCGGTTACTTCATTGGCCGCCAGCATCGCCGCTGACAAGCCTAAGGATGAGCGAATAAAGTCGCGGCGGGAAACTCCGGCTTTCTTCGCGTAACCATCCATCTTTTCCGATATCTTCGGACCCATGTTTCCCGACATGAATAACGAGGTACCGATTTCATTGCCGTTGAACGGGTCGGTCGGTTGATCCTTCAGACCCTTGAAGTGCTGCAAAATATTGAACTCCATAAATCACTCTCCTCCACATTTATTTACTGAATAAATGCGGCCGGTCTGGTGTAGGCTGGCCGCGCCTTCTTCCTGTGAAGCCCAGTCAGACTAGGACAGCAACATCGTCATGTCAACAGTTGCGAACACTTTTCTCATGCGGCTGCGCAGCAATGAATCCTTGCAGCGATCTCCATCGAGTGCCAACATGAGGCACGTGAGGAGAATTATTCAACGCGGGATTGGGCGCGTGCGTGATGGATCAGGACGGCTATCGTTCTCGGCCAGGCGCCGGCTCGGCGCTCATTCAATCGGCTTTGTGCTGCTCAGTGCGTCGCTGCTGGCCTTTTCCTCTGCCTGCGCGGACTCACCCGCCGCGTTTATCGGGAAAGTCGTGGTCGAATGGCTGGATGATCCCTTCGTTCAGAAAATGCGCCTCGCGGCGGACTTCGCTTTCCAAGATGCGGAAGGGAAGACTTGGCTCGCGCGGGCGGGGCAAGTTGTGGACGGACGAGCATTTCCGCCGGTCGCGCAAATGTTGGCTGGCCCGCCGCTGTCAGGCGAGTATCGCAAGGCTTTCGTCGTCTATGAGAGCTACGCCCGCCATATGACCGAGCCGTGGCGGGCGGTCGATCGAATGCTCTATGGCGCGAGCCGCACCGAAGGTATGGACGAGATTGATGCCAAGGTCGTGTACGCCGCCGCGTATGCCGCGGGGTCCCGTTGGGAGACCAAGGCAACGTCAACTTGTTTCGGCTCTTGTCACGCCGCCGCGCCGTCGCTGACCTGGCGGCCCGCAGTGAACGAAACAGACCTGCGCCGGTGGGGCGATTGGGTGCGGGCCAACAACCCCGCACTCAACGAGATTGACGCGCATTTGGACGCGGAAATCCGGCGCCCGGGCCCGCATTTGTTCGTACAGCGCTGACGGCGTGATCCGCACGAACAGGTGCGGCGCAACTGCTATAGATTCGCCACCTTGTCGAGAATCAGACCCGCGTGCTCGCGTTGGGTGTGGAATTTGATTTTGGGCCAGCGTTCCTGCACCACTTTCATCTCCCACGCCGAGTTGGTGAGGATCGCCAGCGCGTCGGCGGCATCTTGAGCGAGTCGTCCCATATTGGCGTCAGTGAATTTGGAAAACTCGGCCGCGTCGTCACACGACACCCAGCGCGCGCAGGTGAAGGGCGAGGGCATCAGGCGCGCTTCGACGCCGTATTCGTGTTGCAGCCGGTGCGCGGCGACGTCGAACTGTAATGCGCCCACCGCACCTAGCAGCATGGTGGTCGCGCGTAGCGGGCGGAACACCTGTATCGCACCTTCTTCGCCGAGCTGCATCAGGCCGGTGCGCAGTTGTTTCACTTTGAGAGGATTCACCACTTCGATGGCGTGAAAAATTTCCGGCGCAAAGAACGGCAACCCGGTGAATTGCAGCGGCTCGCCTTCAGTTAACGTATCGCCGAGTTGAATCCCACCGTGCGTGGGAATGCCGATGATGTCGCCCGCATAGGCTTCGTCGAGCAACTCGCGCCGCTGCGACAGGAACGACACAACGGTATTCGGCCGGATGTCTTTACCGGTGCGATGGATGCGCAATTTCATTCCGCGCTCGAAGCGCCCGGAACACACGCGCACGAACACCACGCGGTCGCGATGCGCCGGGTCCATATTCGCCTGGATCTTGAACACCACGCCGGAGAATTGCTTGTCTTCCGGATTGACCGGCCCCTGCAATGCGTTGCGCGGCTGCGGCGGCGGCGCAATGTCCACCAGGGCATCCAGCACTTCGCGCACGCCAAAATTATTAATCGCCGAGCCGAAAAACACCGGCGTCTGTTTGCCGGCGAGAAATTGCTCGCGCGAGAACTCGGGGTTCGCACCGCGCACCAGTTCGATGTCGTTCTTGGCACGTTCAAAATCCGATCCAAACCGCGTCATCAACGAGGCATCGTCCAGACCGCGCACGATTTCGTCTTCCGCGCCGAGCCGGTCCGCACCTGGCCGAAACACGCGGATGCAATCCTCTCTCAGGTCGTAAACGCCGCGAAACGACTTGCCCATGCCGATCGGCCAGGAAAACGGCGCCGCCGCCATGCCGAGCACACGCTCGATTTCATCGATCAAGTCCAGCGGCTCGCGCACCTCGCGATCCATTTTATTAATGAAGGTGATGATCGGCGTGCCGCGCGAACGGCACACTTCCAGCAATCTCAGGGTCTGCGCTTCCACGCCGTTGGCCGCATCGATCACCATCAGTGCCGCATCGACCGCGGTGAGCACACGGTAGGTGTCCTCGGAGAAATCCTGGTGGCCCGGCGTGTCGAGAAGATTGACCACCTTGTCGCGATAGTCGATCTGCATCACCGAACTCGCGACCGAAATTCCGCGCTGCTTCTCGATCTCCATCCAGTCGGAGGTGGCGTGCCGCGTCGCTTTGCGCGCCTTGACGCTTCCCGCGATATGGATCGCGCCGGCGAACAGCAACAGCTTCTCGGTGAGCGTGGTCTTGCCCGCGTCCGGGTGCGAAATGATGGCGAAGGTGCGGCGCTGTGCCACGCGCTGGGTCAGTTGATCTTTGGAGATGTCGCTCATTGGATTGAAGGTTTACTGAAGCTACGGCCTGGTTGAATGTTGCCGCGCAGAGGTATTGCACAAGGCGGCGCATTTTACGGGGTCGAGCCGCAACAGTCTACTTGCCATGCCTAGCGCTTTCGAAGGCGATTTGACAGTTACAATTCAGAGCGCCCGCAATTCTTAAGGAATCCCATGACCACCGCCTCACGCTACTTCGTCCGCGAACAAGACGTGGCGCCGTATCATCCGGCCAATCATTCAGGTACGGTGAATCGTCGTTTGATCGGACCCGAGAACGTCGGTGCGCGCAACGTCGAAGTCGTTCTCGGCGTGATAGAAAAAGGTCGCGGCGCGTTGCCGCACGCGCATCCGGGCATCGAGCAAGTGTGTTATCTGCTGCAAGGACGTGCCCGCGCAGAAGTGGGAGGAGAGGTGTGCGAGCTGCAACCGGGAGACAGTTGCTACTTCCCCGCTGACCTGCCGCATGTATTCACAGTGGTGAGCGACGAACCGGTCAGAGTGCTGGTGATCTATACGCCGCCTTACGAGGAGAATCCCGATCGTGTGGTACGGAATTAAGTTCGCATGGTTGCTGCGCTGGGCACTCGTGTGCTTGCTCGCCTGCGGCGTTAACTTTGCAATGGCGGAAAACTATCCGGCGAAGCCGCTGCGTCTGGTCATCGCGTTCGCACCCGGCAGCGCCACGGATTCGGTCGGTCGCATTCTCGGCGATGAGTTGTCGCGCACCTTGGGACAGCCTGTCATCGTCGAGAATCGCGCGGGCGCGTACGGCCAGATCGCGGCGAGTTTTGTCGCCAAGAGCGCGCCCGATGGTTACACGTTGCTCATGACCACCAATTCCACGCACTCTGCCAATCCGCACTTATACAGGACGCTGCCGTACGATCCGATCAAGGACTTCGAGCCGGTCGCGCGAGTCGGATTGTTGCCGTTCATGCTGGTCGTGAATCCGGAATTGCCAGTCAAGAATACGGCAGAGTTGATCGCCTATGCCAAAGCCAATCCGGACAAGCTCTCATATGCCACGGCGAGCAGCAGCTCCTTGATCGCGGCGGAGACCATCAACGCGCTCGCGCATATCTCGATGGTGGGCGTGCCTTACAAAGCCAGTCAACAAGCGTTGCTCGACGTAGTGGCTGGACGCTTGCAGGTCATGGTGGCGGATTTTGCGACGGCTATTCCGCAAGTGCGAGCTGGCAAGCTGCGCGTGCTGGCAGTGGCAACGGCGAAGCGCTCCGTCTTGCTTCCCGATTCGCCGCCGATCGCCGACACGCTGAAGGGCTTTGACCTCAATTCCTGGAATGGCTTGTTTGTGCCTGCCGGTACGCCGAAAGACATCGTCGCAAAGTTGGCGCGTGCGACGTTGGGGGTGTTAACCAAGCCCGAAGTAAAGGCACGTCTTGCCGGAATTGGTTTTGAAGTCGATCCTCTTGGCTCGCAGGC
>JAYUZG010000185.1:0-3788 GCA_043751985.1 Betaproteobacteria bacterium
ACTCAGCAGTCGCCAATTAAGACGACACATTCCAAGTTTCGGCGCTCTATGATGGAGACGGCAGTGTGTCGCACAAGTTACCGACTTCTGAGTAATACCCCGCAGCTTGCTGCGGGGTGCTTTATTCCTAGAAACCGCTGCTCACCACAGAGTCACAGAGTTACATAGAGAAAAATAAATTGTTTGGAGCGTTGGAGTCAGTCACCTTTTGGGTGAGCGTGGTGAGAATCGAACCCGTTCCGTCGCGCTTAGTTTTTGATGAGTATTTTCTCTGTGTCTCTGTGTCTCGGTGGTTAGACTGCGCTGTATAGGTTAACGCGGATGTGGTTGGACAACGCAACTATATCTGTGCCGGGTATCATCGCACGACATCGGGGCGGCGATGAAGCGATTGCGCCACGATGGTGCGTGCATCGCCGCCGCAGCGCAATCTTCCCCGGTGTATTCCGGAATTATCCGGTGGCACGCGGCTTGCGATATCCGGTGCAAGAGAGAAGCGATCGGCGTGTCGCTGCTTATCGTTGTTGGCTAGGGTTCCGGGTTCGCAAGAGCCGGCTGGTCCGAGAGCTGACGGTCCCGATAGGGACTCCACGGAGGGATAAAAGCCCGGGAGGCCGAGTACTTGATCGGATCTTCTCTATGGCTGGTGACTTTAGCTTCGTGGGAGTGATGTTCATGACAATGTCCGGTGTTCGGAATCACAGCGCTGAGCCGCGTTCGATAATTGCGCGCGCCTGCGCATCGCACTGATGGCCGAGCAACACAATGTGGCAGGTCCCGGCATCTGGAGCGTTCGCGGCCCCATGTCGCAGCGCCGTTACTGGGTATTCGCGCTGGTCGGGCTGATCATCCCGATCCTCGCGTGGTGGGGACTGTCGTCCTTGGACCTGGTATCGAAAGTATTTATGCCGGGGGCCCGCCAACGTCTGGAAGCGCACGCTGATCTGGTCGCAAGACGGGCTGTTGCGCGACACCATGATCAGCATCCATCGCGTGACCGCCGGATGGGCATTGTCCGCGGTCTTCGCGCTGCCGTTAGGCTTGTTGATCGGTACCTTTCGCCCGGTGCAAGCTCTGCTGGAGCCACTGACCGATTTCATCCGTTACATGCCGGCGGTGGCGTTCATTCCGCTGGTGATGTTATGGATCGGAATCGAAGAGCCGTCCAAGATCGCGATCATTTTCATCGGCACTTTTTTCCAGATGGTGTTGATGGTGGCGGAGGATGTGCGCCGGGTTCCGCTCACGCAAATCGAAGCTGCGCAAACGCTGGGCGCAACGCGGAGCGAGCTGCTCCAATTGGTCCTGCTGAAATCGGCCAAACCAGCTCTGCTCGACACCATGCGCATCACCATGGGCTGGGCTTGAACTTATTTAGTGGTGGCGGAACTGGTGGCCGCGAATTCCGGTCTTGGATACGCCATTCTCAAGGCGCAACGCTACTTGCAGACCGACAAAATTTTCGCCGGGATTTTCATTATCGGCCTGATCGGTTTGATCACCGATCAATTGTTTAGGCTCGCGCATCGGGTCGCCTTTCCATGGACGCATGTGAAATGACACAGCCTATTTCAGCCAAGATATCGGTACGCGGTTTGTGCAAGACCTTTGGCGAGTCGAATCAGATCATCGCGTTGGATAAAGTCGATCTGACGGTGGAAGAAAACAGTTTTGTGACGCTGGTTGGCGCGTCCGGCTGCGGCAAATCGACCTTGTTACGCATCATTGGCGGTCTTGAATACCGCAGCTCCGGCGAGGTTACCGCCAACGGGCGCGCAGTGAACGGCCCGGGCGCCGACCGTGCAATGGTGTTTCAGCAATATTCCTTGTTCCCTTGGTTATCGGTGCGCGAGAACGTGCGCTTTTCGCGCATGTTCCAAGTCAACCGCGGCGAGTTCACTTCGGCGGAAGTCGAGGCCGCTTCCGGGCGTGCCGATACGCTCATCTCGGTGATGGGCTTGGACGCGGCCGCGAACGCTTATCCGCACACACTTTCGGGTGGCATGCAGCAGCGCGTCGCCATCGCGCGCGCTGATGTCGAAGCCGCCGATCTTGCTGATGGACGAACCTTTCGGTGCGCTGGACGCGCAGACGCGAGAAGTGATGCACGACTTGATTCGGCATGTCTTCGCATTGGAGAAGGCGACCATCGTATTCGTCACACACGATGTCGAGGAGGCGATCTATCTCGGGCAGCGCGTGGTGCTGATGGCGCCGAGACCGGGTCGTATCGATACCGTGTACGACGTGCCGCTACGCGCGGAGCGCCACCAGGAAATGAAACTCGAAGCCGACTTCATCGAACTCAAGCGGCGAATTCTCGAACGCATTCGCGAGACCTCGGGCATGAAAACCGACTTTGAGTTGCTGGAGAAACTCGGCAAACGCGCGCAACTTGGAGTTGCTTCGTCAACATGAAAAACACACCGAACTCACCACTTCCCGGGCCACTGTTATGGGAGGAGGTCATCCCAGGCGGCGCGCATTGGTCAGGCGTCATGCGCCGTGGTCTTGCGTTGCGTTTCATTGATCTCGAAGGCGGCGCGAATTTGTCTGCCTGGTTCTGGAATTTCGAGGAGCGTTACGAACGCTTCAATATGCCCGATACGCTGAAGTCGCAGCACACCCCGTATCTCACGCGCGGACATTGCGGGCACTCGGACATGGGTCGCAGTCTTTTTTCGGTGGTCGGCGATAGCGTTGGCTGGCATGACACGATTTGCGGCGTCATGGACGACGCGTCGATGTTGCAGCAATACGGCGCCAGGCGTTTTCAGGACGCGCGCAACGATATGTTTCGCAGCGGCAAGGAAGGCTTGCTAAAGGAAATGGCACGTTGGGGCATGTCGGCGCGCGATCTGCACGCCAACGTCAACTTCTTCAGCAAAGTGACCGCGGCGCATGATGGTTCGCTGGCATACCAGCCAGGCGCGTCAACTGCGGGATCGTTGGTCGATATCCGGTTTGACATGGATGTACTGATTGCCTTGTCTTCGGCGCCGCACTCGTTAGATACAAAGACCGAGTATTCCCCCAGCGCGGTTCGAATTCAGGCCTGGCGTGCAGGCGTCGCGGCAGCCGACGATTATTGCCGCAACTCCTGTGGCGAGAATCAGCGCGCGTTCATCAATACCTCACGCTATTTCGGCGACTCTCATTCAGACGGAGTTCAAGCATGACGCTTACTGAGAGCACGCTCGATTCGCGCAACGCGGTGTGGGACGAAGTGTGTGCGGCCGGCGAGCCGTGGATGAAGCAGATATCCAGAGGGCAAATTTTTCGCATCCTCGATCTGCAAGGCAATCAGGCAGTAGACACGCTGTTCTACAACGCACACGACTCCGAAGAGCGCTATAGCGCCGTAGATACCATGCAACGGCAGCGGAATCTTTACCTCGGTGTCGGCACCCAGTTGTATTCGACCCAGGGCAAGGCGATGCTGACCATCATCGCGGATACCTGCGGCCGTCATGACACGCTCGGCGGCGCGTGCTCGCAGGAGAGTAATACGGTGCGCTACTCACTCGACAAGCGCTTCATGCACGCGTGCCGCGACAATTTTATGTCGGCGATTCAGCACCACGCGCAGCATCATTTGAGCAAACG
The DNA here is from genome assembly GCA_043751985.1 of Betaproteobacteria bacterium. Lineage (GTDB taxonomy): Bacteria > Pseudomonadota > Gammaproteobacteria > Burkholderiales > JAYUZG01 > JAYUZG01. Next base: position 3,607 of record JAYUZG010000185.1, read on the forward strand.
CGATATCACACACAACATCAATTTTTTTATGAACGTGCCGGTCACGGCCGCGGGGGAACTCGAGTTCGCGGATGGAATCTCGGCGCCGGGCAAATACGTGGAGATGCGCGCCGAGATGGACGTCATCTGCCTCATCTCCAACTGCCCGCAGTTGAATAATCCATGTAACGCGTACAACCCGA
>JAYUZG010000186.1:0-4528 GCA_043751985.1 Betaproteobacteria bacterium
TTCCAGGCTATCGACGAGTCTTGGATATCGCGACAATCGGCACTTCATTCTGCAGGGCGAATCCAATCTGAGCGAACCACCGAAAGAGCTTGAAGTCATGCTGGAACAAGCCCTTCGCGCGCGACCGGAACTTCTTGGTCTGCGCTCCGAGCAGGAGGCCGCGATGAAATCTGCGGACGCGGCATCAGCGCTGCGCTACCCTACCATCAGCGCGTTCGCCGCTGGCGGAACTACTGTCCGTGGCGACGATCGGCTGTCACGCTATTACGGTGCCATCGGTGTAAATCTCAATATGACATTTCTTGACGGAGGAAAAATTTCATCATTGCAGCAACAAGCTCAATTGCGAGCGATGGCAATGAAGGAAAATTTGACGGAAGCGGAAAACAGCGTGGTCAAGAACGTGCGGACGGCGTGGTTGAACGCGCGATCTTCCTACGAAAGCATTGACATTACCAGTCAGTTAAAGAATGCCGCTTCCGAGGCTTTCAAACTCGCTGAAGCTCGCTACAATCTGGGCTTGACGTCGATCGTGGAACTAAATCAGGCGCAACTGAGCGCGGTTGGGGCGGAAATTGCCAATGGCCGCGCGCGATATGAATATCAAATTGCTCGCGCCGTGCTCGACTACCAGGTAGGGTCGCTCGAATTGGTGAGCATCGCACATTAACAACTTCATCACGACGCCGCACCAAGAAACTGGGCGCTTATTTGCGCCCAAATTTCCGGTAAGGTGGCCTGCCAATTTTGCAACTCGCGGAATCAAACGTGCAGATTTTTCCGCAGTGACGCTGATCAGAAGCGAAGCGTCACATCAAGCTGCAAAATTTTCCAGTCGGTTATCGGGTTGACCAGAGGTAGATCGCCATTGAAACCGCCGGTTCCGAGATTGGAGTTAGCGCGCTTGGCGATGCCGTAGCGAAAAGTCGTTATGACGTCGTCCATGGGGCTGTAGGCTGCGGCGAAATATTGGCCCTTCATATTGGTGCGGCCTTCAAAGAAATCTGAGTCCACCATGTTTGGGTCAAGTGCAAACTGTTCCACTTTTTGGTAAAACGTTCTGACTTCCCATGCGCCTTTTTTCGCGTTCCCGCGCAGCACCAGGCCTTGATTCAAGCCGATGGGTTGGTCGTCACTGCCGATAGCGAAGCCGATTTGCAAGGCTTTGTCTTCGCCCCCATAAGCCGACTTACCTGCCGCGGTAGCACGCGCTGCCGCATCGGAATTCTTTGCAAAGTTGCCGAACAAGGTAGCCGCGTTCCCCAGCAACGGAAATTTCCATTCGAACGGTAATTCAATCACCTGAAGATTGTTGACTCCGATCTGATTCGACGAGTCGTTGAAGTTGCCCGCTGCGACCGAGGTAGGTTGACCTGTGAATGGTTTGTCAAAGCCACCGGCGCCCTTGTGGCCGGTGTAGTTGTAGGAATTCACTGCGGCTCTGATCCAGCTCTTTTCATTAAACTGGTACTGACCACCTACTTCAAAGGCTTGCAGAAAAAGATTCTGCTTACCGAATCCGACGCTGTAGGAGGTGCCAGACGGGCTGGAAGAATAGTCCTGATAGACAAACTCGCCGAAAGTAACGAAGGTAGTGAAATTGTCGTTCACCTTGAACTTGCCGCGTGCGGCGACACCTTCGGGGCTCAAGTCTTGGTCCCAAACCATGAGCGATGTGTATAGCGGGTTAGCCATTTTTCCACCGGTGAGGCCGAAGTACTCGTTCGGCTTCCACTCAAGGAATGCTTGCCCTACATTCACACCGCCAGACTGCTTGGTGAACGGTGCGGGATTCGATGCGCTGGACGCGCTGTCACCAAATGTGACCCATGCGGATCGAGCATTGGTGCTGGTGTCCAAGCGGAACAAATAGTTAAGTTCGCTGTTTACTTCGCCCTTCACGCCCAACCGAAAGGCGTAACGCTCGCGTTGTCTGTCATAGCTGTCAGTAGATACTGGAGATGTCGCGGCGCTCGTCGCAGCTATCGGCTTGTCGGAACGCGCAACCCGATCTTCATATCGCAGGCGCAAATCGCCAAAGAGCTGTATACGCTTCAACGTTGTTGCGGCGGCGGCCTTGTCCAACTTCTCCGCTTGCGTCGCTTCCTTGAGGGCACGCTCACGGCGCTGCTCACGGGTTTGAGTGCGCAATTCCTTGTACTCCTCATCACTCAAGACACCTTTTTCCTTCAGCTTATCGAGCAGATCCTCGGTCGTATCTGCAAACGCAGGTGCAGTGCTGACCAGCAACGCAGTGACGGCCAACGTGCGGACCAGCGGTCGTATTTGGAACGAGTTCGATTTCATTTGCATTCTGTCTCCAGTATTGTCAATAGCGTCCACGCCTGTTCCGAGCCGACCGCATTGTCGGAACCAATCCTTGCGGCGTGGTTATTTTTCTAACCGGAAGGGATTGTGCTAACGAATTGTGACAATCTTATGAACCCTGATCGCTCAACACGAACTGCGACCTTGCTTTGCGCAACGGAGAGCTACGCAGGCCTCGGCATACCTTGGCGGCTCAGATCGGCAGAATTAGAAGAAAGAGTTCCGCGAGCGCAAAGATAGAAATGGCAATGACCACGCCAAGAAGCAGGCGAATGCTTCGTTCCTGCCGAGCCGCACGCTGCCGTAACGCCTCGACTTGTGTATCTGGATAAGGACGAGTGAGCGCCGCGTGAATCAAGCGTGGCAACCGCGGCAGGATCGCGCTCCATTGCGGCACCTCCGCACGCAAGGTGCGCAGCAATACGCGCCAGCCGACTTGCTCCGTCATCCACCGCTCTAAATAGGGTTTAGCCGTCGTCCATAAATCGAGATCCGGGTCGAGCTGGCGGCCTAGTCCTTCGATATTGAGAAGAGTCTTCTGCAACATGACAAGCTGAGGTTGCACCTCGATGTTGAAGCGCCGCGCGGTCTGGAACAAGCGCAGCAAGAAACGGCCGAAAGAAATGTCTTTCAATGGCCGGTCAAAGATCGGTTCGCACACAGCACGGATAGCTGACTCGAACTCCGTCACCGGCGTGCCGCGCGGAACCCATCCCGCTTCGACGTGCGTCTGCGCGATCGCCTGGTAGTCTCGTCGAAAGAAGGCGATGAAATTACGCGCGAGATAATGCTTGTCGATTTCGTTGAGCCGCCCCATGATGCCGAAGTCCAGTGCGATATAGCGGCCTTGCGGGTCGACCAGAATGTTTCCCGGATGCATGTCGGCGTGAAAGAAGCCGTCGCGAAATACCTGAGTGAAAAAAACTTCCACGCCCGTGCGCGCTAGTGCGCTAATGTCAACACCGGCGGCGCGCAGTGCGTCCAATTGACTCACCGGGATGCCGTGCATACGCTCCATCACCATCACGCCGCTGCTGCAGTAATCCCAGAACACTTCCGGCACACGCAGCAGATCGGAATCCGCAAAGTTGCGCCGCAATTGACTGGCGTTGGCGGCCTCGATCAGCAGATCGAGTTCCTCCGCCAGATGCTTTTCGAATTCCGCCACCACTTCGCGCGGGCGCAGACGGCGGCCGTCGTGCCAAAGCCGCTCGACCAGAACTGCGGCGACGCGCAGCAGCGACACGTCTTTGGCCACCGCAAGGTGAACCACAGGCCGCAGAATCTTCACCGCGACCTCGCGGCCATCGTGTAAATGCGCAATATGCACTTGCGCGACCGATGCACTGGCGATCGGTATGTCATCGAACTGCGCAAATAGTACGTCAATAGATTTCCCATGCGCGCGTTCGACGCTGCGGCGCGCTTCGTTGCCCGGAAACGGCGGTACTTGATCCTGCAGTTTTGCCAGCTCGTCGGCGATATCGGCCGGGAGCAGATCACGCCGGGTAGACAACATTTGACCGAACTTCACGAAGATCGGACCGAGTGCCTCCAGTGCAAGACGCAGCCGCTCACCGCGTGGCCGCGATAAATCGCGCCAGAAGAACGTCAGTGAAAATGCCTTGCGCAACACACTGACGCGTTCGTGGCCTAGGAGAATCTCGTCCAAGCCATAGCGAAGTGCGATCCAAATGATGAGCAAGAAGCGCAGAAGATTCATGGGCGCCGCAGCGCTTGTACGCGCTTAGCCAGTCGCTCTAGGTCTTCGCGCAATCGATCTACGTCAACGACGAACGCCTGCAAGCGATGGCGCGAGGCAATCAGCGGATCTTCTTCGGTCCAGAATTCGGAAGCGTTGTGAGCGGCGCGCGCCAGCGCATCGCGCTGCCAGGTCGCAAACGTCTTCCCCGCCTGAACCAAGCGGCGCGCAGCGATATCACCAACGATGTGACTCAGGTCCTCTTCCACATCCCAACGCAGCTCGGTGAAAATCAGCGCGACCACTTGGGCGAATTGTGTATCGCCGCTCACTTGCGCTTCGCGCCGTGCGCCAGCATCGCCGGCGAGCAGCCGCGCCAGCGCGGGCGGCGCCATCGTGATCCGCAGATCAGCGGCCGCCTCTGGCGCCACGGCTTCGAGCAGTCCGTCCGGCGCAATCTGAAAATTCACGCGCAGCGGGCCCGATTCAAAACACACA
>JAYUZG010000187.1:0-32493 GCA_043751985.1 Betaproteobacteria bacterium
ACTCAGAAGTCGGTAACTTGTGCGACACACTGCCGTCTCCATCATAGAGCGCCGAAGCTTGGAATGTGTCGTCTTAATTGGCGACTGCTGAGTAATACAGCAAGAAATCTCTCTATTGTGGAAAATTTCTTATGGCGCGCAATCCGTGTGATTTACTGAATAAATGCGGAAGACCCCGCACGTTTTCGTCCTAAGAGAGTTTCGAGTTTGTCTCAAGCCACGAGCGATTGAACGACGCAAAGCCGCAACTCATGCTCTATGTCTGTGGCATTCCAGACTCGATAATCATCGCGTGTAACTGCGCCAGGCGCGCGCCGCTGTCGGGTAACTCCAGCAAGGCTTGCCGCACTTCGGCCGACAAGGGCAGTGCTTCCGCGAGGCGATACGCGATCCACTCGGGCAGGTCATAGCGCGCGGGCGGGAAGAACCATTCGCTGCCGATACGTTCGACAATTTTTTCCAGCAGACGGCGGCATAAGGTGACATGGTCTTCGATGACGGCGCCGGGTTCGGCCGCGATCAATTCCACCTCGGCATCGATCAAGCCGTTGGCGCGGGTCGAGCTCTCAAGCACGCGGAACGGTTGCCCGCCGCAAGTGCGCAGTTGAAACATGCCGAGGTGCGGCATGTCCCAATCGATGATGCTGGAGGTGCAGCCGACCAGGCTGTGCGATGCGGGCGGACCCGCCTCGGTGCCTTGAACAATGTGGCAGACTCCAAACGGTGTGCCGTCGCGGATGCACACCTTGGTCATTTCGAGGTAGCGCTGTTCGAAAATTCTCAGCGGCAGCAGGCCGCCGGGAAACAATACGGTATTCAGAGGAAACAGCGACAACGAGACCGTGTTTGCGGCTTGCATCAGTCGCGCGCGGTTTCGGCCGGTGCTGAGCCCCAGCGCGGAATCAAGGTGTGCGCCACGTTCAATTGGTCGAGCACGCGCGCGACGACAAAGTCAATTACGTCTTCGATGCGGCGCGGCTGATAATAAAACCCCGGATTGGCCGGCACGATGACCGCGCCGGCATGGGTGAGCCGCAGCATGTTTTCCAAATGTATAGCCGAGAGCGGCGTCTCACGCGGGACCAGTAATAACTTGCGTCGCTCCTTCAACATGACATCGGCCGCGCGCTCGATCAAGCTATCCGACAATCCGGCCGCGACCGCCGCAAGCGTGCCCATGGTGCAGGGACAGATGACCATGGCTTCGCCGGGATTAGAGCCCGATGCGACCGGTGCCATCCAGTCATCGCGGCCGTAAACCAGAAGCTGGCCTGTGGTCGCGTTAAAACGCTGGGCGAGTGCGCTCTGCGCATCGGACGCGCGCGCGGGCAATACCAGATCGAGTTCCTGCTTGGCGACGATTTGCGCGGCCTGCGAGTAAACCAGGTAGACGCGGATTTTTGCGTGGAGCAGGCAATCGAGCAGCCGCAGACCATACGCCATGCCGGACGCGCCAGTGAATGCAACCGTGATAGTGCGGGAAAATTTCATTCTCAGATTTCGCCCGGTTGCGCTGCATAGCCACCCGGCGGCGCGTCGCTGCCGAGTTCCTGTTCCAGCTTGCGAATGGCGGCTTGCAATCGCTGCATTTCACCGCGTAACTTTTCGAGCTCTTCGCGCTGCGCCTGTATTTTCGGATCAGGCTTCGGTTCCGGTTTGGGCGTTTCTTCCATCGCCGTGTCGCCAGCGCCACGCTTGGCGGTGAGCAATTGACACATGTGTTTTTCGAATTGGTCGCCGACTGTTTCCGGTTGCACCGGTTCGGCTGCTGCGTCGGGCGTGGCGATATTTTCCAGCACCGCGCCGTTCTCCGCGTACAGCGTGTAGTTGAGCGTGCGCTGCGTGTGTTCCTTGCAGTGTATGCGCTCGCGATAGAGTGCGCTCTTCGCCTTTCCGCCTTTGAACTTCTGCGGAATCTTGAACAACACTTTTTTCCAATAAGTGATCTCGTCGCCGGAAATCACCAGCTTGCTGCGATCGTAGTAATACTGATCTGCGTCCTTGCCCAGCGGCAAGGGAAACCACTCGGCGCAGTACGCGGCGGGCAGCAGCACGACCGCAAATAAAATTCCCGAAAGTATCTTAGCCATAGGCCAGCTCCCTGTGACGCACCAGCACTTCCTGATCCACTCTAAAACGTGCGGCGAGGCATTCTGCGAGGTAGACCGAGCGATGACGGCCTCCGGTACAGCCGATGGCGACCGTCAAATAGATGCGATTGTCGCGCATGAAACACGGCAGCCAGCGTTGCACGAATTCACCGATGTCGCCGCGCATTTGCTGTACCGACGATTCCGCGTCAAGAAAACGCACTACCGGTCCGTCTCGGCCGGTCAGTGGCTGCAACGCCGGATCGTAATGCGGATTGGGCAGGCAACGCACATCGAACACGAAGTCCGCGTCGAGCGGGATACCGTGCTTGAAGCCGAATGACTGGAACAACAACGTCAGCCCCGACTGATTCAGGCTCAGAAAGTCTTTTACCCAACTGCGCAAGGAGTTCGGGTGCAAGTCGCTGGTGTCGAGGTGATGACCCAGCACCGCGATTTCCGCAAGCAATTCGCGCTCGCGCGCGATGCTCTCCGGTACCGTGCGGCCTTCGTCTGACAGAGGATGCCGGCGCCGTGTCTCGGAAAAGCGCTTGACCAGCGAATCGGTCTTGGCGTCGAGGTAAAGCAGGCGCACATCGAAGCCGCGTGCGCGGATTGCATCTAATTGCTGCGGCAGCTTCTTGAGCGTCGCGCCGCTGCGCACATCGATCGATACCGCCACCCTATCGTAACCTTCGGCGGAAAGAAAATACGCCAGGCGATCGAGTAAGGCCGCGGGAAGATTATCGACGCAGTAATAGCCGCTGTCTTCGAGCACATTGAGCGCGATGCTCTTGCCCGAGCCGGACAGTCCGCTGATCACGATCAGTTGCATGCTGTGCCGCGCGTCAAGTTCTAGTCGTCGCCGTGCATGAACGACTCCTGCCGTTCGATGAATTCGCGCGTGCTGTCGATGCCGCGTAACTGCAACACGTAGTTGCGCACTGCCGCCTCGACCAGCACCGCGAGATTGCGCCCCGCCGCCACCGGCAGAGTGACTTGGCGGATCTGTACACCCATCAACTCCTCTGAGCTGGCGTTGAGCGGCAAGCGATCCAATCCGGCGACGTGACCTGAAATTGGGCGTTCGAGTTTGACGATCAACTTGAGGTTTTTGCGAATACGCACCGCGGTCTCGCCGAAGATGGTGCGGATATTGAGCATGCCAAGGCCGCGCACTTCGAGGAAGTCTTTCAGTAATTCCGGGCTGCGGCCCTCCAGCGTTTCCGGCGCGATGTGATATAGCTCGACCACGTCATCGGCCACCAGGCCGCTGCCGCGCGAAATCAGCTCCAACGCCAGTTCGCTCTTCCCTACGCCGCTGTCACCGGTCAACAGCACGCCCATGCCGAGCACGTCCAGAAACACGCCGTGGCGCGTGACGAACTCAGCCAAGCCACGGCCAAGATACGTGCGAATCACCCAAATGATCTGCAAACTGTGCAGCGGTGAGGAAAGCAGCGGGACATTTTGCGCTTGCGCGAATTCACTCAGCGCGGAGGGCGCGATCTCGGCGTTGCTGATGATGACGCAGGCGAGATTGCTGCCCGCGAGCTGCGCTAGCATGTCGCGCTGAGATTGCAACGGCAAGGTCTGAAAGTAGGCGGCTTCGGTGTGGCTGAAAATTTGGATCCAGTTCGGGTGCGTGAAATTCAGATGCCCGATCAGTCCTTGCGCGGCGTTGTTTATCTGGGTGCCGTCGAGGATCGGCGCATGCTGCTCCGGGCCGGAGACCCAGGTGAGTTTCAGCGCCGCCGCGTTGTCCTTATACAGTTGCGCGATGCTGACCTGGGGCATGCGGTTCCCATTCAGTGATCAGACTGCGCGCCTGCGCTGCGTCCTGCACATCCATCAGCAGAGCGCGCGTGTCACGCTCGCTGAACATCTCCGCCAATTTGGACAGCATAAGCAAATGTTGTTCGTTGGCCTTCTCCGGCACCAGCAGCACAAAAATCAGACTGACTGGTTTGCCGTCGGGCGCCTCGAAAGGAATCGGCGCACGCATGCGAAAGAAGGCGCCGGCTGCTTCCTTCAATCCCTTGATGCGGCCATGCGGTACGGCGATGCCATGGCCCAGGCCGGTCGAGCCCAAGCGCTCGCGCGCGAACAGGGCGTCATAGACCTGGGTGTGCGGCAGACGCGACTGCGCTTCAAACAGCATGCCTGCGTGCTCGAACACGCGCTTCTTGCTCGACACATCTAGGTCAAGGACCACGTTACCGGCCGGCACCAATTTGGCGAGAACACCCATTGCACTTATTCGATCACCTTGTGGCGAATGGTTTCCTGATTGTGGTGATTGGCGTGTTTTTCCTTGTGCCGGAGAATCTGCCGATCCAGCTTATCGGCCAGTAGATCGATCGCCGCGTACATGTCCGCGTCAATGGACTCGACGAAGAAATCGCGGCCGCTCACATGCACTGCCACTTCCGCTTTTTGTACCAGTTTTTCCACCGACAGAATGACGTTTACATCCATCACTTGGTCGAAATGCCGGGTAACGCGCGCCAGCTTGTCGGTGACGTAGGTGCGCATTGCCGGCGAAATTTCCACGTGATGCCCTGTCATTTGTAAGTTCATGAGTTCTCCTGATTGAAGTTCGGGTTTCTCTTAATCACAGACTCTTGCGCAAATTCACCGGCAATATCTGCAGGGACTCGCGGTACTTCGCGATGGTTCGACGTGCAACATTGATGCCTTGCTTCCCGAGAATTTCCGCGATCTGGCTGTCGGACAACGGACGCCGGCCATCTTCCTCGCCGACCAATTGCTTAATCAGGGCGCGAATCGCGGTGGCGGAGCAGGATCCCCCGGTATCGGTGGACACGTGGCTGCCGAAAAAATACTTGAGCTCGAAAATACCGCGCGCGGTGTGCATGAATTTCTGCGTGGTCACGCGCGACACAGTGGATTCGTGCAAGTCGAGAATCTCGGCGATTTCGCGCAGCACCAGCGGACGCATGGCGACTTCGCCATGTTCGAAAAAATGGCGCTGGCGGTCAACGATTGCCTGCGATACGCGCAAGATGGTATCGAAGCGCTGGCGCACGTTCTTGATCATCCATTTTGCCTCCTGCAACTGACCGGCCAACTGCTGTTGGCTGGCGTCCCGGTTGCGGCGCAGAATATCCGCGTACATGCGATTGATGCGCAACTTCGGCATCGCGTCGGGATTGAGCGAGGCGACCCACAAGCCCTTTACTTTGCGCACGATCACGTCGGGGACAATGTAGCGCGTCTCGGTATCGGAAAAACTTCCGGCCGGACGCGGATTCAAATGCGTGATGAGGCTCTGCACTCCGCGCAGCGTATCGTCGTCGCAGCGCAGAATCTTCTTCAGCTTCTGAAAGTCGCGCGCGGCGAGAATCTCCAGATGATTGCGCACCACTTCCAGCGCATCGCGATGGAACGGCGTGTCACTGGCCATCGCGCTCAGTTGCAGCGCCAGGCACTCGCCTAAGGTGCGCGCGCCCACGCCAACCGGATCCAGGTTTTGCACGTGCTTCAGCGCGATCTGCAGATCGTCCAAATCGATTTCGAGCTCGGCCGGCAACAGACTCGCCAGTTCGGCCAGATCCTGCTTCATATAGCCGTCGTCATCCAGATTGTCCACCAGATACGATGCAATTCTGCGATCGCGATCCGGCAACTGCATCAAACTCAACTGGTCGATCAGGTATTGACGCAGCGACGGCGCGCCGGCCGCTGTCTGCGGACCCTCGCCCTCCTCACCGTCGTCGCTACTGCCGCTGCCGCTACCATAATCGCTGAAACCGTCGTCCGACCAGTCCATCGAACTTGCGTCCGGCTGCCTGTCTTCCGATGGACTTTCGTTGCTGCCTTCCTCGCCGGTGGTTGCGCTCGGCGTAGTGGCCGGACTGCTGCTGTCCAGCATACTCAGCGGCAACGCGGGCGGCGCTTCCGCAGGTTCGTCATCGCGCTCCAGCAAGGGATTGTCTTGCAGCATGCGTTCGACTTCTTGAACCAGCTCGATCGTCGATAGTTGCAACAGTTTGATCGACTGCTGCAACTGCGGCGTCAGGGTGAGGTGCTGGGAAAGTTTGAGCTGCAGGGAATGTTTCATGGCGGTGACTGCTTGCCAGGGTGATATGAGCGGAGGTTGGCTTGCCTGAAGCACGCGTTGCGATCGCACGCTCCGTGGGACTTGCAAGTGGCCGGCTGCGTTGCGTTTTTCAACTGGCTGCTAGAGACTGAAATGCTCGCCCAGATAAACTTTTCGAACGCTTTCATTATAGACGATCTCCTCCGGCCGGCCGGAGGCGAGAACGGATCCATCGTTGATGATGTAGGCGCGATCGCAGATGCCCAAGGTCTCTCGTACGTTGTGGTCGGTTATCAGCACCCCGATGCTGCGCTCTTTCAAAAACCGGATAATTTTCTGAATATCCAGCACCGCAATCGGATCGACGCCCGCGAACGGTTCATCGAGGAGGATAAAGCGCGGATGCGTAGCGAGCGCGCGGGCAATCTCACAGCGCCGCCGCTCCCCGCCCGACAAGCTGACCGCCGAATGATCGCGCAGATGCCCGATGTGCAGATCGTTCAACAGCACATCCAGTTGCTCATCGATTTGCTCGCTGTCGAGTTGACGCAGCTCCAGCACCGCGCGCACGTTTTCCGAAACGGTGAGTTTGCGAAAGATCGATGCTTCCTGCGGCAGATACGACAACCCCAAGCGTGCACGGCTGTGAATCGGCAGGTGCGACAAGTCGGTGTCATCGAGCGAGAGTTCACCGCCGTCCAACCGCACCATGCCCACCATCATGTAAAAACAAGTGGTCTTGCCCGCGCCATTCGGGCCCAGCAAGCCCACCACCTCGCCGCTGCCCACTTGCAACGAGACGTCCTTCACGACGGTGCGTGCCTTGTAGCGCTTCTTGAGCCGTTCGGCGCGAAGAACGCTCATACGACGCACCCGTGCTTCAGGGCTTCTCCGCTGGCAAAGTGTCGGAGGATTTCAGCGGAATGCCGTGTTCGTTCGGCTTGACGCTGCCTTTCGGTTGCTTCGGCAAAATCGTGGCGGTCACGCGCCCGTTCGGGCTGGCGTTGCTTCCGGCGGGAATACCGCCGCCGATCACCTGAAAATATTCCGTGATCGCGTTATAGGAAATGTAATCGCCGCGCACCTCGTCGCCGCCGCGCTTGATATGTGAGTTCTTGAAGAATTGAACCGTGTCCGCTTTGCTGTCGTATTCGATGCGCTCGCCAAAACCTTCGATGAATTCATCAAAACCTTCACGTTTTTGACGGAATGACGCGGGTTTGCCATAGGCGATTCCGTACTGGAAGCCGTCGGCGTCTTGCTTCACCACGATCTTGTCGGCCTTGATCAGCAAGGTTCCCTGCGACAGCACGACGTTGCCGGCAAAGGTACCTTCGCGCTTGCCGTCATCGAGATCCACGGTGTCGGATTCCAGATTGACCGGCTTGTCACGGTCCGCGCGCTCGGCATGAGCATGCGCGATGGCCAATATTGCGCTGACGATGATCACTGCAAAACAATGCTTAGCGGGCACGCTGCGGCGGCGGTGGGGGTGGGCGCTTGGGTAGGACATAGTGGGCCTTCACCTGGGAGAGCAGCTTCAAGGAATCATTCTGTTGGTCGAATTCTAGTCCAACCGCCGAGACTGTGGAATTTCCTTCGATCAAGGTCGCCGGTTTATCGGTCTTGGCCAGATTTTGATCCGGAATGATATGCAAATAAGTCGTGGTCATTCGCAGCTCCGGGTGCTCCGCGTAGGGCGCGCGCGTGAGCCGCACGTCGCCATTGAAATAAGCGTTTTCACCATTGGCTGAAACATCGGCCGTATCGGCCCGAATCTTAACCGGCGCTCGGGTCGGATCGAAATAAATAAAATCCGGCGTGAACAATTGCGTACTGTTGTCATCCGGATAGTGCAGCATCTTTGTCGCCGTGAGCGTGTAGCGCTGACTGCCGTCGGGATTCATACGCGTCGAAGAAAATCCTTCCACCACGAAATCCGGATCATGGCGCAACGCCGGATCACCGCTGTCCGCCGGTTGCTGCACCTTGTGATCCAGCCAGAACGTCAACACCGCCAGCGCGAGCAGAAGAAACAACGGCATGGCGCGCGCCAGACGATCGTTCATGCCAGATACTCCGCCAACATGCCATCAAGCTTGCCTTGCGCGCTCAGCAACCACTCGCAGGCTTCGCGCACCGCGCCGTGTCCGCCGCCGGCGCGCGTGACATGCTGTGCATGCTTGAGCACCAACGGATGCGCGTTGGCCGGCGCGATGGCTAGGCCGCAGCGGCGCATCACCGGTAAGTCGATCAGATCGTCGCCCATGTGTGAGACTTGCGCGGGCTGTAGCTTCAATTTCGACAACAGCTTTTCAAACTCCGCGCGCTTGTCCGCAACGCCGAGGCTCATCAGGCGAATGCCCAGTTCCCTGGCGCGCGATCTGAGAGCAGCGGAGTCGCGGCCCGACAACAGCGCGGGCTCGATGCCGCCGGCGCGCAGCATCTTGATGCCGTGGCCGTCGAGAATATTGAACGCCTTCAGCGCTTCGCCGCGCGCGGAAAAATAAACCGTGCCGTCGGTGAAGACGCCGTCCACGTCGAACACCGCCAATTGAATGCGCCGCGCGCGCGCGTGCACTGAGCTCGCACTGATTTTCAAATTACTTTTGCCCGCATCAGATCATGCATATTCAGCGCGCCGACCAGTTGCCCGTCTCGGTCCACCACCAGAATCTGACTGATCCGATGGTCCTCCATCAACTTTACCGCGTCGACCGCCAGTTGCCCGGGAAGAACCGTGCGTGGATTGCGCGACATGACTTGCGCCACACCCAGGTTGCGCAGATCGCCGCTCTTCTCCAGCGTGCGGCGCAAATCGCCATCGGTAAAAATGCCAACCACGCGGTCTTGCCGCATGACCGCGGTCATGCCCAGCCCTTTGCGCGAAATCTCCAGCAACGCCTCGGTCAATGACGCGCTCTCTTCTACGCGCGGAATACTCTCTCCGCTGCGCATCACGTCCGACACATGCGTGAGCAGACGCCGCCCCAGCGCGCCGCCGGGATGCGAACGTGCGAAATCTTCGGTGCCAAACCCTCGTGCCTCCAGTAACGCGACCGCGAGCGCATCGCCCAGCGCCAACGCCGCGGTGGTGGACGCGGTCGGCGCCAGCCCCAAGGGACAGGCCTCTTCGGCGACAGCGGCGTTCAAATGCGCGTCGGCGTCGCGCGCGAGGCTGGATGCGGCGCTGCCCGTCACGGCGATCAGTTTCGCGCCTTGGCGCTTGACCAACGGCACGATGGTAAGGAGCTCGGGGCTCTCGCCCGAATACGACAACGCAATCATCACGTCGTCGCGCGTGATCATGCCGAGATCACCATGGCTGGCCTCGGCCGGATGCACAAAGTACGCGGGGGTTCCGGTGCTGGCAAGAGTCGACGCGATCTTGCGCGCGATGTGACCGGACTTACCCATGCCGCTGACGATGACACGTCCACGCGCGCTGAGCACCAGATTGACCGCGCGCGAAAATCCCTGGTCGAGTTGCGGCACCAGTCCGTGTATCGCGCGAGCCTCGATCTCAAGCACGCGGCGCGCGAACGCCAAGGCCTGTTCCGCATCGAGTTGTGGCTGGGACGACATGCGAACGAGTATAGCCGAAGGCTTCCGAAAAAAATCGATACGCACCGCTAAGCGCCGCGCCGCTCGGTGGGTTGCTGCGCGAACCCACCCTACCATTCTTATTTTCTTTGCGCTCTTCGCGTTGAAGCATTTCCTCGTATAGGACACGGAATTCGTAGGGTGGATTCGCGCGTTAGCGCAATCCACCGTGGCGCCCTTATTACTCTCTGCGCTCTCCACTACGCCGCTCGGTGGGTAGCTTCGCGAACCCACCCTTCGGGGAGATGCGAATATCGGTGCGAGGTGTTCGAATCGCAATGGCGGGTGTGGCCCGCCCGACAACTGGAAATGCAAAATGTGTGTGCTACATTCAATGACGTTGCCATTGTCCGTCACCCTCAATCACCGATGCCAGGCCCGCTCAATCTCGTGCTGATCTTGCTCGCTGCCGCCGTGCTCGCGGTGGTGGCGTGCCGCTTGTTGAAGCTGCCGCCACTGCTCGGCTACTTGCTGGTCGGTATCTTGATCGGTCCGCATGCGCTTGCCTGGGTGCCGGATCGCGAAGGCGTGCGCTATCTGGCGGAGTTCGGCGTGGTATTCCTGATGTTCTCCATCGGACTGGAGTTCAGTTTGCCCAAGCTCTTCACCATGCGCCATCTGGTGTTCGGGCTCGGCATGGCACAAGTGGCCAGCGCCATCGCGCTGGCGCTGGCGGTGTGTTGGGCCATGCATCTTGGCTGGCGCAGCGGCGTGGTGCTGGGGGGCGTGTTCGCCATGTCGTCGACCGCTATTCTGGCCAAGATGCTGTCGGAAAAACTGCAACTCAATTCCCCTCACGGTCGTCAGATCATCGGCATTCTGTTGTTTCAGGATCTGGCGGTCGTGCCGCTGCTGATTATTATTCCGGCCCTCGGCGGCAGTGGCGAAGCGCTCGGGCAGGCACTCGCGTTCGCCGCAGTCAAAGCGGCGATCGTGCTGACCTTCATCCTCGTGCTTGGGCAGCGCCTGATGCGGCCGTGGTTCCATCTGGTGGCACGGCAGAGGTCCGCTGAACTGTTCGTGCTGAATGTGCTGTTGATCACGCTGGCGTTGGCGTGGATCACCGACAAGGCCGGTTTGTCGCTCGCACTCGGCGCTTTCGTTGCGGGCATGCTGATTTCCGAGACTGAGTTCCGCTACCAAGTGGAAGAGGACATCAAACCGTTTCGCGATATTTTGCTCGGCCTGTTTTTCGTCACCATCGGCATGCGCCTCGACCTGCACGCGCTGTTTGCCAACTTGGGCTGGGTCGCGCTGGCGCTCGCGGCGGTGGTGATCGCTAAGGCGCTACTCATTGCGCTGCTGTCGCGCGGGTTTGGGAGCGAGGCGGCGACCGCTCTGCGCAGCGGATTTTCGCTGTCCGGCGCGGGCGAGTTCGGATTGGTGCTGCTCGCACTGGCCGAGGCGGCCGGCGTACTCGACCGGCATACTGCGCAGACCGCGCTGGCGGTGTTGATTCTCTCCATGTTGCTGAGCCCGTTCGTAATCGAACACAGCGAGCAATGGGTGCTTCGCTTCGCGTCTTCCGAATGGATGCAGCGCGCGATGATGCTGCATAACATCGCCATCCAGTCGATGAGCGCCGAAGCGCACGTGATCATTTGCGGCTACGGTCGCAGCGGCCAAAATCTTTCACGTTTTCTGCAAACCGAATCGATACCGTTCATCGCGCTGGATCTCGATCCGCAGCGCGTGAAAGATGCCGCTGCCGCGGGCGAAGCGGTGGTGTTCGGCGACGCGGCGCGGCGCGAGGTGCTGGTCGCCGCGGGCTTGATGCGCGCCAAGGCGCTGGTGGTGTCGTACGCGGATTCGGTGTCCGCGCTACGGATTCTCGCCCTGGTGCGCGAACTGCGGCCGGGCTTGCAGGTGGTGGTGCGCACGCTGGATGACTCGGATATCGATCGCTTGAAAGAAGCCGGCGCGGCCGAAGTGGTGGCGGAAATTCTGGAGGGCAGCCTGATGCTGGCCACGCACGCGATGATGCTCTACGGCGTGCCGTTCGGCCGTGTGCTAAAACATATTCGCGAAGCACGCGAGCAACGCTATAGCCTGTTTCGCGGATTCTTCCAGGGCGTGAGCGACTCGGAGGACGAAGCACTGCAACTACGCTTGCATTCAGTGCGCATCGCGCCGGGCGCTGCCAGCATTGGTCGAGCGCTGTCGGAACTGGATGCGCAAAGTATCGGCGCGGAAATCACCGCCATCCGCCGCCACAATTCGCGCAGCGATCATCCCGCGCCGGACACGGTTCTCGCGGAAGGCGATGTGCTGGTGCTACGCGGCCGCAGCGAGCAGTTAGAAGCAGCGGAGATGGCGTTGCTGCAAGGCGTGCCGAAGAAGCGCAGCGGGCGCGCCTGACGCGCAACGCGTCATTCAAGAACAATTGCGGCGGCGCAGTTACCTGCGCCGGCCAACACGCCCCACAAAACGTCCGCGCCGGAAGTAACGGTACAACCAACCAGAGTTAGATTGAGCGGATCGGTTGGGGCCGGTACCTGCGTAAACTGGAAGTGGCCAGAGAAAGGCCGGCCATCGTCGATTTTGCGATCCGCTTCGGCGAGCACTTCGACCGGCACGAAATCACCGCTCTTGACGTTATGCCGCTCCGCTGCCCCCGCGCCCCAGCGTTTGTCGTGACCGAGATGCATCAAGGATCCCCAGGAATTGCGCGGAGAATTGTCCGGTTTCTGTATGGTTTCCCCAGCCGCCATCCGATAGCCGCCCTGGATGAATCCCGATGCCGCGAGATGCGTCCATACCAGAATGTCCTCATGTAATTCACTCGTGCCGACGACCGGGCCGTCCTCTTTTATTAACCCGTCGCCATTGCCAATCGGGCAGGCCGTGCCACAGAGAATATTCGTGTCGGCCTTGCTGTAGTCGCCGGGGC
The DNA here is from genome assembly GCA_043751985.1 of Betaproteobacteria bacterium. Classification (GTDB taxonomy): domain Bacteria; phylum Pseudomonadota; class Gammaproteobacteria; order Burkholderiales; family JAYUZG01; genus JAYUZG01. The sequence goes on from JAYUZG010000187.1 coordinate 12,647, forward strand.
GCGCTCGAAAACGATCCTGGAATGCGAGGTAGGCCGTCTGTGCGCCATCCATGTCCGCGATCAGATGACGCACACGCGCGCTGAGGATAAGCTCACTCCCCTTGAGGATGCCACCGACCAACAGGCCTGCGATCAGCAACACAATCGCGACTTCGACCAGCGTAAAGCCCTTGTTTTTTTGCCGTACCAAGTTGGTTCCCCTTAGAGCGCATTATGCGCCCTCACCGAGAAACCCGAACTAGAAAGAGATTGCAGCGCGCACGCGCGAAAAAATATCCTTGGCGTATCCGCCGGAGAGGCATCAAAACAAGCTTACTGCACCGCAGTTCGTATCTGCGCCAATCACGTACCAAATGTCGTCTATGGCACCAGTGCCTGCCGCTGATCCATCAGCCTTGCGCGTGCACCCGCTGGTTAATGAGCCGATGCTGGGTGCGGTAAAAGTACCACCAGCCGGCACGAAAGTAGAGAATTGGAATGAACCGCTGAAAGGTCGTCCATCGTCCACTTTACGATCGACTTCCGCGACAATCTCAATGGGAATTTGAGACCCAGTTTTTAAATTGTGCTTCGAAACACTAACATTTCCCCAATCGTTATCCCAAGCTAACGCCAGAAAGACGCTATATGGATTCTTCGGCGAGTTGGTATCTACCGGGCGAGTATCTGCCGCCTTCAAGTTGTACGCGCCGTTGAGAAATCCCGCAGCCGTGAGGTGAGTCCATACATTTAAATCTTCGAGTTTGGTTGTATTAGGCCCAGCCGCCGCACCGGCTGCATTAATCTGGCCATTTCCATCTCCGTTGAGGCAGCCACCGGAACAATTAATGTTGACGTTCGCGCTGGCATAATCCCCCGGCAACGCCCGATACCGATCCTGAAAACCAAAGAACGCGGCCTTGATGCCCTCTTGCTGTGAAATTAAATTGCGCACGCGTGCGCTAACGATAAGTTCTTGACCCTTGAGGACGCCGCCCAGTAGCAGGCCGATGATGACCAGCACAATGGCGATTTCGATCAGGGTAAAGCCTCGGGTGGCTTTCTTGTTCATGAAAATCCTCTCGGTGAATGGAAGCGGCCGCGTCTAAGCGCAACTCGTGTCCGCTTAGCCGAGCCATTCCTGTGCCACATTTAATCCGGGGAAACTGATGAAAAATCAATCTGCTGACAACGGTCTTGGAAGGCGCGCCAGCGTCGCGTTACAGGAAATTTCCGAGTCGAGTCGAGGGTTTGAGTGGGGGGTGGGCAAGCCAAACCCGATCCAGATTGCGTTCCCGTTGGCTGCCGGTCTGCGAGAAGGCATGTCACGATTTCGCCGACGCCGGCGAAATCTCATCACTTGGTCTGCGCTTTCAGCGCCGCCAGACGTTCCATCAGAAAGTGAATTTCGTGCGCATCGGTGACCGTGCCTCCCGCCAACAGGCCGCCCAAGAGGATTTTCGCGCCTTCGTATTCACCCATGTCTTCGAGCAGAAAAATATGCATCTGGCGTGCCCACGCCGGCACCTCGGGCGCGATCGCCCGCGCCGCTATGTCGCGCGCATAGGCGAGCGCCAGCGACATATCGTGCAGGCGGTGCTTGGCCATGATCGCGGCGTGCGCGAGGTAGCGCCAGCGAAGATTCGGGTCGTGCATGAACTGCTCGTGTACCCACTGCAACATCAAGCGCTGTTTGGCCTCGTCAGGGACTTGACCATACAGTTGCGCGGCCATCAACAAGGGGTAATTCGTGTTCGGGTCGAGTTCGAGGATGCGCGTGAGCCACGCGCGGACTTGGCCGTAGTCGAGTTCCAAAAAAGGGATGCTGATCCCAGGCTGATTGTCGTAGGCCTGCAAAGAGAGCGTGAGCCACTGCGCCGCGGCGATCGGTTCGCCCAGGCTGGCGACGCGCAACACGCCGAGACCAGGCGGGGAATCGAGTTCCGAGGCGCGGGCGACGGGTGCCGGCCGCGTCGCACCGCAGACGAGCTGCGCCAGCACGGCGAGCGTGAATATTGCCGTTACTTTTGCGGGAACCTCGGACAGCTTGCGCCCACGTGTCATGCGCGACTCACATATTGCGACGATGCAAATCGAAACTCGCCGCCGCGAGCAGCAAGACAATATAAATCACGGCTTGCAGCGTGAGCATTGGCAGGACCGGCCACGGGGCTGCGGCATCGACCAGCCAGGCAGTCTGTGTGAAGCGCTCGAGTCCCGGCAGCAGCAAGGCAACGAGGTCTGCTAAATGGCTGGACAGCTTGCGCTCCCAGGAATTCTCCGCGATCAGCGACGAGCGGCTCATAAGCTGGATCGCCGCAATCGATCGAGCAAGCAGATAGAATGCAGCGACGAAGCCGGCGGCGGGCGTAATCTGGCTCAGCGTATTGATACAGAACAAGCTCAGCGCGACGATGATCCATAGCTCCAAAACCAACGAGCAAAGCCACAAAAAAATTGCTTGGCCGGGATGGATGATGAACAGCGGAAGCATGCACAGCAGCGCGGTGATGAGAGCAACCAATGAAAATCCAGCAAACTTGCCGAGCAGATAGTGGCTGCGTGACAGATCAAGTGAGAGCATGAGGTCGAGCACTTTGTCGTTGACATCGCGCAGCCAACTGGCGAGAACATACAAAGCGACGATGAATACGGCGGCGGCGCGCAAGCCCGCGGCCAAAAACCCAGTCTGAAAACGCAGGCTTTCGGTGATGGCGATCTCGCGAACCAGCAGACTCGCGCAATAAAATGTGAACACGACCGCGACGACGATCCACGGCAAGCGGGTGCGCCAGGCTTCCAACAGTGTGAAGCGGGCGATCGAGCCGAGCCGGCGCCATGCACGCACGGTATCGGTGGCGGACGCAAGATAAGGGACAGCATTCATGGAATCAGATTCGCACAATTTGGACGTTCTTAGCAACCCGAGCAACGATCCGGCGCCGAAAGCGCGTCCGCGGCGCAAGTATTTGCGTCAGCAACACCTGCTCGCACTGATGTTGCTCTCGCTGCATTTTGCCTTGATCCTCAATCTACGGGATGCATTGTCGCGCGCCATGTTGCTGGCGCACGCCGGATTTTTTTTGATGTGGCAGCCGCTGTGGCGCGGCGAAGCACGCCTGCAAGCGACCCAGATGGTGTTGATCGTGGCGGGTGGCGTGCTGTTGATTGTCGCCGGCAGTTGGTGGCTGATCGCGCTGTGGTTGTCGATCCTGTTCGCGCTGATCGGCGGCAATGTTCCTGGCATCAAAAATTTCGGACAGCGACTGACGACTTTGCTCGCGGCGCTGTATCTCTTGTCGATTCTGCTCATCTGGGCGGTGCCGCAATTGTTCACGTCCAGTGAGCTGACGCCGCTGATGGTGCGCCTGGTGCAGTACGCGTTACCCATGTTGCTGGTCGGCATATTCTTCGTGCGCATCGATGCGGATTTGCGCGAGCAAAAACAAGTGGTGGATCTGGTCTATAGCCTGTTGTTGTTCTTTATGGTGGTGGTGTTGGTGCTGGGCGCGTTCGTGATCAAAGAGATCAGTCATGGAAACTATTTGACCGCACTGGCGCAGACTTTAATTGTCATCGCGGTGTTGATTTTTGTGTTGTCCTGGCTGTGGGATCCACGCGCCGGTTTCGCCGGTATTGGTCAACTGGTCACGCGCTATTTTCTGTCGATCGGCGTGCCGTTCGAGAGCTGGATGTTGAACCTGGCGAATTTTGCCGACCGTGAACGCGATCCCGGCAAGCTGCTCGCACTCGGCGCCAATGAGATGGCGTCGCTCTCCTGGGTCAGCGGGTTGGAGTGGGAGTCCGAGGAAGGTCATGGCTTCGCCGGACGCGAGTCGGCGCATCATACCGAGTGCGCTTTCGAAGGGGTGCGTATTTCCGTATTCACACCATTCTCGCCCAGCCCGGCACTGATGTTGCACATTCGCCTCCTGACAAGATTGCTGGCGGACTACTATCTGTCGAAGCGGCGCGAACAGGAGCAACGGCGTAACGCTTACTTGCAGGCGATTCACGAAACCGGCGCACGGCTTACGCACGACGTAAAGAATCTGTTGCAGTCGCTGCGCTCACTCTGCAGCGCGGCCGAGGGCAGCATCCAATCGGAAGCCGAGTCGCTGCGGCAACTGATGCAACGCCAGCTTCCTCAGGTCACACAGCGCTTGCAGACCACGCTCGATAAACTCAGCGCAAAACCACGGGTCGGCGTCGATCAAGTCAGCGCGCAGCAATGGTGGGAGACCTTGAGAAACCGCTACGCCCACGAAGGCGTGCAGTTTGCTGCCGCGAGCATTCCCGCAGACGCCAAACTGCCCGCCGACTTGTACGACAGCGTGGCCGACAATCTGATTCAGAACGCTTTGACCAAGCGGCGTCTGGAGGAGCATATCGGCGTTGAAGCCAAGCTTGAGGTCGGAGCGAAGGACCTGGTATTTTCTGTCTGCGATACCGGGGAGCAAATCCCCACCGATCTCGCGCGGCAACTGTTGCACGCGCCGGTACCGTCGCGCAGCGGCCTTGGCATCGGCTTATACCAGGCGGCGCGTTACGCCAATCAGTACGGCCTCGCCGTCACGATCGCGACCAATCGCGGCGGGCGAGTGTGTTTCGTGCTGGCGAAGGAAACGCCGTAGCGCCTCAGGGAAGGCGTCCCGCCGCGATCATCCGGCCAATGAGAAGATTCGGGCCGATCCAAGTGACAACGTCATCGAAGACTTCGCCGGAGGAGCGATGAGTGCGGGAGACGAATAATGTACTCGTCCTGCTCGTGACGTCGTCAAAGTAATTCACCCCTTCAGTCGCGCTGGGTGTATCCGCCGCGTTAGCGCCAACGGAATAGATCACCGCGATAGCGGTACCTTTGGCAAGGGGTGTTATGGGATTCCCGCCAGCGTCTGTGCCGCATCCCGGACCCGTCAATGGATTGGGCTTGTCCGAGCATACGTAAAGGAAGGCGTTACTGCTGGAAACCAATTCGATCGCGTTTGCCGCGGCGTTCTTGATTCCATCGGCCGTCGTGAAAACTTGAGGGATCGACAAGATTGTCGCGTTTGATACCGCGTACCGAATTCGGTTCTTGATCAGTCCCCATGCGTCCACGGCGAAGCTCTGATCGTCGACCGGAGTAAATCCCAAGGTCGCGGCCGGAAGATAGCCCTCATCGAATTTCGCACACAATCCGTTGGCTTTTGTACCCCCTGCTGCGAATGCTTCAACTCCGACGCTCGAATTGATTGCCGGGCAAGGCAGGCGTCCGTTGGCGGCCGCGTAAGACACCAGCGCGTCGCGGGCAGAGGCGAGAATGCGCTCGGTCTCGGCATAACGTTGTTGTTCGATCTGCTTGCCAAGCGGCACTAGCAGAGAGCCAACCAGCATTGCAAAAATTGCGATCACTATGGCGAACTCAAGCAGCGAAAATCCCGCAGCGAAGTACTGGTGGCTAGTGCGACGATGACACATGATCAGTGACAGTCGAAGACCGACAAGTCAGGTTTGATGCAATAGGTGAGATCATTCAGCGCCGCGTGCTTGGGATCATTGTTGGTTACGTAATCTCCCCCTGATGGCCCGGGAGTGGTGGTCCAATTGGTACTCTCAAGATAATTTATAGGATCGCGTCGATTCGTAGCAGTCACGCGATTTTGCCCGGCCATTTTCCTACCGCCGAAAAAGACTACGCCGGCATAGGGGCCACTGCCGTTGACTCTTAAACAAGACCCGTCAGCAGTGCAATCGCCGAACGCTGAGTTTGGCGCTTGCCCTTTGGCCACGGCGTAAAAAAACTGTTCTCTCCATTCTTTCCACCATGCGCTCATGCTGTCCGAAGTGGAGCTGCAGTCTGAGCTGACAACCAACTGGTCGCTTGTACCGTTGGTCTTGGCATTGGACTCACCAATGTCGTATGGCACGCGACCGAGAAGCCGCGAGTTATCGTCTTTGTACTTAGCGTCTATTGTGAAATACTTCGTCGACCCAAAGTTACTGTTATCTGCGGCCCACACCAGTGATTTACCAACGGAAGTATTGGTATCGGCGCGTGCTTTGATGCACTCGGCTGCTTTTTTTAACATGCCTCGAATGAGGCCGCCGCTGCCATAGAAGTCGGGTCGTCGCTCAATCGCGTTGAATATATCCGCGGCGGTGATATACACAAGACGGTCGTTGAAGGTATTTGACTCTTGCGCCTGCACAAACTTTGTCTTGATATTTGGCGCCGGCGGTACGCTTAGCGCACCGTTGTCCATTCCCGCTACCGAATCAAGGTAATTTGAAAATGTATAGTTGCCTCCGCACACTGGTGTTTCGGGCAAACCACTGCGCGTCTGTGCAGCACCTTGTGGTAGTCCGGGGGCGATGATCACAGCGGCAATCCAGTTGTCCGCGATCGAGCCGGCCAATGGAGTGCCATCTTCTGAGTAGACTTCGAATTGACCTGCCGCATCCCAATTGAAGGGCAAGTCAGTATTCGGCAAAGTGTTCTTAAATGTTCCGGACACCGCGTACCACAGACACTCACCGTTGCCATCTCTGAGGTCCTCCAAATCCAGAGTCCGCCAAGGAAGTCTTCCAATCGCACTTATGTTCTTGCCCCTGCACGTGAGGGAAGAATTACCCTCTCCATTAAACTGAGAGCCAGGGCCCGTGTCGGGGCAGGGAAGATAGCCAGCTACCCTATACTGCGGGTGAGCAGGCGGGACATGAGTCTGGTCGTACTGCACCGCGTAATCAAGCAACGCTTGTTTCGCGCGCGCCAACGCGATCTCAGTCTTGCGATCGCGTTTTAGTTTTTCTTCGTTGCCGCTGTGTGCAATGCCAAAAAAAATTCCCACTCCGACCACGCCGATCATCAGCAACAGGATGATCATCGACACGCCGGCTTGTGTGCGCCGCACTCGTGCCGTGCTGCGTGCACGCAGAAACATCATGGGCTTTCAGTCGTTGTGCGTGCCGGCTCTGGATAGTTCTCTTCGTCTTTTTGTGACGGCTCAACTTGAATTGACGCGGCGTTCTTGCGCGCGCCGGTGGCTGCACGTCGTTTTTGCGTGGCAGATCTATCGGCGGGCGCTGCTTTCACCGGCGCGGGTGTTTCGCGCAGACTGTAGCGCTCCACCACCACTCCCGACGTGGCGTCCATGTCTTGGCCCACGCGCAGCGCCACGCGCTTGCCACTCTCGGGTAACTTGACTGAGATGGCGTTGCCGCCGTCGTGCGGCAGCAGGCCGATGTCTTCGGGACGTTCCTTGCCGTAATACTGTTTGCCGTTGACCCAGATCGCCGAGACGCCGTCGCTGCGTTTCACCATGCCGCTGAAGCGCACGATCGCATGCGGCTTGATCACGCCGGTGTTACGTTCTACTTGCACCGGCTTCGGCGCCTGCGCCCGCCGCCGCGCATCTTCCAGCGCGCCGCGCTCCGCGTCGGTAAAAAATAAACGGCCGAGTGACGGGTCAGCCGCATAGGCGAGCGGATTGAAAAATAGGAGCGAAGCAATCAACAGCACTGCACGCATCAGGATTTCTCCCGCTTCGGCTGGGCGTACACGGTGATCCAGCCGAGCTGGCATTCGGCGTCGATATTGGCGCCTTGACTTGCCGCACCTGCCGCACCGATACGCGACAGCCGGCATCGGTTGACCGAAAACAAGCCGCTGCGGTCGGCCGCGAGTTCCGCGAAAAATTTCAGGAAATCGCCTTCGTGCAGCAAACCAAGATGCAGCTTCATTGCCGATTGCTGAACCTTGAGCGCACCCGCGTTCAATTCCTGCGCGTGCGGGTAATCGTGTTGCGGGTCCAGTTGATACTCGACGCTGTACAGGCCAACTCTGCCGTTGACCGCACGAATGCTTTCCAGCCAGTTGATGCGCTGCTCGGGTGCCAGCACGCCGGTGCGCTGCAACTCCTGATACGCCGGCAGAAAACGCAGAATCGTTTCTTTCTCCTGGTCCGAATCGAGGTAGCGCTTGCGCGCGTCGTTCAATTGCATTTCTTGCGCCAGCAGCCGCGTTTCTATTTTTTTTAGTTCGGCCCGCGCGTATCGGATCACCGTCACGCTCGCGGCGAGGACGATGACTAACACAAACAGCGGTTGCGCGAGCCGGAGCAGGACGTTATTGTTCATGTCCGCATCACGCGCCGGGCTTCAACTGCAGGAGCACCTGAAACTGCGCGCCCTGATTAGCACTCGCCGTTGTATTACTGGCGGAGCCATGCAAGGTCGCGCTGGAATCCACGTTGACCGGTAACTTCATCAATTTGACTTCCGCCACCTGAGGGTTGGCGGCGAGGCGTTTCGCGAACAGATTAATGGCGGCGAGTGCCTCGCGGTAATCACCGGTGAACGGGCGAATCTCCGCGTCGACCAACGCTGACTGGAACGCGCCGCTGATGGCATTCGTGCCACTCGCGCCGCGGCTTTCCGTGCCGCTCGCAACCGGCGTTTTGTCGTATTGCCAGTCGAGGCGCAGCATGAATACTTCGGGCGATTTTTCCAGTTCCGCGCTGAGCACTCTTAGCGTGCTCTCCGGTGTGCGCACGCCGTTACGGATTCGCCCGGCGACATCCACCGCCAGCCGCAGATTGTCCGCGGTCGTCGGCGCGTCGGGAAACTGCCGCGTCACGTCCTGGTATTTCGCACGGTATTGGGTGGTGAGCAGTTCATTGCGGGTCGTATCCGCGGCCATGCGGCTTGCCTGCCAGGCGTAGGCGCCGCTCCACGCGCCGGTGAGAAGGACCAGCCCGGCGCAAGCCCAATAGATGCCCCGCCCGACTTTATGTAAGCGATATCTACTGAGCAAGGCCGCCGGCGCAAGATTCATCGGCGTGGCCTGGCTGCCGAGCAAGTGCAACTGCAGCGCGTCGGGGATGCGCGCCAGATCATCGACATTGACTCCCAAACGCGTACGCATTTCATCGCGCGGAACCAGGCGGCAAGACATGTTAGGCCGGCCGCTGCCGATGCGCTCGGCCAGGCCGGCCAGCGAATCATCGTGATCGACGATCACCACTTGCAGCAGGTCGTTGAGGTGGGTCACGGTCAACGCATCGAGATACATGCGGGTGTTGCTGATCTCCTCGGCGTAGTTGTCCGCCGCGTAAATCACACCCTCGCGCAACGGCGTCAAGCGACTGATGCGCAGGCGCCCATTCTTGAAAAAAGTCTGGCGCAAGCCGGCGGCATTCTTGGTAACGACGAGAATATTCGGCTGATCCAGCGCGAGTTTTTGCAGCACGTCGAGTGACAGCATCGGCGGCGTGTACACACCGACCAGGGGCAGGCCGGCTGCGTTCAGCGCATCGAGCCAGGGATCGAGAAAGGCGGTGTTGGTCAGCGCGGAAAACAAATAGCGTTCATCGCCGCGCGGGCCCATGTTTTTCTCTTGCAACAAAGCGGCATGAAAGCGCGTGGTGCGATAAATCTGTCGCAGCTTGCGCGACACTAACTCGGCACGATCGCGGCCACGCGCGCGCGGCAGCGTCTCGAAGCGATAATCCTCTTCCACCGTGTCGACAGCCACATGCGCCAGCGCGCCACGCACGCCGCGCAAGTAAGTGGAAAACGCTTGCAGGTCTTCGGGCGTATTGGCGAATACGCGCGCGCCCAGCAACCGGCCGCGCTGCCAGCGCGCGGCGCTGGCCTGGGTCTGCGTTACACAGATGACGAATTTGTCCGCCATTGCAATGTCTCGCCCGGGTTAGAACTTCATGTTGCCGATAATATCGTAGATCGGCATGAGCACGGCCGACATGATGAGCAGCAACATTCCGCCCAGAACCACGGTCATCATCGGGCCGAGCAACTTGAGGCCCTTATCGACTGACTCATTCACGTCGCGATTATAAAAATAAGTCACGTTCATCAACGCCGTATCCAGCGCGCCGGTGTTCTCGCCGATGCGCAGCATGCGTACCACCAAGGGTGGAAACATGCCCAGGTTCTGAAACGCTTCGGACAAGGATTCACCCGCGTTGATCTGCTGCCACGCGCGCTCTATGCCGGCCCCAATGTAGCGATTGCCGACGATATCTTGGCCCGCGCGAATCGAATCGAGCACGGTAATCCCAGACCGGTACATCAGCGCGAAGAAATTGGCGAAGCGCGCCAAAATTATTTTTTGCAGAATGTCGCCGACTACGGGCAGACGCAAGACGAGATAGTCCGCCAGATCGCGTACCCGCGGATTAGTTCTCAGCATGACCGGCAGCGCGATCGCGGCGACGATCAACAGCATGGCGAGAACCCACCAATAGGCGAGGAGAAAATCCGACGCGGCGATGACGAAGCGCGTTTGTAACGGCAAGGCCATACCCATGGTCTTGAACAGCGCCACCACCTTGGGCACCAGGTACATCAGCAAGAACAGGCTGACCAAACTGACCACGATGAACACCAGCGCCGGATACATCAGCAGGCGCTTGGTCTGCGACGCCAGCTCATCTTGCCACTTCAGCGTCGCGCCAAGATTCTGGAATACCTCGGTCATCTGCCCCGACTGTTCACCGGCGCGGATCAGGCTCACAAACACCGGTGAAAAAATTTGTGGAAATGCAGTCATAGCCTGCGACAGCATCTTACCGCCCTCAATGTCCTCCAGCATGGCGGAAACGACTTCGCGAAAACGCCGGTCTGCAATCGAGTCGCGCAGATCGCGCAGCGCATCGATGATCGGTATGCCGGCGCGCGATATCTGCTCCATGTCATAGCAGAAGGTGATCAAATCGCGACGCGGAATCTGGCCGGCGGTGCCGGCGTTGGAGCGGGTGCGGCGCGCGCGAAAAGTGATGAGATCAAGCCCCATCCGTTTCAGGCGTAATTCGAGATCGACGTCGTTGGCGGCGTCGATGCGCCCGCGCGATGTACCGCCGGTCTTGTCGATGGCTTTGTATTCGAATGCTGGCATGGCGACGGCCGTAATTGCGCGTCAGCGCACGCGGCTGGTGAGATCCACCGCGCGCGCAATTTCGGCGAAACTGGTGACGCCTTCGAGAACGCGCGCCACGCCTTCTTCCGCCAGCGAATGAAAGCCCTTGGAGTTGGCCATCTCGCGCAGTTCGCGCGTGGTGGCGCGGCGCGCGACCAATTCGTCCAAGTCGGCATCCATGTGCAGCGTTTCGACTATTGCCATCCGCCCGCGGTAGCCGCGCTGCGCGCAGGCCTTGCAACCCCCCGGACGATACAGTGTGGCGGGTTCGCCATCGGCGAGTGCCAGAATTTGCCGCTCCTCGGGCGACGGCGAATACGGCCGCTTGCACAGCGTGCACAGAATGCGTACCAAGCGCTGCGCGATGATGCCGATGATATTGCCGGCCATGATGTCGGGCACGATGCCGATGTCGAGCAAGCGTGGGAATACACCCAGCGAGGAGTTGGTGTGCAGCGTGGTGAACACTTGATGTCCCGTCATCGCCGCGCGAAACGCCATTTCTGCGGTCTCGCGGTCGCGCACTTCGCCCACCAGAATGATGTCCGGATCCTGCCGCATAATCGAGCGGATACCGTTGGCGAAATCGACTTTCGCCGCCTCGTTGACTGAGGTCTGGCGCATCAACGGCACCGGATATTCCACCGGGTCTTCCAGCGTCATGATGTTGACGCCTTCAACGTTGAGCTGCGCCAGCAGCGAGTAGAGCGTGGTGGTCTTGCCACTGCCGGTGGGGCCGGTGATCAACAAAATTCCTTCGGGTCGCGCCAGCATCAGATTCAGCTTGGACATGACCGCTTTGGACAGCTTCATGTGGTCAAGGCTGATGATCGACTTCTCGCGATCGAGCACGCGCAATACGATGTTCTCGCCCCAGATGGTGGGCTGGGTGGCCACGCGAAAGTCGACCGGCCGACCGTTGAGGTTGAGCGAGATGCGGCCATCCTGCGGCGCGCGCGTCTCCGCGATATTCATGCCGCTCATCACTTTCACGCGCACCACGATGCCCGGCCAGTAGGTCTTATGCAGGCTGCGCACTTGCTCCAGCACGCCATCGATCCGGTAGCGGACGCGCAAGAAGGCGCTCTCCGGCTCGAAATGCAAGTCGGACGCGCCGCGTTTCACCGCATCGACCAGCAGCGCGCTGACCAAGCGCACGATCGGCTGAGTGTATTCGTCGCCGCCGTTCTGCAGGCTGGCGTAATCGATTTCTCCGGTTTCGATCTCGCGCAGTATGCCGTCCACCGACAACTCAAAGCCGTAGAAATTGTCGATCGACTCATCTAACTGCGTCTCCCCCGCCAGGACGGTCTTGATGATCAGCGGTTGCCCGGTGCTGGCGCGCAGTTGGTCGATCGCGACCGCGTTAAAAGATTCGGTAATGGCGACGGTGAGCTGATGCGTGCGCGCATCGAACGCGATCGGCAGCATGCGATGGCGGCGCGCGAATTCTTGCGGCACCAGCTTGATCGCTTCGGCGTCCACCAGCACCTGCGACAGATCGATGCTGTCCTGGCCGATGGTGCGCGCCATCAAATCGCGAATGACCGCCTCGGTCGCAAAGCCCAGGCGTACCAGCAGACGGCCGATCGGGAGTTGCTGGGTTTTTTGCTCGGTGAGCGCGATGCGCAACTGGTCTTGAGTGATCAAGCCCTGATGCACCAGCAACTCACCTATGCGCGGCTTCTTGCGCTGCTGCTCGGACACGCTCGCCATGGCGGGGATTACTGCGCTTGCGCGGACAGTTGGCCAACCCGCTCGATTGCGAGACTCTGATCAAAATTGGCGCGACTTTTTTTGAAAGACAGATCAAGCGCCTTGCGGTAGTAAACCAATGCGGACTTTGCTTGCCCGATATGCTCCAAGCCCACTGCCAAATTGAACGCGTAGTCGGGGCTGTCGGGTTGTAGCTGGTAAGCCTGAAAATACGCTTGCTGAGCGGACGGCCACGCGCCCTGTTCCGCGTAGAGTGTGCCTAATGCGAAATACAAAAACGCGTTGGGCTCGCGCGCGATCAACTGCTTCAGCCGAGTCTCGCTTGACTGCGGATCGCCCCTGCCCATGATCGCGATCAACACGGCTTGCGCGGTTGCCTGATTGGGGTCGAGCTCGAGCACGTGCTGATACTGAATCGCGGCCAATTCCGCATTGCCGCGCTGCCAGGCGATGGCGCCGAGCCCGAGCATGACGTCCACGTTGCGCGGCTCTGCAAGCAATACCTTCTTGTATAGGACCTCAGCTTGGTCGTGGCGGCCCTCCTGCAACGCCTGATACGCTTCGAGCAACTCGGGCGCGATCGCCGCCGCGGCGTTCGCGCCGCTGTGCGCGACCGTGGGACGGTTCTCCGCAACGGTCAGCGAAACTCGATCTTCCGCGCGCAGCACTTTCACTGTGCCACTCTCCGCTGCAACTTTCGCTGCGCTACTCTCCGCTGTGGCGCGCGCAGGTCGCGCTTTCGGTTTGCGCGGAGCGCTGATGACTTGTTCGGCCTTCCGAACATCGGCAACCTCGACCGGCGGTTTTTCCGCTGCCAAAGCCTGTGCGTCCGCCATAGGCATTTTTTTGGAGGCTGGAGGCAAAGCAGACGCGGTGCTGCTGGGGAGCGGAGGGGGCGTGGTCGTACTGGCTGAGCTCGCTCCCGCAGGGGCGACCGGCGCAACCGGAGTTGGCGCGGGCGCGGGAACCGGCGCGGGCGACTGGGTTACCGGTTTTGGAGCCGGCAAAGGCTCGGGTGCGCGGGCGATCGGCTCGGGCGGAGGCGGGGTCCGCACCAGCAAGCCTGGGTTGGCGATCTGAATGTAGAGATAGATGCCGCCGCCAAGTGCGAACAAAACTGCCGCCGTAACAATTCCGTACAACGGGCGGTCGCGCAAGGTTTCGAACATGCGCGCGAGTGCGTTGGGCGCGCGCGACTGCGCCGCACGAACCACGGTAGCCGCCTGATCCGGCGTTGATTTTTGCTTCAGATCGGCGCCGATATCTTCCTGGTCCTCGAAGATTTTTTCTTCCAGCAACGGCTCGCCGTGTGGCGTGGGTTCGAGCGTGAGCTCTTCCGTGGGAACGGCTGGCTCGACCGGGCTGAACGTTGGTGCCGATTCGCTCGTGGGTTCCACCGGTTCACGCTCGGCGACTTGCTCACGGCTTCTGGCCGCTTTTTGCAATGCTTCGAGCAGCAGGCTCATGGCGTGTTCCCGGTCGGATCAATCGAGGGAAGGAAGCGTTTCAGCGAAGCCAGGTCGCCATCGGTGAGGGAAGGATTGGTGACGACGGTGGGGCGTAGAAAAATCACCAACTCCGTCTTGGTCGCTTTTTCGTTTCTAAAACTGAACGCTTCGCCTACTCTCGGCAGACTGCCTACGCCTGGAATCTGGTCGCGGTTGCGGCGGACGTCGTCTTGCATCAATCCGCCCAGAACGGCGGTCTGCCCGCTGACCAGGAGCAGAACCGACTCGACCTCACGCACGGAAACAACCGGAATGCTGTTCTTTATCGGATTCGTAAGAGGACTGCCATTTGGAGCTATCTGCAACGCAGGGTTGGGGTCGTCAACAGAACCATTGATGCGGGTAATGGTTGGGCGCACTGTCAGAGTCACCATCCCGTTCTCGTTAATCTGCGGTGTCATCGCCATGACAAAGCCTTCAGCAACCGTGTGTACCTTGCTGGTGTACGTGGTCGTGGTGATATTGGCGTTGGTATTGGTCTGCGTATCGATGGTGAAGTAGACGCGATTGTCGACCGACTTCAGCAATGCGGTCTGATTGTTGAGTGCCATCAATTTTGGACTCGACAGCACCCGCGTATTGCCGAATTGCTCGAGCAGTCGCAGCGAGGCAGACACGTTACCAAAGCGCGACGTTGGATTCGCGTAGCCGACGAACAAGCGCGGTGCGTTGCCCAGACTACCGTTAAGCAGTTCTTGCCCGAAACTCAGCCCGTTGCCACCCGCGGCATTGTTGCTGGATAGACGCGTCCAGTCGATCCCGCCCTGGTAAACGTCTGAAAGTGTGACCTCCACCAGCGTTGCCTCGATTAACACCTGACGCTGGGATGAACTGGCCACGCTGTCGAGGTATTGCTGCACCAGGGTATGCTGCCGTTCGGTTGCCATCACGGTCATCGTCCCGGTGACCGGGTTGAGCATGACATCGTTGGCGCTGCTGCTTTGCGCGCCCTGCTGGGCACCCCCGCCAAACACGGTGTTGTATAAATTGGTGGCGTTGGCGCCGGCACGCGCCACCGCTTCGGCTTGCGCCAGTTTTTCTTCCCGCGCCGCGCGCGCGTTCTCGGCCTTCGCTTGCTTGTCTTCGGCACTGGTCGCAAGCGCGCGGGTTGCGCTTAGGAGGTTCTGGACATTTTCCTTGAGTACTTCCCAGAAGTTATTCTTCGAAGTGGAATTGACGGTGGTGGTTGACGCACCCCCGGTTCCGCCTTGAGCGCTGCCGCCGCCGGAATCGATTTGTCCGCTGACGCCGATGGACGACGCAGAGTCGCGGCTGAGATTGACGTAATTCACCTTGTAGGTTTTCGCGTAAGCCGTGTCCGGCATCACCACGATTACCTTGCCTTCGTTCTTGAAACGGATGTTTACCTGACGCGCGATACGCTCCAGGATCGAAGGCAACGTCTCGTCAATGGCGTTGATGCTGACCAGCCCCTGGATAGCCGGATGCACGTCAAAATTCTGCTTGGTGTCGCGTCCCAGCGCAAACAGCAGTTCCTTGACTGGAACTTCGTTTACCACGACGGTATAGGTGGGTGTCTTCGTTTGAACGCGCGGCGGCGGCACATACGCACCGACCGACACCGGTTGCGGCACTCTGGACTCTTTCTGCTCCAGAGGAGGCGCGGCAATGTGGCCTTGCGAAGGCGGAACGCTGGGCCTGATCGCGCAAGCGCACAAGGCCAGGCTAAGAGCCAGCACGCACCCGCTTCGCGCGGAACGCGTCGGAACAATTGGCGCTGCGGCGAAGTTTATTGGGCCGCGAGCAACGAGATTTTTTTGAGTTGCGGGTAACAAGTCCGTCATGTCCTTATGCGCCTGCGTCACGCCCGCTCGGCGTCAAGACTTATTGGCGGCAATTTCAGCGCGGATACCTTGAATCGTTCGGTAGTAAGGGTTGTTCGCCTTCAATTCCGGTGGAAGGCTATCAAGGACCTTGAGAACCTCACCGCGCGTCTTGAACGTGCCGTATAGAACGCTTAACGAAGGTTTACGATTTGCCATGGTACGGTACACAAAAACCTCTTCTATTTCAAGATATTTCGAGATGGTCTTCAAATAATCTCGCAGAACTTCTTCGTTGCCGGCGCCGGCCAACTGAACACTGAAAGTCGACATCGATTGCGCTTCCAGCCATTGCTCCGTCGCGGCCATGCGGAGCTCAACCACATCATCGGACAAATTTCCTTGAGGTGTAATTCCATTTGCTGCGAATGTCGTCTTATTTGCGGCCGGCGTGACTAAGGCCGCAGGCTGAAGATTGCTGCTGAGCGTAGCCGTCTGCACGGGTGGCGCGGGCGACGCCGCGGCCTGGGCGACCGTATTGGTAGCGGAACTGTTGAGAGTCGAAATTTCCCGCTCCGGCGCGCTGTGCAAGTGTTGATAGACAGCAAATCCTCCGACTCCAAGCAGCCCGCCGGCCAAAAGACCCAGCATGCCATAGGCAAGCGCCGGGGTATCGCTCGCCGCGATGTGATCGCTAAACTCGGAGTCGCGCACGGCAGCACGCACGTGCGTCAGCGTCACCGTGTGTGTGTTGTCCGCGAACGCGGCCAGCAGCGCTTTTTCCGCCACGATATTGAGGCGGCGAGTGAGGCCCGCACATGCGCGTGCGATATACGCCACCACCCGCCGGCTGAACAAGTCCGGGCCTTTATAATCGGCGGCGCGCAAGCGGAAACTCAGATAGTCGCGCACTTCCTCCTCGGTGAGAGGATTCAGCACAAAGCTGTGGGTGATACGTTCCTTCAGTTGCCGGATCTGCGGTTGACGCAAATTCTCGTCGAGCTCAGGCTGGCCAAACAGCACGATCTGCAACAGCTTGTAATGGTCGGTTTCGAGATTCGACAGCAGCCGCACCTCTTCCAAGGTGGAGATGGGCATGCCTTGAGATTCCTCGACGAACAACACCACCTGGCGCTTTTGCGCGTGCCGCTCCAGCAAGTAATGATTGATCGCGTGCATGACTTCCAGCCGCGCGGCCTCACGTGCTACTGGCAACTGGAGTTCAAACGCGATGGCATGCAAAATTTCCGCTGGCGAAACGCTCGGGTTGGCGATGTAAACCGTCTCGATCTGCGGCGGCAGACGTGATTGCAAAACGCGACACAACATGGTCTTGCCGCTGCCCACCTCGCCGGTCACTTTGATGATGCCTTCGCCCTGGGTGATCGCGTAGATCAAGGCTTCCAGAATCGCGCCGCGATTACCGCCCTCAAAAAAAACCTCGGTATCCGGGGTGATCTTGAACGGCGCGTGCGACAAACCGAAGTAGGCGTAATACATCAGGCGCCTCCCGCGTTGCTGTCCGTGTAGTTTTGCATACGGCTATATAGGGTGGTGCGATGAATGCCAAGGAGTTTGGCGGCTTGCGACAGATTGCCGTGCGTGATATCCAGCGCCGCCTCGACGAAACTCTTCTCCATTTCGCGCAGAGTTTCATCCAGATTGAAGTGCTTCTGCAACTGCAAACGTTTGCGCGCCGCCTCCATTTGACTGCGGAAGTCTCCGGGAGCAACGCTAGTTTGCGCGGACTGAGCATCGTCGTCCTCCCAGTCTAGCTCCGCCATCAGTTGCTCGCTATTGATCGTTTGCCCGGCAAACTTGGTGGTGAGTCGGATCACGATATTGCGCAGTTCACGCACATTGCCCGGAAACGGGTACTGCATCCACAGGTCGCGTGAGCGAGCATCCAGGCGAAAAGATTGCAGATGGCCCTGCTGCGCGTAGAAATTGCCGAAGTGGGCAAGCAACTGCACCTTGTCCTCGCCCAGTTCGCGCAGCGGTGGTACGGCTACGCTGAAGACCGAAAGACGGTGAAACAGGTCCGCGCGAAAGCGTCCGGCCTTGACCTCTTGGCGCAAGTCGCGATTGGTCGCGGTGATGACGCGCGCCTGTGACATGCGAGTCTGCGTTTCGCCGACGCGCTGAAATTCTCCGTTCTCAAGGACGCGCAGCAGCTTCGCCTGCAACTCGATCGGGAGCTCCCCGATCTCGTCGAGAAACAACGTGCCTTCGCTGGCATCTTCAAAGTATCCGGCCCGTGCCGTGTTGGCGCCGGTAAACGCGCCTTTGGCGTAGCCGAACAAGGTGGGCTCTACCAAGGTTGGGGATATCGCGGCGCAATTGAGCGCCAAATAGGGTTTGAGCGCGCGCGGGCTTTGGCGATGCAAGGAACTTGCCACGAGCTCTTTGCCACTGCCCGATTCGCCTTCGATCAAAACCGGAAATGGCGCGGCGGCATACTGCGTGATCTGTTGGTGCAGCTTCTGGATCGCCGGACCATCCCCGATGATTCCGGTAATCGGACCGCTGCCGCTTTTTTCCGCCACTCCGACCGCGCGCGCCTTGGCCAGCAATTCGAGCAGCCGCGCCGGTTCGCAGGGCTTGGAAATAAATTCGATTGCGCCAAGCGTGCGCGCGTAGCGCGCGTTGGACTCGTCGCTTTGACCGGACAGCACCAGAATCTTCATTTCCGGTGAATGCGCAATGAGTTCGCTGATCAAGCGGAAGCCCTCATCCGGCCGATGCGGCACTGGGGGCAGTCCCAGGTCGACCAGCGCCAGTAACGGAGGGGAGTCCATTTGCCGCAGCAAGCTCTTCACCTGCTCGCGCGAACTGGCTACGCGTACGGTGTACTCCTTACCCAGCACAAAGTCCAAGGTGTCGGTGATCAACGGATCATCGTCGACAATCAGTAAGTCAGGTTTGGAATTGACGGTTGTATCCACAAGGTTTCGTATTCAAGAGTTGACTGGATTCGCGCGCAGCGCCAATTATGCCGTAAGGGTACGCCGGGAGACAGGCCACTGTCGCCGTTTATTAGCCGCCAATACAGGAAAGATAGGCTGCCTCCATATCGGACGATTGATACGCCGACTTGAGCTGCGCAGGCGTACCGTCGAAGCGCACACCGCCGTCGTGCAAGACTGCCAGCGTGTCGCACAGCTCTTCCACGTCGGCCAGTGCATGGGAGGTAAAGAACACGGTCCGCCCGGCCTGCCGGGCATGTTTCAGTTCGGCTTTCAATAAGGCTCGGGCTTTGGGATCGAGTCCGCTGGTGGGCTCGTCGAACAACAAAATATCGCGCCCGCTCAACAAACACGCAGCGAGCCCAAGCTTTTGCGTCATGCCCTTGGAATAGTCGCGAACCGGCTTGGCGAGCGCGGACTGGTGCAGATCGAGGCGCGCGAGGCAGGTGGTCGCCTGAGGTTCCTGATAGATGACTCCGTACAGTTCCAGCAAATGGCGCAAGAAGTCGCGTCCGGTCAAGTAATAGGGTGGTACGAAGCGCTCCGGCAGAAAGGCGATGCGCGCGCGCGCGCGAGTCTGCCGGCTGTCGCTCCCGAAGATCATGATGGAGCCGGTGTTGAAGCTACAAAAATCGAGAAGGCATTTCAACAAAGTGGTTTTGCCGGCGCCGTTCACGCCGACTAAACCGGTGATCGTCCCCGCGCTTACCGCCAACGAGACATCGGTCAACGCCGGCGTGCCCGCGTAGCACTTGCCGACTCCGGCGAAACTTAAAGCTGGCAGCAGCGTGCTGACGGTCGCATCAATAGCAGTCATCGGGGTTCATCGCCATGCTGGTGCGGACATTGCCGCGAATTGTCATCCTGTGCAAGTGGCAGCATTGTCCAATGGTGTTTGAGTCTGAGCGGGGAGCGTGATTCCAACGGGGTTTGAGTCTGAGCAGGTGGCTGGGCGCGATCATGATGCGAGGCATGG
>JAYUZG010000188.1:0-8394 GCA_043751985.1 Betaproteobacteria bacterium
ATCCTTCCCGGCCTGGAGTGCCAGATGGACGTGGTTAGACATCAGGCAGAAGCCGTGCACGCGGTAGCCGAAGCGCTCGACCCCTTCGCGCAGCAGCGCATAGAAGCGCCGTCGATCTTCGTCGTCGAAGAAGATGTCGCGCTGTTCGTTGCCGCGCCAGATGACGTGGTAGAGGCCGCCGGGGACATGCAGGCGAGGTTTGCGCGCCATGGGAGGGGAGTGCCGGAGTGGAGAGCCGCAATAGTACCATTATGCAGGCCTGACCCCAAGGTTGTGACCCCAAACTTGTGCACGCAATGGAAGTAGGAACAATTTAGCGGTGTCCGGCGCGGGCGCCGAGATTCCTCTAGAAATCAGAGTTCTCTCGGAATCGCGGAGTAGTGTCGCCCAAGGTACAAAGCGATTAGGCCGTCGATTTCACGATGGCGCTGGTGGTTATGGTCAACCTACAGAAGGGTTGTGTAATAATGCGTCGGCTCCTAATCCTCATGCGCACGCGAAGTTGAAACCCGGCCTCGCCAACGTTGTCATTCTTGCCGCGGGCAAGGGAACGCGAATGCAATCCGCGCTGCCCAAGGTCCTGCACCCGCTCGCCGGGCGTCCGCTACTGGCACATGTGCTGTCTCGCGCGCACGCGCTTTCCGCCGAGCGCATCATCGTCGTAGACGGGCACGGCAGCGAAGCTGTGCGCAGGGCATTTTCCGATCAAGGCGTCGCATTCGTCACCCAGGAACCGCAGCTTGGAACCGGGCATGCGGTGCAACTGGCGATCCCGCATCTCCTGCCGGGCGGCACTACGCTGATCCTCTACGGCGACGTTCCGCTCACTTCAGTCTCGACGCTGGCGCGCGTGGTCGATACGCGCGGTCTGAGAATTTTGACCGCGGACTTGGCGGACCCCTCCGGATACGGTCGCATTGTGCGCGATGCAGGTGGACGCATCACCGCCATCGTTGAGCACAAAGACGCGACGCCGGCGCAGTTGTCACTGCATGAGATCAACAGCGGCATTCTGTGTGCGCCGACCGAGGACTTGAAGAAATGGCTGGCGCGGCTGACCAATAACAATGCGCAGCGCGAGTATTACCTCACCGACATCGTGTCGATGGCGCTGGCGGACGGCGTCTCGATCGACTCGACGCAGCCGGATTTTCCTTGGGAGATTCACGGCGTGAACGACCGCGCGCAGCTTGCCTACCTGGAACGCGTCGCGCAACTCGAACACGCCAAGCGCTTGATGCGCGAGGGGGTCGCGCTGACGGATCCGTGGCGCTTCGATTTGCGTGGTGAAATGCAGTGCGGGCGTGATGTGTCGATCGATGTCAACTGCGTGTTCGAAGGCAAGGTCACGCTGGCGGATGAGGTGCGGATTCAAGCGAACTGCGTGCTGAAAGACGTGAGCGTCGGCCGCGGCACGGTGATCGCGCCGTTCTCTCATCTGGACAGCGTCGAGGTGGGCGTGAATTGCCGCATCGGTCCGTATGCGCGATTGCGCCCCGGCACGCAACTGGGCGACGACACTCACGTGGGTAATTTTGTCGAGATCAAAAATACTTCGCTCGATGTTGGCTCGAAGGCGAATCATCTGGCATATCTGGGCGACGCGACCATCGGTAAAAATGTAAATGTCGGTGCCGGTACCATCACCTGCAATTACGATGGTGCGAACAAGCATCGAACGGTGATTGAAGACGGCGCTTTCATCGGATCGGACTCGCAACTCGTGGCGCCGGTTACCGTGGGGAAAAATGCGACGATCGGTGCCGGCAGCACCATCACCAAGGACGCTCCCTCCGATGCGCTCACGGTGTCGCGCGCGAAACAAGTTTCAATTTTGAACTGGGCGCGCCCAAGCAAGAAAAAATAATGATCGCCACAACACTTAGCCCGACGCCTGCGACGCTCACTCGCACGCGGGATCGACCAGCATGTGCGGCATAGTTGGCGCGGTCACGCGCGGCAACGTGGTGCCGACGCTGATTGAAGGGCTGCGCAAGCTCGAATACCGCGGTTATGATTCCGCCGGCCTCGCGGTGATCAATCACGGCATGCACCGGCTGCGCAGCGTCGGTCGCGTCGCCGCCTTGGCGGAAATGGCACAGCAAGCCGGCACCCATGGCACGCTCGGCATTGCGCACACGCGCTGGGCCACGCACGGTATTCCGTCGGAGCGCAACGCGCATCCGCATGTCAGTAAAGACGGGCTGGCGCTGGTTCACAACGGCATCATCGAGAACCACGAAGCGCTGCGCGCGCGACTGCTGCGCGACGGCTACCAGTTTGCCTCCGACACCGATACCGAAGTCGTGGCGCATCTCATTCATTCGTATTTGCAACGTGACGGTGAATTGTTCGCGGCTACGCGTCACGCGGTAGCCGAATTGCACGGCGCGTATGCGCTGGCGGTCGTGTCGGAAGCGTTCCCGGACACGTTGGTGGTCACCTGCAGAAGCGCGCCTTTGCTCCTGGGTTTGACCGATGAAGGTAACTTCGCGGCATCGGATGCCGCTGCGTTGCTGCAAGTCACACGCCGCATGGTGTACTTGCAGGACGGCGACGTGGCGGAGTTGAAGCACGACGGCTATCGTATCGCCGACGCACAAGGTTCGCTGTGCGCACGCGACGTGCACCAAAGCACTTTGTCCACCGACGCGGTGGAGTTGGGTCCGTATCAGCATTACATGCAGAAAGAAATCTTCGAGCAGCCCGGTGCGCTCGCGGCAACGCTCGAAATGGTGAGCGGCGCGCAGTCGATCGCGCCCGAATTGTTCGGCGTGGAAGCCGTGGACATTCTGCGCCGCGCGAACAGCGTAGTCATCATCGCCTGTGGCACCAGCTATCACGCCGGCTTGGTGGCGCGTCATTGGCTGGAGTCGATCGCGAAAATTCCGTGCAGCGTGGAGTTCGCCAGCGAGTTTCGCTATCGCAACATCGTCGCCGATCCCGAGGCGTTGGTGGTGGCAATCTCGCAATCGGGTGAAACCGCCGACACCATCGCCGCCATGCAATACGCGCAAGCCAACGGCCAAGCCATGACGCTGGCGATCTGCAACGTGGCGGAAAGCACGCTGGTGCGCAATTCGAAGCTGCGCTTTCTCACTCGTGCGGGGCCGGAAATCGGCGTGGCCTCGACCAAAGCGTTCACCACTCAACTCGGCGCGTTGTACTTGTTCACGTTGGTAATGGCCAAGCTGCGGCAACGGCTGGCGCGCGAAGACGAGCAGCAATTGTTGCGTCAGTTGCGCCATCTTCCCGCGGCGCTCGCGCGCGTGCTCGAACTCGAAGGGCGCATCGAAAACTGGGCGCGCGGCTTTGCCGGCAAACATCACGCGCTGTTTCTGGGTCGCGGCCTGCACTATCCTATCGCCATGGAGGGCGCGCTCAAGTTGAAGGAAATTTCCTATATCCACGCCGAAGCCTATCCCGCGGGAGAACTCAAGCACGGGCCGCTGGCGCTCGTCGATCGTGACATGCCGGTGATTGCCATCGCGCCAAACGACGCACTGTTGGAAAAGCTGAAGTCGAACCTCGAAGTGGTGCGCGCGCGCGGCGGCGAACTGTATGTCTTCGCCGACGCAGATTCGCAGATCCATGAGTCCGATGGCATCCACATCATTCGTCTTCCCGAACACGCCGGGCATCTGAGTCCGATTTTGCATACCGTGCCACTGCAGTTGCTTGCCTACCACGCGGCGCTCAGCAAAGGGACGGATGTGGACAAGCCACGCAATTTGGCCAAGTCGGTCACCGTCGAATAGCGATGGCGGTCGTCGCGGTGTTCAATCAGAAGGGCGGCGTCGGCAAGACCACCACGGCATTGAATGTGATCGCCTATCTCAATGGCGAAGGACGGCGGCCCTACGGCATCGATCTCGACCCGCAAGGGCATCTCACGCTGGCGCAGGGCCTGCGCAACGTTGCCGGGGATGACAGCCTGTTCGCGTTCTTCATGCAGACGAAAAAATTAGCCGAGGTCTCGCGCACGGCAACCTCCGGTCTGCGTTTGTTACCCGCCTCGGTTGATCTGGCCAAAATCGATTCGCTCTACAGCAGTAACACGGCGATCACCACGCGCCTGCGCGACGGATTGAGAGAAATGCTGGCGCGCGATAACGCGCCGGTGATCATCGATTGTTGCCCGATGCTGGGCGTGCTCACTCTCAATGCGCTGATGGCCGCGGACCGCGTGCTGATTCCGGTGTCGGCAGACTTTTTGTCGTTGCAAGGCGTGCACCGGCTCACCAGCGCGCTCGACGTGCTGGAGAAAAAGTTGAATAAAAAATTTGTGCGCCGGGTTGTCGTGACGCGCTATACCGCGCGCCGCAAGCTTAGCGCGGAAATCGTGCAGCGCTTGAACGCACACTTCGCCGGCCAGGTTTGTGCGGCGCGAATCTCCGAAAACGTCAGCCTGGCGGAGAGCCCGATGCACGGGAAAGATATTTTCGCGCACGCGCCCCACAGCCAGGGCGCTCAGGACTACTTGCTGCTTTGCCAGGAATTACAGGCGTCGGGATTTTTTGCGGATTAAGTTGCATGAGAGTTCTGTCAAATTAGTCATGAAGATCGACAGTTTCGAAGCAATCGCACAAGCGCTCGCACAATTCCAAGTACGTTACTTGGTGGCCGGGGGTCTCGCCGTCAATGCGCATGGATATCTGCGATTTACCAAAGATGCCGATCTGGTGGTGCAGTTGGCACCGAGTAATATTGAAAATGCTTTTGCGGCGCTTGAAACACTTGGCTATCGTCCGATCGTTCCTGTATCAGCCACGCAGTTCGGCGACGAACTAGAACGCAATCGATGGATGGTCGAGAAAGGTATGCAAGTGCTGCAATTTTGGAGTCAACAGCATCGTGAAACTCCGGTGGACGTCTTCGTCACGGCGCCGTTCGATTTCGATGACGAGTGGAAAGTTGCGCAAGTCGGTGAACTTGCTCCGGGCGTGACGACGCGATTTGTTTCCATTCCGACCCTGATCAAAATGAAGGAACTCGCCAATCGTCCGCAAGACTTGGCTGACGTTCAACATCTGCGTTGGATCCTGGAAGAGATGGGCAAGTCATGACCCCGAATGCGGACGAGATCGACTGGAGCCTTACTACTTGGGAGGGAAGCAGACGCGCGCAGTTGCGGCAGTGGCGGCAACTCACTTTGCGCGAGCGACTCGTCGCCGTGGAAGCGATGGGTGAGATGGCAGAGCGCTTTCGCGTCATGCGCGAAACGGGAAAGCTCCGTCGTGCGGACGTGAGTCGCGAGTCAAACGCAGAAGAAGATACGAATCCGCCTGTCGCCTGAATACTCGCCAACGGGCAAAACAAATCACCACGTCGCTCGGTCGAGTTAAACTGCGCGCCTGCGAGTTTTAGGAGAAGACCATGCGCCGTTTCGCAAAAGCATTTGTTGGGGTTTTGTTGCTGCTGCCGTTGCCCTTGCTGGCCAACATGGGCGCCGAGGGTGATACCGAAAATAGAGACGCGAACTATGTCGAGGGCCGCAAGGCGCTGGAGAAACAGGACTGGGCGAGGGCCATCGAATTCCTGGGCAAAGCAGCGCAGGCTAACAACCGCGACGCCGACACCTTCAATGGGCTCGGTTACGCATATCGAATGAGTGGCAATCTCGACGCTGCCTTCAAGAACTATAACGAAGCGCTCAGGCTCAATCCCAAACACCGGGCCGCACACGAGTACATTGGTGAGGCCTATCTCAAGGCAAACGAGGTCAAGAAGGCGGAAGAACATTTGGCCGCCTTGCAGCTTCTGTGCGCGCCGATCCCGTGCGAAGAAGTGAAGGACTTGAAGCGCGCCATCGATATCTACAAGAAAGGCAAGCAGTAAGCGTTATGGCCAACCAGGCATTCAAGGCAGTATTGTTTGATTTTGGCGGCGTCATTTCGGAGAGTCCCTTCGCCGCGTTCAGCCGTTTTGAGCGCGAACGTGAATTGCCCGAATCCTTTCTGCGCAAGATCAACTCGTCCAATCCGGACGGCAACGCCTGGGCGCGCTTCGAGCGCAGTGAAATTACGCCGGAAGAATTCGACGTTGCGTTTGCGGCGGAGAGCCGCCGCGCCGGGCATCAGGTGCGTGGCTTCGAAGTGATCGACCTGTTGTTCGGAGAACTGCGTCACGAGATGCTCGAGGCGGTGCGACGCTGCAAGAAGCATTACACCGTAGCCTGTCTTACCAACAATATTCGCCACGCGGAGGGTCATGGGCTGGCACGCGACCCGCAGCGCGCCGAACACTGGCGCGCGGCGATGGCGTTGTTCGACGCCAGTGTGCAATCTTCGGAGGTGGGTATGCGCAAGCCGGAGCCGCGCTTCTATGAGCTCGCCTGCGAGACCTTGAGCATCATGCCCAGACAAGCGGTGTATCTGGACGATCTCGGCATCAATCTCAAACCGGCGCAGGCAATGGGGATGACGACGATCAAGGTTACCGATCCGCGCAGCGCCCTGCAGTCCTTAGAAAAGCTGCTAGAAATTCCCTTGTTGTAACTAGCCGCGGCGCGGCTTATGCGGCGCGTGGCGAAACAACCAGTCGTAGAGCGCGCGTGGCAGCCAGCGCAGGAAAAAACCGATGATGGCCATTTGCCACGGCACCACGGCGAAGCGCTGACGCCGGTCGATCACTTTCACCATTCGTCGCGCCGCATCGTCCGCCGGCAAAATAAACGGCATCGCGTAGGGGTTGCGTTCGGTCATCGGCGTTGCGACAAAACCGGGACACAGCGTGACCACGGCGATACCGCTCGAGCGCAGTTCGACGCGCAGACTTTCCAGATAGCTGATCGCGGCGGCCTTCGACGCCGAATACGCGCCCGATCCCGGCAGACCGCGAAAGCCAGCGACACTGGCGACGCCCACCAGCGCGCCGCTCGCGCTGTCTCGCATCGCCGGGAGGAAGGCCTGGAAGGTTTGCATCATGCCGCGCACGTTGATCGCGAATACCTCTTCGAAAACGGTGTTGTCATCCGGTTGTTCGGTGGCAGTCCCGACGCTCACGCCCGCGTTGGCGATCACCACGTCAGGCGCCCCGTGCCGGGCAATGAAATCGCGTGCCGCTTCGTGCAGCGCCGCTGTATTGCGCACGTCAATCGCGTAAGTCAACACTTGATCGGGGTGCGATCGCGCGAACGCCTGCATTGGCTCGGCGCGACGGGCGATCAGCGCGAGAGTGGCGCCGCGGTGCGCGTAAATTTCAGCCAGTGCTTGACCAATGCCGCTGGACGCGCCGGTGATGACCACTCTCCGCGGTTTGGCCGCTGTAAATTCACCTGGCGGCTTGGCCGCGCTCATTTCGCGGCGCGGCGTTCGCGGCGAACTTTGTCGATCAGGGCCTCGGCAATCGGCAGCAAAGTATTGAGGTCTCCCGTGATGGCGCCGCTCACCAGATAGTGTCCGTCCACGATCAGCGAAGGTGTATTGCGCACCTGATAGCGCTGTGCAAGATCACGTGCCGAGTCGAGGTGTTGTGAGATCTGCACCGAATCCCGTGCTTGAGAAAATTTCGCGCGGTCGACGCCGTGCTCTTGCGCCCACTGCAATTGCACATCGCGTTGCGTCAGGTCGTGCCGGCGTTGATGAATAGCGCGGAAAGCATCCGCGTGCAGCGTGTCGGTAAGCTGCATTGCATCCAATACAAAGTACAAGCGGGCGAGCGCGGTCCAGCGCGGTGACGCATCGACGACTGGCATGCGGACGACGTTTACGTCGCTCGCAACTGCGCGACTCCAAGCCTCGAATGCAGGCTCGAAGCGCGCACAAGCGGCACAGCCGTAATAGAAGAACTCGACCACTTCGATGCGTGCGTCGGCAGGAACGACACGTGGTGTGAGTACGGCGTAGTCGGCACCCTCCATCGGCTCTGCGCCGAGCGCCACTGCGCAGACCAGACCAAGTCCGATCAATAACGCGCGCTCCGACATTACTTCGTCGCCGATGCTTCCTTCTTCTTCTTGGCCTCTTTCTTCGTCTCTTTCTTGGCGGGCTCTTGGTGTTCCATCGCGATCAATTGATCAATAACTGAGAACAGTCGGCCATGATCCGCGCCCGACGCGTTCATCACCATCGACGGCGCGGTCAGATATTTGCCGTTCACCACCACGGAGGGTGTGCCGGTGATGTGATACGCGCGCATCATCTGCGTCGCGCGGCTAACTTTGTTGGCCACACCGAAGGAGTCGAAAGTTTCCTGGAAGCGCTTTGCATCCACGCCTTGCTCGCCGATCCATTTGGCCATCAGCGCCGAATCATTCAGCATCGCAGTATTGTGGCGCTTGTGCACTTCGTCGTAGATCTTCTCGTGCAGTTTCTCGACCAAGCCCATTTCCTCGATCGTGTAGTACAGCTTGGCAGCGGGCGCTTGCGGCTCGCCAAACATCGCGGGCATATA
>JAYUZG010000189.1:0-6737 GCA_043751985.1 Betaproteobacteria bacterium
AACCACGCGCGGGCGTGGAAAATCCTTATCACGGATTGAGTCAACAACCGCAGCGTGACATTGAACAAGCTTAATGTTAACGTTCTCCGCGTCGAAGCCGCTCGGTGGGTTGCTGCGCGAACCCACCCTACAAATACTGTGATCGGCACCCTTGTGTTTTGAATTTTTTATTCTCGCTGGCTATACGCTCCGATTGCCGTGTCCGGGATAAGCGACGTGTCGCTCGTGCGACCCGCTGTGGGCACACTGCGAACGTTGCCACCGCTTGCGCTGTATGTACATATCCCGTGGTGTGTGCGCAAGTGTCCATATTGCGATTTTAATTCGCATGAAATTCCCTCGACGAGCGGCCTGCGTGAGACCAACTTAGATGGCAATCTGGAGGAAAAATACGTTGCCGCGTTGATCGCCGATCTGGAGCAGTCGCTGCCGCTGGTGTGGGGGCGGCGCATTATCAGCATCTTCTTCGGCGGTGGCACGCCGTCACTCATGTCGGCGCATGCGTTGGATGAATTGCTGTGCGCGATCCGCGCGCGGCTGCCGTTGGCGCCGGACGCCGAGATCACGCTGGAAGCAAATCCCGGCACTTTCGAAGCGAAGAAGTTTCACGACTTTCGCGCGGCCGGAGTTAACCGGCTCTCAATCGGTATTCAAAGTTTTAACGCACATCATCTGAGAGCACTCGGTCGTATCCATGATGAAGTGCAGGCGCGCGCGGCTATCGGCATCGCGCAACGCGAGTTTGACAATTTCAATCTCGACTTGATGTACGCCTTACCGGGGCAAACGGTGAGTGAAGCGTTATCTGATCTGGAGATCGCGACGAGTTTCGCGCCCCGGCATGTCTCCGCTTATCATCTCACTATCGAACCGAACACCGTATTCGCCAAGTTTCCTCCTAAGGTTCCCGACGATGAGACCTCCGCCGACATGCAGGAGGGCATCGAGGCGTTACTTGCCGCGCGGGGCTATCGCCACTATGAGACCTCGGCCTTTGCACAGCCGGGATGCGAAGCGCGGCACAATCTGAACTATTGGAGCTACGGTGATTATCTCGGCATCGGCGCCGGTGCGCACGGTAAACTGTCGTTTCCCGATCACATTGTGCGCCAGGTACGCTATCGTGCGCCGCGTGATTACCTGACGCATGCATTGCAAGACTCGCCCGTTTCGCAACAGAACGAAGTCAAGATTGAAGAACGACCTTTCGAATTCATGCTGAACGCGCTGCGTCTGAACGACGGATTTGAATCGCGTTTATTTGAAGAACGAACTGGCGTTGCACTGAGCACAATCCTGCCTCGGCTTGATGCGGCCGAGCGCGATGGCTTGATCGTGCGCGATCATCTGCGCATACAACCTACGCGACAGGGGCAGCGGTTTCTGAATGATTTACTGCAGCGCTTTCTTCCATGACGTGTGCGCCATTGATATTTCGCAGCCGGCCCTAATCTATTCCCGCTTGACACTCAAGCCGCGGAGAACTTATCCATGAGACGCATCGCGAACATCGTTGCCGGTATGCCTGCCACCGACGGCGCCGGAGTCAAGCTGAACCGTATCATCGGTACGCCGCAGATGGACATGATCGATCCGTTCTTGATGCTGGATGAATTCGGCTCCGACGATCCGTCATCCTGGATCGCGGGCTTCCCCGATCATCCGCATCGCGGCTTCGAGACGGTGACCATCATGCTCGATGGCCGCGTGCGTCACGCCGACTCGGTCGGGAACAAGGGCGCGATCGAGGCGGGAGACGTGCAATGGATGACCGCCGGGCGCGGCATCATTCACTCCGAAATGCCGGAGCGCGCGCAAGGACGTCTGCGTGGTTTCCAACTTTGGGTGAATTTGCCAGGCGCGCTCAAGCTCACGCCGCCGTGTTATCAGGACATCACGCGCTCGCGAGTCATGCTGGCCGCGCAGGCGGGCGTGAAGGCACGCGTGATCGCCGGCGAAGCCTTCGGTGTGCGCGGCCCGGCGCAGACATTAATTCCGCTGCGGGTAATGGAGGTCGAACTTTCTCCCGGCGCGGAATTGCGCCTGCCGATTCCTGAATCGCACAACGTCTTCGTGTACCTGTTTCATGGCCAGGTGTCGGGCAGCGATAAACTGGGCGCAAGCATACAGATCGATCAAGGCCGCCTAGCGATATTCGAAGGCAACGGCGACTTGCAAGTTACCGCGGGCAGCGAGGGCGCGAAGATGCTGTATTGCGACGGCAAGCCGATCGGCGAACCCGTGGCGCGCTACGGGCCGTTCGTGATGAATACGCGCGACGAGATTATGCAAGCGTTCCGCGATTATGAGCGCGGTGAACTCACCGCTTAGACGACTTGAAGCGAATAATCACCACAGAGACACAGAGTCACAGAGCGTGCTTTCTCTGTGTCTCTGAGTCTCTGTGGTTAAACTGCGCTTTCTAGAATCAAGGGGAGCACCGTGAACAACAAGAATGCAATCAGCGCCGATTCACAGACGGCACGTGTGTTCGAGTGGCGGCGCGGTTTCAATACGATTCATTTGATTGACCTCGGTTTGAAGCTGGGTCTGTTCCGCGAACTGGCGGCAACTCCGAACGCTCGTGCCGAAGACTTGGCCGCCAAGCTGAAGTTGCATGCGCCATTTGTCGCGATCTGGTGCCGCACGGCCTACGGAATGGAATTTCTTGACGCCGATGGCGATGGCCATTATCGGCTGGCGCCGTATTTTGATTCCATCCTCGCGAATCCCACACATCCGCGCTACCTCGGCGGCTACGTGAGTCTTGGTACCGGTGTGGCGGCGGAGGATTTCCGCCGCTGCGAGGACGCGTTCAAGACCGGCAAGGCGCAACCGTTTCAAGGCCGCGGCGAGGTGTTCGCGAAAGCCGTGGGTGAGGCGACGCAAGGTTTGCAAGTTCTCACCGCGAAAAAAATCTTGCCGGGTCTGGCCGGCTTGCAGGCGCGGCTGGATGACGGCGGGCGAATTCTGGAACTGGGTTGCGGCACCGGAAATCTCCTCGTGCTGCTCGCCAGGACTTTTGGCGCGGCGCGGATTACCGGAGTGGATATCGACCGCGAAAGTCTGCAAGTCGCCAGAGCACGAATCAAGCAGGCTGGCTTCGACTCACGCATTGAAGTGCATGAGGGCGGCATTACCGATTCGGTCGAACGCGCGTCGTGCGATGTGGTGGTGATGGTCGAGGTGCTGCACGAAATTGCGCAACCGATTCGGCCCCAAGTGGTACGCGAGGCGGCACAAGCCTTGCGTCCCGGAGGGTGGATGGTGATCGTTGATGAAACCTATCCGAGCACGCTGGCGCAATCGCGCCAGGCTGAATTTCTGTTTCCGCTGCACACCGGGTGGGAAGAACTGCTGTGGGGCAATATAATTCCCACACGTGAAGAACAGGAGAGCTTGTTGCGCGGCGCGGGCTTGAACGGAGCGATTGGGAGAGAAATGGTAGGCGAGGGATTTACGGTACTCACAACGCGAAAGATCAAGTGACCAGGACATTCGTCCGATAACAGATGGGGAACATACTGCATGGGATTTTTCAATTTCTTCCGCAACGACGGTGATGGCCAATTGTTCGGTTGCTGGCACTTGGTCCGCGTCGATGGGCCTTCTCACTCTCCCGATGAGGTCGAACTCGATTTCCGAAAAGGCGGGCGCCTGTTGTATTCATTCAAGACCGGATATACCTGGAAAGTCCATCGCCTCGACTACCGCGTTGAGGGTCAAGTCATCATCACGTCGGATGACGTTCGGCGAGGTTATGAGATTGAGGCGAATGGCGCGCTGCGGCTCGACGCGCCCGACAGTTGCGTCTGGTACGAACGCGGTCCAAAGAAGGCACCGGAGCGGAAAAAATTCGGGTAGGGCGGGTCACACCCGCCGCGTAAACGCCGCGGTGATTGGACAAAGGAATCATTCAATCACTACTGAGTTACTTAATCACTGATCCAATGCGCCGAAACACGGCATCCCACACGCCGTGACCGAGTTTCAGTCCGCGCGTTTCGAATTTGGTCAGCGGCCGGTCTTCGGGGCGCGGCGCGAAGCCTTCGGCGGTGTTCGCCAGTAATGGCTCAGCGGCAAGGACGCTGAGCACTTGCTCGGCGTAATCCGCCCAATCGGTGGCGACATGAAGATAGCCGCCGGGCTTGAGGCGTTGCGCGAGCAGCGATACGAAGGGCGGTTGCAGCAGCCGTCGCTTGTGATGCCGTTTCTTCGGCCACGGATCGGGAAAGAAGACGTGCGCGCCGTCCAGCACCGAGGGCGCGATCATGTTCTGCAGGACTTCCAGCGCGTCGTGTTGAACGATGCGAATATTTCGCAGCGCCGCTTCGTCAATGGTCTTGAGCAAGGCGCCCACTCCGGGCGAATGAACTTCGATTGCGAGATAGTCGCGATCGGGATGCGCCGCCGCGATACGCGCAGTTGTTTCGCCCATGCCGAAGCCGATCTCCAGAATGCGCGGCGCCGTACGCCCGAATGCAACATCAAGCTCGAGCAGCGCGGCGCGATACTCGATGCCGTAGCGCGGGAGCAATTGGTCGAGCGCGCGGCGCTGTGCGTTGGACACGCGGCCCTGGCGCAACACGAAGCTGCGAATAGGTGGGTGTTGCACGTACTGCGTGACTAGGCGGCCTTCGACTTCGCGCCAGACTGAATCATTCCGTCGCCGGGCGAGCTGGGCGCCGCGCTGTAGAGCTTCTTCGCCATACGGCCGGCGAGAAAGGCTTCGCGCCCGGCCTGCACCGCTTTGCCCATGGCCGAGGCCATCAGCACCGGGTCGCGCGCATTGGCAATCGCGGTGTTCATCAGCACACCGTCACAACCCAACTCCATGGCGATCGCCGCATCGCTTGCGGTCCCCACGCCAGCATCGACCAACACCGGAACTTTGGCGTGGTCGATGATGATTTGTAAATTCCACGGATTGAGAATGCCCATGCCGGAGCCGATCAGAGACGCGAGCGGCATCACCGCGACGCAGCCGATCTCTTCGAGTTGTTTGGCGATGATCGGGTCATCCGACGTGTAGACCATCACTTTGAAACCATCCGCTACCAAGGTCTGCGCGGCGGCCAGCGTTTCGATCACGTTCGGAAACAGCGTGGTCGGATCGCCCAGCACTTCGAGCTTCACCAAATCGTGCCCGTCGAGCAGTTCGCGCGCGAGGCGCAGCGTGCGCACCGCGTCCTGCGCGGTATAGCACCCGGCCGTGTTCGGCAGAATGGTGTAACGCGACGGCGGCAGTGCATCGAGCAAATTCGGCTCGTTGCTGTGCTGGCCGATGTTGGTGCGCCGGATCGCGACGGTGACGATCTCGGCGCCACTGGCATCCACCGCACGTCGCGTCTCATCGAAGTCTTTGTATTTGCCGGTCCCGACCAGCAGACGTGATCGATAGCTACGGCCGGCAAGATTAAGCGTATGCATGGATTCTCTGAATAAAGTGCGTTGCTAACTTAGCCGTCAGACCTTAACCAACAGCTCTTATCCGCCGCCGACCGCCACTACGATCTCCACCGCGTCGCCCTCATCAAGCCGGGTCGCCGGAAAACTGCCACGCGGAACGATTTCGCCGTTGCGCTCCAGCGCGACGCGTTTGCCGGTCAAGGCGAGTTGATCGATCAACTGTGACACGCTGAGCGGCGACGGAAACGAACGGGCGTCGCCGTTGACGGTAAGCGTGATTGTGAGCGCGGTCATCACACTGCAGGGGTTACACGGATGTGAAATGCTACCACGCGCCCCGCAGTCAGGCGACGCCGCGCGCCAATACTAAGACTAGCGGCGCAGGAGCTGCAGGGCCAGTGCGGGTGCCGTATTGGCTTGTGCTACTACGCTGGCGATTGACTTCTGCATGATCTGCGCGCGCACCAGTGACGCGGTCTCCGAGGCAAAGTCAGTGTCTTGAATGCGCGAGCGGCTGGCCGAGAGATTCTCCGCGCCGGACTGGAGATTGGAAATTGTTTTCTCGAAGCGCGACAGCTCGGCGCCGATGCGCGCGCGTTCGTTGTTGATCGCGTCGACGGCATGATCCACGTGCACAATCGCCACTCGCGCGTTGGTCGTCAGATCGACATCATTGACGCCCAAGGCCTGGCTGTTCACCGCACCAATACCGGTGTTGATCGTCTGGCCTGATTCCGCTCCGACATGGAACTGCACTTCGCGCGTTCCGGTCATCAGCGTTGCTGATCTTCTCGAAAGTCTCGTTGAAGCCTTGCAACACGTTGTCGCCGTAAGTCGTGCCGTAATCGGTGAGCACATTGCCGGCGGTGCGAATCGCCCCACCGTCCGCGTCCAGCCCGCTCACCGCGCCAGTGTCCGAGTTGGTGAGATTCATTTGATTGTTGACGAAGTTGAGACCGCTGGTTTGCACTTCGGTCACGAAGCTGGCGGTGGTGTACCCGCTGCCAAAGAAATGTGTCATCGCAGCGTCGAGATCCGCGGCGGGATTCTGATTCAAATACACCATCAAGTCCTTGATGCCCTAGTTGCCCGCGCTCTTGAGCTTTTCGTTGAGATAACGAGTGGCGATGTAGGCCGACGAATAGTTCGCGGAGGTGAGCGACCAACTCGAAATCGTGTTCACCACCGAAGTGATTCCGGCATTGTCGCCGCCGGCCGCGGCGATGTCCGCCGCCACGCGTTCGTCGGCGCCGTGAATGAATTCGGCCGTGCCTTCCTTGAACCAGGTTGGCAGCGCGGTGAAATTCATACTGCGACCCATGATCGCG
>JAYUZG010000190.1:0-12456 GCA_043751985.1 Betaproteobacteria bacterium
AATTCGAAATTCAAATCGTGGACACCCATGTATCCCTCAAAACCCGCATCAGCAGCAGCTTCCCAGCTCGGACGCCTCAATTAAACCGGACACTACTGAATCGTGGTAACAACACAGTGACAGCACAATATGGACAGTAGGCTACTCACGAAGGATACGGCGCTGGTCACCGGCGCGGCGTCCGGCATTGGGCGCGGCATCGCTATCGCGATTGCGCGAGAAGGCGCACGTACTCTGCTCAGCGACCTCGACGCGCAACGCGGCGAGGAGATCGCCGCTTCGTTGCGCGGAGAAGGCTGCGACGCGAGCTTCATCGTCGCCGATCTCTCAACGCGCGAGGGACCTTCTGCGCTCTTGAACGTTCTTGAAAAATTTGGCGCGCCGTCGATTTTCGTTCACGCGGCGAGTCCGCGGCGAATCGAATCGGACAATATTCTCGAAGTTAGCGACGACACCTGGGACCACATGCTGTCAGTGAATTTGCGCGCGGGCTTTATTCTGGCGCGCGAGATCGGTCGCGGCATGATGGAAAAAAAATACCTGGCCGTATGTTGTTCATCACTTCCCTGCATGCGGATACGCCACGCAACCTCCCGCACTACAGCGCGTCGAAGGCGGGGCAAACCATGGTAGTCAAAGAGCTGGCGAAGGCGCTCGGCCCGCGTGGCATTCGTGTGAACGCCATCGCGCCGGGCGCGATTCCCGGCGGTGGCTTCGACGCGAGCGGCGCCGGTATCGGGCGGCTCACGCGTTGCACCAGCTTGCGGCGACTTGGGACTCCAGAGGAGATTGCCGGCATGGCCCTCGCGCTGCTGGTCGATCGATTTTCGGCTTACGTGACCGGCACCACGGTTGTTGTGGATGGCGGATTGGCGCTGCACAATTGGATCGAGGTGACTGAGCTATAGCTATAGCGTCAGCACTAGATTGCCGAAGCAGCGATAAGCGAAGCTTTTTGAGCGTAACGCGTAATGCAGATCACAAGAGAATTCGCCGAACACTTTGCGACGGAATGGATCGCCGCGTGGAATTCGCACGACTTAGAGGAGATTCTCTCGCACTACTGCGAAGACTTCGAAATGTCTTCGCCGTTGATCGTGCAGCTCATGCGCGAGCCAACCGGAACGCTCCACGGTAAATCTGCAATCCGTGTTTATTGGGAGAAAGCCTTGGCTCGGCTTCCTGACTTACATTTTGAGTTGACGGCCGTGCTAATCGGGGCATCGAGTATCGTTATCCAGTATGACGGCCCGCGCGGTCGCAGCGCGGAGGTGTTCTGGTTCAATAACGCCGGACAGGTGTCGCGCGCGGCAGCCCACTACGCACTATAAGCATGCCTTAGGGCGGCGCGATTTATTCTTTCGCTGGCAGAGAAACAGCTCTCGCAAATCGCAAGCTCGCATGAGTGCGCAATTTCTCGGCTTCGATCGCGCGATAACGAGGGTGTGCCGTCGTGGAGAGTGACTCGATAAGCACGCGTGCAGCCGCCGTGATGTCTTCCACCGCCCGCGCAAAAACTGCCTCATTCCCCCGAGATGGTTTGTTGAAGCCAGTGAGCTTGCGCACGAATTGCAATGCAGCGGCGCGAATCTCATCCTCGGTCGCAGGTGGCTGAAAATTGAACAGCGTCTTGATATTTCGACACATGGCGGCTCCCCGCTACTTGGTTTCCATTGAGAACGGACATATCTTCGCGCCGCTCGCTTTCTTGCGATACGATAGCCCAGTTCGTGCAGCCTGGCGGGCGTAATGAATGAGAACGGCTGGCACAAGCCGTCGTGCGCAATGCCGAGTCGTACCCAAGGTATCGCGCGCCGATCATTTTTGAATGTTTGCTGTTAGCGATGATTCGTCGCACTTATTGAGGGAGTATTCATCATGAACCAGAATTTGTTTTTAGGCATTGCATCCGCGTGGCGCCTTGCTTGCCTCGCGCTATCACTTACCATAGTCGCCGGTTGTGCCTCGCTCAGCTCGGGCGATGCGGCAAAGTTAACGCGCGACGAGGCGACGTTTGAATTGAGCGAGGGCGATAAGGCGCTGCGCGCCTGGCAATTCCGCTTGGCGGAGGGGCATTACTCGTCCGCGCGTGAGTTGTTGCGTAAATCGCGCCGCGACGCCCGTTCGACGCCGGCGCAGGCCGTCAATCCCAACTTCAATCCGCAATTGCTGGACGAGAATGCTCGTTTCTACGAAACCGCCGCGCGTGAACTGGCGGAAGCCGAGGCTCCGGTGGAAGCGCGCCGCGAGCGACTGTTGCAAGCGGGTGAGGAAGCCATCGCGATTTTACGTACGCAGAACGATTTTCTGCGCGCGCGCGATTTGCTGAACCGGCTGGCGTTGCAAGCAGGCGATGCGCCATCGTTGTACCAAATTCATTACTGGCACGCCCAGACCCTGCTGGCAAGTTATGACGTGGAGGAGGCTTACCAGAGCATCGAGAAGAGCGTCGCCGGCGCCAAGCGGTTTGCGTCGGTGGCGTTGCCGGTGCGCACTCCGGTGCTCGAAGTATTGAATTTCCAGGCGGCGGTGTTGATGCGTATGGGCAACTGGGATGCGGCCAGTGCGATTTATCTGCGCAAGTCGATCGAGGACAAGTACCGAGACTGGGAATGGCGCTGGATGTCGGATATGGATCGCGAAGTCGGGCTCGCGCAAGTTGAGTTGGCGCGCGCCAAGGCCGAAAAAATCAGCCCGCGCCCTCACCTCGGTGCCGCCGCCGCGCATCTCGGAACCGCGCTGAAGCTCGATCAGGGCAATGCGTCAAACTGGACTATGTTGGCGGAAGTCGAGTTTCTTCTCGGTAACAGTTCGCACGCCTGCGATGCGGCCAAACGCGCTTGCGAGCTCGGTCAGTGCGCGCAAAAAGATAAGCACAACTGCGCCGCGACTTCCGGCGCGCGCTGAACATCGGATTGCGTTCCGTAATCGGAGGTTTCAAAAACAGCAGTGCCGCGTTCACTGGTCGCGCACGCCCATGCGCCGTTCCTTGGCACGCACCAGATTGCTGATCACCTCGTTGTACGGCGCGGCTATTCCAAGCGCAATCGCCGCCGGCGGAATGGCGCCGTTGATCGCCTCGATCTCGGACATCCTGCCCGCCCTATGATCGAGCAGCATGGAGGGACGGGCATTCGGTATCTTCGATCCGAAATTGCGGACATAAGCGACCGGATCGTCGAAATCCAGTTTCACCTTGCGTGCGCGCGCGACGGTGTACGCCTCTTTCGCGCAACCCGACGCGACTTGCCATGTATAAGGATCGTCCATCACTTCGACGATGGTGCGCTCGGTCACCGCGCAAGTGCCAGAGAAGCACACATTGCAGATCAGCTTCTCCCACACCAGTTGGTCGATGTCATCGAAGCACTTTACCTTGAAGCCGCCTGAACGCCATACCTCAGCAACTTTTTCCAGACGCGGGGAAACCGGCCCGGAAAATTCTCCCAGCCGCACCAGCTCCCAGCCATTGTGATGCGCGTGCCCCGGGCCTTTCATCGACGCGCCGAAGCCGCCGACCACGCCGACCGCGACGCGCTCGCGGCCGAGCACACGCGCCGCAGTGTCGGGGCCGCCGAGACCGTTTTGAATCGACAGCACCACCGTCGCCGGACCGATCAACGGCTTCACTGATTCCGCCGCGTGCGCGACGTGCATCGCCTTGGTGGCGATGATGATCAAATCGCAAGTGCCGGCGTCAGCAGCGTTAGTGGTTGCGTGCACGCGCACGGTCTTGTCGCCTGATGCACCTTCGAGCCGCAGGCCGTTGTCGCGCATTGCCTCGACGTGTTGAGTCCACGAGTCCACCGCCCAAACTTCATGCCCCGCCGACGCGAGCAGTGCCGCGTATACCGAGCCCATGGCACCGGTGCCGATAACTGCAATCTTCATTTGTTGTCCAACTCCTCTGATAATTTTGCCCGAAATGGATCTGCTCTTACGGCAGCGCAAACACCACCAACGTCATCGATCCCGGCTGCGTTTGCCAGAAACCCGCGGCCATGCCCGACACGACGGCGATGTATTGCTTGCCTTGAACTTCGTAGCTCACCACGCCACCGGTGATCGAGCCGCCGGTATTGAAACGATAAACGACTTTGCCGTTGCGCGAGTCGAGCGCGATGAACTCTCCGTTCAGCTCTCCGGTCAGAACCAGATTGCCCGCGGTAGTCGTAACGGCTGCGAGCATCGGCCGCTCGCCGTGGTATTTCCACAGCTCTTCGCCAGTCGATGCCTTTAACGCGGTGAGCCAGCCGCGCGATTTCTCGATCGGATCATAAGTAAACGATCCGCCCATGAATAACTGCCCGGCGACAAAACGCGGCTCGTCATCCGCCTTGAAGATGCCGCACCAGTCCACCGCGGGCGCGACAATCAGATCGGCATTCGGATTAAGCGCCGGCGCACTCCACTCCATGCCGCCGAGCACGCCGGGGCAAGCGTAAACGCCTTCCACCGTGGGATCAACATCGGCGTTCTTGATAGTGGTCACCGGCACGGCGTAAATTTGTTCGCGCGTGTCGCGATCGATCAAGCGCAGCAAGCCATCTTTTCCGCCCATGGTCACGACGTTGCGGCGCGTGCCGTTGATCGTGGTCGTAAACTGCGGCGCCGCCACCGGCAAGTCCCAGTCATGCGTGTCGTGCGGCACCGTCTGCTTGTACCACTGCAGTTTTCCGCTGCGCGCATCCAGCACCACCATGGTCCCGGTATACAGATTGGCGCCCGGACGCTGACTGGCGAAGAAATCCGGCGCAGGGTTGCCGACCGGAACGTAGAGCAATCCTTTTTCTGCGTCGAGCGAAGGCGTGGTCCAGATCGCGCCGCCGCCGCGCAGGCGCGCGTCGGTCGCGCCCCAACTGTCCGCGCCGGGCTCGTCGTCATCCGGGATGGTATTGAACTTCCACACTGGCTTACCGTCCTCGAGGCGGAACGCGCCGATCCAGCCCTTGACGCCGTATTCAGAGCCGGCCGGCCCGATGATGATCAAGTCTTCGAAGGCCAGCGGCGTCATACCGAGCGCTTCGAATTTCTCCGAATTCGCCGCCTTCACTTCCCAGACAATTTTTCCGGTGTCGGCATCCATCGCAATGAGATAACCGTCTTGAGTACCGCGCACCACTTTGCCGTCTTTGATCGCCGCGCCACGATTCTTGATCGAGGAGTTGCCTTCTTTGCCTTTCAACTTCCAGTCATTGCGCCATTTCACTTTGCACGTCGTCGGGTCGAGCGCCACCGTGGAATAAGTGGTGGTCAAGTACATCACGCCCTTGTAGACCAGCGGATTGGTTTGCGAGCGCACCATGTCTGCGCCCTGGAACAGACATACCGGCTTCAGATTAGCGGCGTTCTCCGGCGTGATCTGTTTCAGATCGACAAATCGCACGCCTGCGTAGTCATGATTCGGCAACAGCCACTCGGTGCTCTTATGCGCGTTGTTCAGCTCTTCTTGTGTGGGTCCCGGTTGCGCATGCGTCAGATTGAGCGTCAGCGAGCAAAGGGCTACGAGCAATAATTTTTTCATGGCTCCTCCAGAATCTATTCAACAACTATTTTGCCTGCAAGGTCATCTGCTTTAGCACCGCGGCCGTCAGCGGCAACTCGCCATCCCCCGCCGGGTAGCCATTCACTTTGAGCACGTAGGCGATGACATCGATGTACTGCTGGCGGCTGAGTTTACCCGGCTCGCTGTACGGCATCTGTGTGCGCACAATGTAAAACAGGTCATCTACCGTGTGCTGACCATCCGCCCAACGCGCGCGAAATGTAGCGCCGCTCAATGCCGCCGCCGCAGCACCTTGCAACTGCGCGCCATGACACAGAACACAGTGCTCATCGTACAGCGCCTGCCCGCGCAGCGCCTGCGCTTCCGCAAACATGGTGACGGCATCTTGCGCGGTCGCGAAAAACGGCAACACGGTGCCGGACAGCACAATCCCGGCGAGCAGCATTCTTGTCATGAATTGGTCTGCAATATTTTCGTTGGCTAAATTCTCGCTCGCCAAGTCATCATGTACCCGCAACAGCGTGACAGATCGACCCCAGCCATGCAATGATTCCTATCATACGCAAATTCACTTGTTGCAACGGAGGCTCAGTGTGTCGTTCAACGCGTTTTCATCAGCGCACCAGTTTGCTGGCCTGATTCGAAAGAAAAAAATCAGCAGCCTTGAGTTGCTTGACGCGTATGTTGCACGAGTTGAGAAATACAACCCTGACTTGAACGCGATTGCGGTGCTCGACGTTGAGCGTGCGCGTAAACGCGCCCGTGCGGTTGACCGGGCGCTGGCAAGAGGCGCTGACTTGGGTCCGCTACATGGCGTGCCGATGACGGTCAAGGAGTCGTTCGACGTCGAAGGCTTGCCTTCCACTTGGGGCCGCGTGGATCAAAAGAACAATATCGCGCCGCGCAATGCTTTGGCAGTCGATCGCCTTCTCGGCGCCGGTGCCGTAATCTTCGGCAAGACCAATGTCCCGGTAATGCTGGCCGATTGGCAAACCTTCAATCCGATCTATGGCACAACGAATAATCCGTGGGACTTGACGTGCGGTCCGGGCGGCTCTTCGGGCGGGTCGGCCGCAGCGCTCGCCGCAGGTCTAACTGGATTGGAAATCGGCAGTGACATCGGCGCCTCGATTCGCAACCCGGCGCACTATTGCGGCGTGTACGGACACAAACCCACGTTTGGAATTTGCTCGCCACGCGGCCATGCGCTGCCGGAATTTCTTTCCGCCAACGACATCGCCGCAGTGGGGCCGCTTGCGCGCGGCGCGCGCGACCTGGAGATCGCGCTTAGCATCATCGCCGGGCCGGACGAGATGGACGGCGCCGGATGGAACCTGCGTCTGCCCAAGCCGGCGCAGAAAACTCTGCGCCATTTCAGAATCGCGGTGCTGCGTACGGCGGCAACGGCAGAGGTTGACGCGGAGGTACAAGCACGCATTCAGGCGGTCGCCGACTTCGCCGCACGTGCGGGAGCAAAAGTGAGCGACAGCGCTCGACCGGCGATCGATCTTCACCAGGCGCACCACGTGTTCATTCAATTGTTGCGCGCGGCCACCTCGCGCAATCTGAGCAGCGCGCAATTTCAGACCCACTCACGCAGAGCCGCGGAGGTGGATGTGTCCGACCACGGTTACGAAGCGTGGATGCTCAAGGGCAGCACGCTGCCACACCGCGAATGGCTGATCCTGCACGAGCAGCGGCATCGCATGCGCTTGCTGTGGGCCGAATTCTTCAAAGAGTATGACCTGCTGTTGTGCCCGGCGGCCGCGACCACCGCATTTGCGCACAATCAAGAAGGCGAACGCTGGGAACGTATGGTTTCGGTCAACGGCAAGCCGCAACCGTCAACCACGCAGATGTTCTGGGCCGGATACTCCGGTATGGCCTATCTTCCTTCCACCGTCGCCCCTGCTGGCTTGACGGCATCGGGGCTGCCGTGCGGTGTGCAGATCGTCGGCCCGCAGTACGGCGATCTCACGTGCATCGCGTTCGCAAAACTACTGGAACAAGAATTTATTGGATTTCAACCACCACCCTCCTATCTCTAACCGCAAATCATCTGACCATGGACCTCAAACTCAAAGACAAGTTAGCTCTCATATCCGGCTCGACCAAAGGAATCGGTTTCGCGACCGCCGCGCTGCTGGCGGCCGAAGGCGCGCGCGTCATCATCAATGGCCGCACCGAAGCAGCGATCAAGGGCGCGGCGGACCGCATTCGCGGCGCAACTCTTAATGCCAAAGTGGAGGGCTTTGCCGGTGACCTGTCTCAGGCCGGTCCTACCGCAGAATTGATCAAGCGCTTTCCGGTCGTGGATATTCTGGTCAATAACCTCGGCATTTTCGAACGCAAGATATTCGAAGACATCGACGACGCAGAGTGGCAACGCTTTTTCGACATCAACGTGATGAGCGGTGTGCGACTGTCGCGCGCCTATCTCGCGGGCATGAAGCAGCGTAATTGGGGCCGCGTCGTGTTTATCAGCAGCGAGAGCGGCATTCAGATTCCCGACAACATGATTCACTACGGCATGACCAAGACCGCGCAACTGGCGATTTCGCGCGGCCTCGCCGAGACCTGTGTCGGCACCAACGTCACCGTCAACGCCGTTCTACCCGGCCCGACGTTGTCGGATGGCAACAAAGCGGCGATCGCCAAACGTGCACCGGGCCGGCCCTTCCCCGAAGTCGAAAAAGAGTTCTTCGAAAAAATCCGCCCGAGTTCTTTATTAAAACGCTACGCGACAGTGGAAGAAGTGGCGAGCATGGTGGCGTACGTGTGCAGCCCGCTTTCCTCCGCCACCAACGGCGCGGCATTGAGAGTAGAAGGCGGCGTGGTGCGGGCGTGCTTCTAGCCACGCAAAGTTGATGGCCGACAAATTCGCGGACCTCCACTACAGCGACGCGCGCGACTTGCCGATCGAGAGCGTTATCGCGCTTTATCGTGCCAACGAGTGGTCGTCAGCAAAGAAGCCAGACTTGCTGCATAAGGCACTCCTCGGGTCGCACTCACTTTTCTCCGCTTGGGATGGCGCAAAGCTGATCGGACTCGGTAACGCGATTTCTGACGGCTATCTGGTCGTTTACTATCCCCACTTGCTAGTATTACCGGCGTATCAGGAGCGAGGTATCGGAACAGAGTTGATGCGACGACTGATGGCGCGTTATCAGGGATTTCACCAACACATGCTTGTCGCGGACGGACGCGCTTTGGACTTCTACCGTAAGTGCGGGTTCAAACGTGCCGGCAAGACAGAGCCGATGTGGATCTTCGCAGGGCATGAGCACTGAGCGCAAGTTGACTGGACTAAGCACAGTTGCGTAGGGTAGGCAAAGCGCAGCGTGCCCACGCGGAGTGTTCACAGTCTAAACGTGCTCAATGCCTCGTTAGCGCCGTAGCGAGTAGCCTGGATCGAGCGCTAGCGAAATCCAGGAAAGAAATATTCCGAGATGCCTAGACTTCCCGGATTACATTGCATCGCATCCGGGCTACGAAACTGCGAGAAACGCAGCGATTTCCTGGTTGAGAAACACCGCATCGGCGTCCTTCAGTCCACTCGCCGCTTGATGCCCTTGCGCCGAAGGAATTTCCACAAAGTGCGCCTTCGGAATTGCGGCGGCAGCTTCGCGCGCGGCGCTTACCGGGTTGTACAAATCCAAAGGCGGGGCGAGAATCAATGTGCGCGCTTGAATGGATCGCAGTGCCGAAGTCGTGTTGCCATCTTGACCGGGAGTGGTTCCCACGTCGTGGGCGTCGTAGGCGCGGGTCTGATACAGCCAGTCGGTTGCGTCGAAACCGTTCTCGATCACCTCAGTGGTGATTCTCTCCAGCCATTCATAAAGCGCGGCAGGGTCGGCGTAGTCCGCCCCGATCGCGTCGGGCGTGCGATTGATCAGTACGCGCGAGATGGCAGCCCAGGCTTGCCAGCCGCGAGTGACTGGACCAGTGAATTCGGACCCATTCCAGGCCGGGTCAGTCATCAGCGTGCGCCGCGTGACTTCATTCACCGCGCGTGCCCACGGCGCGGTTTTCGCCATCGGGGTCATGGCGACGCAATGGCGCATGTAATCCGGATAACTCACCGCCCACTGCAGCGCCTGCATGCCGCCCATGGAGGCGCCGCATACCGCGACAACTTTTTCTAGGCCAAGCACTTCGGTCAGCAATCGGTATTGCGAGTTCACCATATCGCGAATCACGAAGGCGGGAAATTGCATCCCGGGCTGGTGCGGGCTGTTGCTCGGTGAAGTGGAGAGTCCATTGCCGATTGCATCGACGGCGACAAGGCAATATTTCCGAGTGTC
Source organism: Betaproteobacteria bacterium (assembly GCA_043751985.1). Classification (GTDB taxonomy): domain Bacteria; phylum Pseudomonadota; class Gammaproteobacteria; order Burkholderiales; family JAYUZG01; genus JAYUZG01. The sequence continues at coordinate 9,811 of JAYUZG010000190.1, forward strand.
CAGCGCCCGGCCGGGACCGATGAGAAAGTCGAGGCGGTGATGATTGGCACCGACCGCGGACAACGCGAGGATTGCATTGTCGCGAGCGGTATCGAGAGTTCCATGAGTCACGTAGGATATCTCGAAGTCGCGGATCAGCTCTCCGCTCTCAAGCCGCAAGTCTCCGAGTGCCGCGCGCTGATGCGGCGCGTCGATCATGCCGGGCCGCATCGGCGGATGGCGAAAGCCGCGAGTCGTCACGAGTCGAAAACGATGACCGAACGGATGCCTTCGCCACGTCGCATGGCGTCGAATCCATCGTTGATTTCGTCCAGCGCGATGCGCCGCATCACCAGTTCGTCAAGTAGGAGATTGCCACGCAAATACTCGTTCACCAGCCACGGGAAGTCACGGCTGGGGCGCGCTCCGCCGTAACTGGAGCGCACGATCTGTTTCTCGCCCATCAGCGATCCCCAGCGGAAGTTCACTTCGGCGTTGACGTTGATCTTGCCGAGAAATACCACTTGGCCGCCGTGACGCACCGCCTCCACCGCAGTCCGGAACACCGCGGCATTTCCCGCTGCCTCGAACACGTGATCCGCGCCGCGCCCGCTGGTGCGCTTTTTCACTTCGTCCACGGTGTCGATAGTGCGTGCATCCAAAGTCTCTGTGGCGCCGAGCGTCTCGGCAAGTTCCAGCCGCGCGGGACTGACATCGACGGCGATGATCTGCTCTGCATGCATCATGCGCGCGCCCTGAATAGCATTGAGACCCACGGGACCGCAGCCCAGCACCAGGACATTCGAGCCCGCGGCGACCGGCGCCTTGCGCACGGCCGCTCCAACGCCGGTCATCGCGCCGCAGCCGATGATGCAAGCGAGATCGAACGGAATCTCATTCGATACCACGATCGCGCCAGACTCCGGAACGACGCACACTTCTGAATGAGAGGACATGACCGAATAGTGGTGCACGGTCTTGCCGTCTCTTCGCAGACGCGGCTTGCCGTCGAGCATCAGGCCTTGTGGTTGATGTTTGGTGAAAAGTTCGCATAAGACGGGCAGATCACGATCGCAGTAGAAGCAGTGACCGCAGTGCGGATTCCACGACCGGATCACGTGGTCTCCTACTTTCACCCGACTCACGTCGCGGCCGACCGCTTCCACCACGCCCGCCCCTTCGTGGCCAAGTACCGATCGGCATCGGATACGCGAGTGAGCCTTCTATGACTTCCAGATCGGTGTGGCACAGCCCGCTGGCTCGCATTCGCACCAATACATCGTTGGGCGCCAGGTCTCCCAGTTCAAGCGTATCGATTGAGAGTCGGCTGCCGACTTGGTCCAGTACCGCGGCACGAAACTTCATGAACCGAGCGCCTACTGTTTTTCCGGAGCGAAATCCACGCGCTTCAAGAACGTCACTTTACCGGCTTCATTCTTGAGTACGTTGTAGCCGTGTACCCCATCCCCGTTCGGATCAAAATCGTAGGTGCCTTCGACCCCTTTCAAGCCGCGCGTGCTGAGTAAAGCGTCACGTATCGCATTCGCCTCGGTGCTCTTGGCTTTCTCGATCGCATGCTTCAACAAATACACTGCGGCATAGGACCAACTCGAGAACACGTCGGGCTCTAACTTGTAGACCTCACGATAGTGCTTGGCGAACGCCTTGCTCTGTTCGTTGGTGTCGGGTGAGAAATCCGCCACCGCGTAAGTTCCGTGCAGCGCTTCGGCAGCGAGCTTTTGCGCGGTGTCGGTGACAATCGATGCCGATCCGATCCACGCGATTTTCACGCCGAGCTGTCGCAGTTGTTTGGCGAAGATGCCGACGTCCGGTGCGTTGGTCATGTAGGTGCCGAGTACTTCCGCACCCGAGCGCTTCACTGCCAATGCGAGTGGCGTGAAATCTTGCGCGTTGTTGGTATAACCTTCGACCATCACCGGCTCGACGCCTAAATTTTTCAACGCAACGGTGAGCGCGTTCTTGCCGCCCGAACCAAAGGTATCGGTCGAGTGCACGATCGCCCATTTCTTGAATTTGAGAGTGTTGACGCCGAAGTCCGCCATCACGCGCGACGAATACAAATCGCTCGGTCGCACTCGGAAAATCCACGGATTGTTTACTTTGGTAAGACTGGGGTCGCTGCCGCCGATGAGAGTCGGCAATTGCGCCTTGGCGATGGTCGGAGAAGCCGCTTGCACTTGCGTGCTGCGCAGCGGCCCGACCACCGCGACGATGCCGCCTTCGGACGCGAGCTTGGAGTACGCGAGCACGGTGCCCGGATTGGTGCTGAGATTGTCTTCGATGCGGAACTCCAGCGGCCGCGCCAGAATGCCGCCGGCTTTGTTGATTTCGTCTTGCGCCAGCCGCGCGCCGTTGACGGTGTAGAGACCGGCTTCTGCCTGCGGGCCGGTGACTTCGTCGACCAAGCCGAAAACTATCGGCTCTGCCGAGCACACCGCGAACGAAATCAGGCACCCGATCCATCCCGCGATGAGCGTGTTGCGTTTTATTGCCATCATTGCATCCTCCTCGAAGCTCTTATGCGTTGAGCGATTGTTGCTGCGAGCTTATCTCTGTGGCGAAGGCTTGAACACCGTCACCACCAAGACAGCGCACAGAAAGAAAAAGCAGGCAAGAATATACAGCGCGTTGGCGGGGCTGCCGGTG
>JAYUZG010000191.1:0-25091 GCA_043751985.1 Betaproteobacteria bacterium
CCTCTCAAGTACGTCGATTGCCATGGCCGCCCCACGTTCGTGCAGATGCTCAACATACTACCGGTAGTGGGTGGGTGTGACAACCGGATAAGCACGGAAAGAAGGATAAGTGAGCAACTTATTTATGTTGCAACCAGATGGCAGCCGCCATGCGTCCGCAAACGGAATCGCGGCGATGTGAAAAGAAGCGACGTGCATCGTGGTAGGTGCACGTGCCGCCGCCGGAAATCTCGGTGACGCCTAGTTTGCGCAAGCGCTGCGTAGCAAGCTGGTACAGATTGGCCATCCACTTGCCCGACCGTCCCGGCCTAAAGGCCGCCTCTGCTTCGGGCGCGGCGCTGAGAAACGCCGCGCGCACTTCGTCCCCGACTTCAAAATGATCCGGGCCGATTGCCGGGCCAAGCCAGGCGACGAGCCTGCTCGCCGGGCACTGCATCGCATGGACGGTCTGCTCGACCACACCCGCGCTCAGCCCGCGCCAACCCGCGTGTACCGCGGCCACCGTCGTTCCGTCAGTATCGCACAGCAGAATCGGCAAACAATCGGCGATCATCACAATGCACACGGTGGATTCCCGGTGCGACCAGGATGCGTCGCCCATCACGCCGGGCGCGCATTGGTCGGCGCAGACGACGTGGGTCCCGTGTACTTGCGCGAGCCAGACCGGATCGGCAGGGAGGTTGGCACGCAGACGCGCGCGATTCTCCGCCACCGCTTGCACGTTGTCGTTCACGCCCGCGCCGAGATTGAGACTCGCAAACGGTCCTTCGCTTACACCGCCGATTCGCGTGGTGACCAGCGCGCGTACATTGGCGGGCGCGGGCCATTCGGGAGTGATCCATTCAGGATGCATGACGCAAACCTTCGACTAAGGTCAGCATGTCCGGAGGAAGCGGCGCCTGCCAGCGCATGGTTTCACCCGAACGCGGATGCAATAAGGTGAGCTGCGCGGCGTGCAAGGCCTGGCGCGGAAAGGCGCGCGCGAGTTCGGGCAATTTTTCGGCGTAGATTCGTGGCAGATAAACCGCGTCGCCTACGAGTGGATGTTTGACCGACGCGAGGTGTACGCGAATTTGATGCGTTCTTCCGGTCTCGAGGCGACACCTGAGCAAGGTCCAGCCATCGCCAAGTTCCAGCGGTTGATAGTGAGTTATCGCCGGCCGGCCGGAACTCGTCACCGCCATGCGCGTGCGTTGAGTGGCGTGGCGTCCGACCGGCGCGTTGATCACTCCCGCGATCGATACCGTGCCACATGCTACGGCCAGGTAGTCACGACCGACGCTGCGTTTTTGCATTTGCCGTATCAATGCCGTCTGGCTTTGGAGAGTCTTGGCGACGACCAGCAGACCACTGGTGTCTTTGTCCAATCGATGCACGATCCCGGCGCGCGGAAGATGCTGCAATTGCTCGGCATGCGCAAGCAGCGCGTTTAACAGCGTGCCACTCCAATTGCCGCTGCCCGGGTGAACGACCAGGCCCGCCGGTTTGTCGATCACCAACAAGTCGTCGTCTTCGAACACCAAGTTAAGCGCGATATTTTCCGCCCGAAATGCAGTCTGTTCGCGATCCGGCAACGCACGCAAGATGACCCGCTCACCGCCAATGATCTTGTGTTTTGCCGACTGAGCGCGGCCGGCCACCTGCAAGTTGCCTTGCTTCAGCCACTCCTGCAATCGACTGCGCGAGAAGGCCGGAAACATTTTCGACAGCGCCTGATCGAGCCGCAGCCCGGCGTATTCCACGGGGACGATTTGCTCGACCACACCGGCTGCATCGGTGTTTTCGCTATAATCCGCCAGCCTTTCGATCCCCGCCATTTTCCGCATATCACTCAGAACACTATGCATCGTAGTTTAGCCGCAATGCTGTTCGCTCTGTTGAGCGCGTGTGCCTCCGAACCGTATGACGAGACGAGCAAATGGTCGGCAGATAAACTCTACACCGAAGCCAAGTCCGAGCTGGACTCGGGTAATTTCGCCAAGGCAGTCAAGTTGCTGGAAAAACTCGATGCGCGTTTCCCCTACAGTCGTTATGCGGCACAAGCGCAGATCGAGACGGCTTACGCGCATTGGAAAGACATCGAACCGGCGCTGGCCTTGGCCGACTGCGACCGCTTTATCAAGCTGCACCCGAATCATCCTAACGTGGACTATGCGTTTTACCTGAAGGGGCGCATCAACTTCAATGAGGACGTGGGTTTGCTCGGATGGTTAGCCGACAAAGACTTGTCTGAGCGGGACCCGCGCGCGGCGCTGGATGCATTCGATGCATTCAAGGAATTGGTAAACCGGTTTCCCAAGAGCAAGTACGCCGCAGATTCGCGCGCGCGCATGCGCTATTTGGCGAATGCGCTGGCGACGCACGAAGTGCAAGTGGCCGAATACTATATGCGGCGCGGTGCGTTCGTGGCCGCGGTGAACCGCGCGCAGGCGGTGCTGACCAGCGCGCCGCAGTCACCGGCGATGGAACGTGCGTTGGTGGTTATGGTCAAGGCCTACGACGAGATGGGATTGCGCGACTTGCGCGCGGATGCACAGCGCATTTTGAAGCTCAACTTTCCACAGAATCCGCTGGCCGCGCAAGGTGAGGGGAACAGCGCACGCTGGAAGAGTCAGTGACTTTGCGCAAGCCTTGAGGATCTCAGCTCGCGTGGCACCGCGGCAACCTTGATTCAGGCGGCGTTTGCCAGCGATGCGCGATGCACGAGTTCATCCAGCATCTGCTGCAAGACTTCGATGCCATCGCTGGTTCTCGCGTTCGCTTGTATCAACTCGGTGACGTGCTGACAAAGGTGCCGGGTTGTATCGGTCAACTGCGCCTGTCCAAACGTATTAGCGGCTGCCGCCAGCCCGTGCAACGCGCGTTGCAAACACACCAGCGCAAATTCGTCAGTCCGGTCTTCGGCAACCGAGTGCAACAGATGTTGAATCTCGCGCAGTTTGGTCGGCAACTCTCCGGAGAATTTTATTGATAGCGCGATCAGTGCCCGCTCAAACTGCACATTGCTCGACAATTCTTTTCTCCTCGATGACGCGTCCAGTGGCAGTCGGCACCTGGAAAACCCGGCGGGCAAACTCTTTTGCCCTCTCACGCTGATGCGGCGGGGACGAATGAATAGCGTCGCCGGCAGCACTCAACATCTGAGAATTATCGGCGCGCGCCGGTCAAGACTTGAAAGCCGATTGCGCTGGTTTCGCGACGCGGTGCGCACTAAAATTTAGGTGCGCCGCAGCATATTCCTTCCGCCAACGCGTGAACCGGTTCGCCGTCATCCGGTTTCGTAGCCGGCATTGCGGATCGCGACTTTGAGTTTTTCTTCGTCGGCACGCTGCGGGTCGAAGCTGACCTCCGCCGCCGCGCGTTCAAGCGATACGTTCACCTCGAACACCCCCGTCACGTTGCGCAGCACTCTGCTCACGCTGGCAACACAGCCCATGCAAGTCATACCGCGTACTTCGATTCGCGTCGTTTTCATCGGTTCTTTTCCCCATTGAAAATGCCGCCAGAGATCATCTGGGCCGCCAGCGCCGCAACAGCAACGCGTTGCTTACCACTGAAACCGAACTCAGCGCCATCGCGGCACCGGCGATCACCGGATTGAGATAGCCGAGCATCGCAAACGCAATGCCGATGACGTTATAGAGGAAAGCCAAAAAAAGATTCTGGCGTATTTTGCGCACCGTCGCGACAGACAGACGGATCGCATCGACGACTCCGCGCAGATCGCTGCGCATCAGGGTGACATCGGCCGATGCAATGGCAACGTCGGAGCCGGACGCAAGGGCAAAGCTTACGTTCGCACTCGCCAATGCCGGCGCGTCGTTGACGCCGTCTCCCGCCATGCCAACTCGCTGTCCCTGGCGTTTCAGCTCATCGATCACTACTTGTTTATCGTGCGGAAGTATTTCGGCGTGGACGCGGCGAATGCCGAGCTGTTCGGCGACGGCCGCGGCCGTCGTCGCGCTATCGCCGGTCAGCATGATCACGTCGATGTGCATCGACTGTAAGCTGCGCACGGCGTCGAGGGAGGTGGCGCGCGGCCGATCCACGAATCCAAGATAGCCGAGAATTTTTTCTCGCGTCGCGACGACTACGACGCTGTGGCCGCCGCTCGCCATCGCCGCAACGCGTTGCCGGTCGACCGGCGCACCCAGTTGCTGACAGAAGCGCGCACTGCCAGCCAGGAACCGCTCGCCGTTGATCTCGCCTTGCACGCCTTGTCCCGGCGTCGATTGGAACTGCGCGACGGCTCTCAACTGCGCGCCGTCTATTTTGGCCCGGCCCAGCAACGCGCGCGCGACCGGGTGCTGAGAGCCTTGTTCCAGGCTGGCCGCGATTGCCAATAGTTCTTGCGCGCGAACCGATACGGTTTCCACCATGCTCAGGGTCGGTTGTCCTTCGGTGAGCGTTCCGGTCTTGTCCACTGCCAGCACGTCGATGGCAGCGGCCTGTTCCAGCGCGCGCGCGTCGCGAATCAAAATTCCAGCCTGGGCTGCGCGTCCCAGCCCGACCATTAACGCAGTCGGTGTCGCCAGTCCAAGCGCGCAAGGGCAGGCGATGACCAGCACCGCAATGGCATTACCTAACGCGACGCCCGGCGCACCGTTGGCCCACCACCAACCGGCAAAGGTGAGCACCGCCAATACAAGAACGGTTGGCACGAACACCGCGGAGACGCGGTCAACCAGCGACTGAATCGGTGCTTTACTGCCCTGCGCGGCTTGCACCCATCGCGCGATCTGCGCGAGTTGAGTGTGCTCGCCTACGCCAGTCGCACGGACGCGCAAAGACCCTTCGAGATTCTGCGTTCCGGCCAGCACGCGCGAGCCAACGATTTTGCTAACCGGCATGCTCTCGCCGGTCACCAGACTGGCGTCGACCGCGGAATTTCCGCTGATGACTTCGCCATCCACCGCAATGGTTTCGCCCGCGCGCACGATGACCAGCGCGCCGGCCCGAATGTGCGCAATTTCGATTTCGGCCGCGACGCCGTCGGACTCCACCAACGCCGTCCTGGGCTGCAAGTGCAGCAGTCGCTCCAGCGCGGCCGCGGTAGTGCGCTTGGCCCGCGACTCCAGCAATTTGCCGAGGAAGACCAGCGTCACGATGGCGGCAGAGGCCTCGAAATAGACGGGCTGGTCGTGCAAAGACAACAGCATGATGCCGGTGCTAAACAACCACGCGGCACTGGTGCCGAGCGCCACCAGCACATCCATGTTGGCGGCGCCACCCTTCAACGCGTGCCAGGCGCCACGATAGAAACGCCAACCGGCCCAAAATTGCACCGGCGAAGCGAGTGCAAATTGCAACCAGCGCGGGAGCCACTCGTGGTGCGCGCCGCTGAACATCACCGCCATTTGCACGGCGAATGGCAAAGTCAGCAGTGCGCTGGCGGCGAACACGCGGCAGTCGTGTCGGTATTGCGCGTCTTGCCGCGCATGTTGCGCGCTCATCGACACATCGATTGCCGCGCGCGCACCGTAACCGGCGCGGTTCACCGCATCGATGAGCTGCTCGCTGCCCGGTGCGCCGCGTTCCAGAAAAAGGCGCGCGCGCTCGGTGGCAAAGTTAACCGATGCCTTCACGCCAGGCAGTCGATTCAGCACGGTCTCGATGCGGGTTGCGCAGGCCGCACAGGTCATGCCGTCGAGTTCTAACTCCAGTTCCCGAGCGGGTGTTGACGCAGTGGAATTTGCTAGCGGTTCGAGCGTGGCACTGGTCATGATCGAGTCCGGCGATGGCACAGACAGCGCATATGCGGGTGACTACGCCCGCAATCAAGCGTCAAGTCAAAAGCTCGCCACGTTCGCGAAATTGCTGCAAGGCTTCGGGGTTGGCCAAGGCCTCGATATTTTTGATCGGCAGGCCATGCACGACATTGCGCACGGCGAGCTCGACAATTTTGCCGCTCTTGGTGCGCGGAATGTCCGTCACCTGGACGATTTTCGCGGGAATATGGCGCGGTGTGGTGTTGATGCGAATTTGTTCCTTGATGCGCTTGATCAGCGTGTCATTCAGTTCGAGTCCGTCGCGCAGGCGCACGAATAACACTACCCGCACGTCATTTTGCCAATCTTGGCCGATCACCAGACTCTCCATCACTTCCGGCAATTGCTCCACTTGACGGTAGATTTCGGCGGTACCGATGCGCACCCCGCCCGGATTCAAAGTTGCATCCGATCGCCCGTAAATAATCGCGCCGCCACGCTCGGTGATTTCCATGTAATCGCCGTGGTGCCACACGCCGGGGAAGCGTTCGAAATACGCCGCGCGATACTTTTTTCCGTCGGGGTCGTTCCAAAAGGCCACCGGCATCGAAGGAAACGGCGCGATGCACACCAGTTCTCCTTTGGTTCCAATCGTCGAATGACCGGCTTCGTCATACACGTGTACGTTGAGACCAAAGCCGCGCCGCTGAATTTCGCCGCGGAACACCGGCAGGGTCGGGTCTCCGAGTACGAAACACGACACGATATCCGTGCCACCGGAAATCGACGACAACTGTAAGTCTTGTTTGATCTCCCGATAGACGTAATCGAAAGCTTCCGCCACCAGCGGGGAACCGGTAGAGGCCACGACGCGCAGCGATTTGAGCTGATGTGTTTGTGCGGGCCGCGCGCCGATCTTGTTCAACGCGTCGATATATTTCGCGGAGGTACCGAACACCGTCATCTTTTCTGTGTCGGCAAAGTCAAACAGAATGCGATGCCCCGGATAGAACGGCGAGCCATCGTAGAGCAACAGCGTGGCGCCGCAAGCAAGGCTCGAGACGAGCCAGTTCCACATCATCCAGCCGCAAGTGGTGAAATAAAACACGCGGTCACCGGGCTTCACATCGGTGTGCAACTGGTGTTCCTTGAGGTGCTGCAACAGCGTGCCGCCGGCGCCATGCACGATACATTTTGGCACCCCGGTCGTCCCCGACGAATAGACGATGTAGAGCGGGTGGTTGAACGGTAGTTGCGCGAATTCGATTGCCTTAGGTTCGAAGCGCGCAACGAAATCGCTGAGATGTTGCGCCTTCGGAATCGCAGAAATGTCCGGCCGGTCACGCGTGTACGAAGCTACTACGACGCACTCCAGCGACGGCAATCCTCGCGCGATCTCGGCCACGCGATCCAAAGTATCGATTTGCTTGCCGTTGTAGTAATAACCTTCCACGGCGAACAGCACGCGTGGTTCAATCTGACCGAAGCGGTCGAGCACGCCGCGAGCGCCGAAATCCGGCGAACACGACGACCAGATTGCACCGATGCTGGAGGTGGCCAGCATGACGATGAGCGTGTCCGGCAGATTCGGCATGAACGCCGCGACGCGATCGCCTTGGCTCACCCCGGCCGTGCGCAGCGCTTGGGCGGTGCGCGAAACGGCGTCGTACAACTGATCATGACTCAGCCGCCAGCGCACTTTATCTTCGCCCCAAAACACCAGCGCATCTTGTTGACCGCTCTGGCGCAGCAGATTCTCGGCGAAGTTCAGGCGCGCATCCGGGAACCATTGCGCGCCCGGCATCTTGTCTCCATCTTGCAGCGTTCTCTCGCCGCGCGTGGTGGCGATCACCTTGCCGAAATCCCATACGGCACTCCAAAATGCTGCGGGCTCGGTAATCGACCACTGGTACAAGTCGTCGGAGTCAGTCAACTGCAGCGCATGACGTTGGTTCACCAACTTGATGAACGCCGCGATATTCGATTGCTGGCGCCGCCGCGCGCTCGGAGTCCACAGCGGATTCATGCGTTACTCCGGCCGCATCTGCGGAAATAAGATCACGTCGCGGATCGATGCGCTGTCCGTGAGCAACATGACCAAACGATCGATGCCGATGCCTTCGCCTGCGGTCGGCGGCAGGCCATACTCCAGCGCGCGAATAAAGTCCGCGTCGTAATGCATCGCCTCCGCATCGCCGGCGTCCTTGCGCCGCGCTTGCTCCAGAAATCGTTCCGATTGATCTTCCGCGTCGTTCAACTCGGAGAAACCATTGGCGATTTCGCGGCCGGTGATGAACAATTCGAAACGATCGGTGATGTCAGGGTTGGCGTCATTGCGACGTGCCAGCGGCGACACTTCCGCCGGGTAATCGACGACGAAAGTCGGTTGCATTAACAAGTGCTCGGTGGTCTCTTCGAACATGCTGATCTGCAAACCGCCCACACCGTCGTGGGGCCGATACGCAACGTTGTGTTTCTCCAACCAATCGACCAAAAACTTCCGCTCGGCCAACTGCGCCGTCTGATATTCCGGATGGTATTTGCAAATCGCCTCGGCCACGGTCAGGCGATCGAAGGGCTGCGACAGATTGATCACTTGGCCCTGATAACTCACCGACGTGGTACCCAGCACTTGATGGGCGACCTCGCGTAACAATTGCTCGGTTAAATCCATCAAGTAACGGAAGTCGCGGAACGCTTCGTAGAACTCCAGCATGGTGAACTCGGGGTTGTGCCGGGTGGACATGCCTTCATTGCGGAAATTGCGGTTGATCTCGAATACTTTTTCGAAGCCCCCCACGACCAATCGCTTGAGATACAACTCCGGCGCAATGCGCAGATACAACTCCATGTCGAGCGCGTTGTGATGCGTCTTGAACGGCCGCGCAGACGCGCCGCCGGGAATCGGGTGCATCATCGGCGTCTCGACTTCGAGATAACTGCGTTCAACGAAGAAGTCGCGCACCGCTTGAATGATCTGCGAGCGCGTGACGAACACCTTGCGCGTTTCTTCGTTGGTAATCAGATCAACATAGCGCTGGCGGTATTTCTGCTCTTGATCCGACAAGCCATGAAATTTCTCCGGCAATGGCCGCAGCGATTTCGACAACAACACCAGCCGCGTCACCTTGACCGACAGTTCGCCGGTGCGCGTGCGGAACAGCGCGCCCTCGGCGCCGATAATGTCGCCCAGGTCCCAGTGCTTGAACGCGGCGTGGATATCGTCTCCGGCGCCGTCATTGGTGATATACAGTTGAATCCGCCCCGACATGTCCTGCACCGTGGCGAAGCTGGCTTTACCCATGACTCGCTTCAGCATCATGCGTCCGCCGACGCGCACCATCAGGTGTTTAGGCTCTAACTCCTCGTTGCTGAGCGCGCCGTAATCGCGATGCAGATCGGCCGCCAAGTGGTCGCGCGCGAAGTCATTCGGAAACGGATTTCCAAAGCTGCGCAGCGCCTGCAGTTTGGCGCGACGCTCCGCGACAATTTGGTTGTCGTCCGCGACGGGATGGTCACCCGATGGCTTCTGCTCGTCACTCACGAATTCACACTCCCTGCTTCAAACTTGCGTTGATGAATTGATCCAGATCGCCGTCGAGCACGCTCTGCGTGTTGCCGGTCTCCACGTTGGTGCGCAGATCTTTGATTCTCGATTGATCGAGCACGTACGAACGAATCTGATGCCCCCAGCCGATGTCGGTCTTGGAGTCTTCCAGTTTCTGTTGTTCGGCCTGGCGTTTGCGCAGCTCTGCTTCGTACAAGCGCGATTTGAGCATGGCCATGGCTTCGGCCCGGTTGCGGTGCTGCGATCGATCGCTCTGGCATTGGACTACGATGCCGCTCGGCAAATGCGTGATGCGAATCGCCGAGTCGGTCTTGTTGATGTGCTGTCCGCCCGCGCCCGAGGCGCGAAACGTATCCACGCGCAGATCGGCGGGATTGATTTCCACTTCGATCGTGTCATCGACTTCGGGATAGACAAATACGCTGGCGAAAGAGGTGTGACGGCGCGCGTTGGAGTCGAACGGCGATTTGCGCACCAGACGATGTACTCCGGTCTCGGTGCGCAGCACGCCGTAGGCGTATTCGCCTGACACCTTGAACACTGCGCTCTTGATGCCCGCGACTTCGCCGGGTGATTCTTCCAGCACTTCTACTTGAAAGCCGCGCCGCTCGCAGAACTTCGCGTACATCCGCTTCAGCATCGACGCCCAATCCTGTGCTTCGGTGCCACCGGAGCCAGACTGAATGTCCAGAAAGCAGTTGTTGGGGTCCATCGGATTGTTGAACATGCGACGGAACTCAAGGTCGGCGACAATTTTCTCAACTGCGCCGACATCGGCTTGCACCGCGTGCAAGGTCGCGTCGTCGCTTTCGCCGCGCGCCATCTCGAACAAATCACGCGCGTCACGCAAGGCGTGATCCATTTTTTCCAGCGTGATCACCACGCCTTCGACCAGCTTGCGCTCCTTGCCTAGCTCCTGCGCGCGCTTGGCGTCATTCCACAGCGCGGGGTCCTCGACCAGACTGATGATTTCATCGAGCCTTCTTCGTTTGGTATCGTAGTCAAAGATACCTCCGCAGTTCGTCGCCGCGCGAGGCAAGATCGCTGATTTGATTGGATACCGCGTTGAGTTGTTCAGCTTCCATCGTGCACGAATCGAATTGACCGCGGGGCACCCGCAAAGAGCGCGCATTCTAACTCAGAGCAGCAGGGCGGGTTTCACCCGCCGCGCGCAGCCAAACGTACAACGGCGGGTAGGGCCCGCGCGCGAACTCACATGAACAGATTAGCCACGTGTAGAGCAGCGATTTCTGGGCCGTGCCAATATTTCGCGACCCCAACAACGTCATTTCATCTGGCAATGATGATTCGCTGGCGCTCGATCGATAACGACGCGTTAGAATCGCACTTGTTGGATACTTCGGACACACCGACATGACCGATCTCACCTTGCCCCCCGATTTGCGCGCAGCTTTGGCACGTGCCGCAAAGAGCGCCAAGACCACCCCAGCCAATCTCGCGCGCCGCGCGATCCGATCCTACTTAGAGGAGTTGGTGGACACTAAAGCTGTAAAGCGGGCGCTCGCGCAAGGCGGTAGTCCCATCCCGTGGGGCGAGGTCAAGCGCCGGAATGGCCTGGATCGTTAGTTTCTCCGGCGTCGCAGAAAAAGCTTTTGGCAAGATCGAGCGCCCGATGCAGAGGCGCATCCAGAAGTTTATCGATACTCGTCTTGAGACGGAGCAGGATCCTCGGCGTTTGGGCGAGGCCTATACCGGACCGCTAAAGGGATACTGGAAATATCGCATTGGTGACTATCGTCTTATTTGCGAGATTCAAGATAAGGCAGTACGCATTCTGGTGGTATCAATCGGCGACCGTAAGGAACTGTATCGCTAACGTCTCGCCTTCGATGCTGATTGTCGACGTTCTTATGTGCGAGCTGCTACAGATCATTTATGGCGTTCTCAAGTCAAGCAAACCTTGCGATCCAACGCTGCACGACCTGACATGAATAACAGCATCTATGCGTGCTCCCAATGCTGCAGCACCAACTGCAAGGCGCGCGATCCGTTGAATTCGTTGACCTCGATTCGATACGCCGCGCGAATCCGCGCCGGTAGCGGCGCGTCCTGCCCGAACAGAATGCCATCCGCTACCGTGCCGGTCGCGTCGCTGCGCAGCCGCACCTTCAGATGCTTGCCGCCCACCACGCGCTGCGCGAGCACTTCGAAGACGCCGTCGAACAGCGGCGCCGGAAAACCTTGGCCCCACACTTGGCCGGCGATTGCCTCCGCCAGCGAAATGGCAAACTCATCGGCTTGCAAAGGACCGTCGGTGGCGATCGCTTGTTGCAGATCCGCGGCATCGACTCGCTCGCGCACGATGCGCTCGAAGGCCGCCTGAAAATCCGCGAACGACAACTCGGGGATCGACAAACCGGCGGCGGCGGCGTGGCCGCCGAATTTCAGGATGAGACCCGGATGGCGCTTGCTGATCAAGTCCAGTGCGTCACGTAAGTGCAAGGCTGAAATCGAGCGGCCCGAACCTTTTAACTCTCCTTGCGCGCCGCGCGCGAAGGCGATCACCGGCCGATGAAAGCGCTCGCGCAGCCGCGACGCGAGAATCCCGACCACGCCTTGATGCCATCGCGGATCGAACAGCGCCAGCGACCACCCTTCCGACACTTTGACCTGGTCGAGCATGGCCAGCGCGGATTCCTGCATGTCCGCCTCGATGTCCCTGCGCTCGCGATTGAGCGCGTCGAGTTGCTTGGCGAGCGTCATGGCGCGGCTTGCATCGTCGGCGATCAAGCATTCGATACCGGCCGCCATGTCGCTCAGGCGGCCGGCCGCATTCAGGCGCGGTCCGGCGACAAAACCCAAGTCATAGGTTGTAGCGCGCGCGGCTTCGCGCGCGGCGACGCTCAGCAATGCGGCGATGCCGGGGCGCGCTTTGCCGGCTCGAATCCGCCGCAAGCCTTGATGCACCAGTCGCCGGTTGTTGTCGTCCAGGCGCACGACATCGGCGACGGTGCCGAGCGCGACCAGATCGAGCAACTGCGCTAAATTCGGCCCGTCCGCAGATTGAAACCACTCGCGCCGCCGCAATTCGGCGCGCAGCGCAAGCAAAACGTAGAACATCACGCCGACCCCGGCCAGGTGCTTGCTCGGGAAAGTACACCCCATCTGATTCGGGTTGACGATGCAGGCGGCTTGCGGCATTTGGTCACCGGGCAGATGATGATCGGTGACCAGCACTTGCATGCCGAGCCGGTTCGCCTCGGCCACGCCCTCAACGCTGGCAATGCCGTTATCCACCGTGATCAGATACTTTGGTTTGCGCTCGGCAGCGAGCATCACGATTTCCGGCGTCAAACCATAACCGAACTCGAAGCGATTCGGCACCAGGTAGTCCACTTGCGCGCCCATTGCGCGCAGGCCGAGGAGGCCGACCGCGCACGCGGTGGCACCATCGGCATCGTAGTCCGCCACGATCAACAGTTTTTCCTGATCGCGGATCGCGTCGGCGAGCACGCACGCCATCTGCTCGCAATTTTGCAACGACGAAAACGGCAACAGACTGGCGAGCGCGGTATCCAACTGCGCGCCGCTTTCGATCTGCCGGGCCGCGAACACGCGCGCCAGCACCGGGTGCAGTCCGTATGCGGCGAGTTGCGTCGCGACGTGTTGCGAAAAATCACGGGCAATAATTTTTGGCATTTTTTATTGTCGTTCCGCGAGCGCGCGGCGGCCGCGCCAGATGCGCCACAGATGCAAACGTGCGAGACGCCACTGATACAAGCCGGTGCCTGCGTCGGTAAGCAGACCGATGTGAGTCAATTTGCCGGCGCGCAGCGCGGCTATGGCCGGAGCGATCAATTGGGATTCAATATTCTCCATGCCTGCCCGCCACGCGGACGCATCACCGGACAATCGAGCGGACTCAAGCGAGCGGTCAACCACGAGCAGCTTGGCGTGCCGATAATCGATCGGCTCGGCCACAGACTGCCAGCGACGGTTGCTGGCGATCGCCAAACCGCGCGCCCATGCGTCGTCGCTTACCACGCAGTCAAACTGCGACGCCAGCGTGTGCACGACGCCCCCGCCCCACAGCCACAGCCCGTTCGCCGTGCGTGCGCCGCGCGCTTCGCGTGCCGCGTTGACCGGATGAGAGTGCAGCAGCATCTGCGCTTCGTTGGCGATGCGCAACCACTGCTTGGCATCTTGCCCGGAGGGTTGAAACGCAGTAACAGAACGGCCGCTCACCTGCCGTAGCGAACAGGTGGTCATCGCGACGGGGCGATCGCTCTTCACATACCAGCGTTCATTAGATCCCGGCCTGAACAGCAGACCGTCGTCATGAAAGTGTTGGTTCAGCGCGGCGACCAATGCTCGAGTTTCCTCGTCTTTCAATTCGAGTAGTTGCGCAGGTGTGAGCACGCAAGTGTCGCGCTGGATCGAAAGATTTACCGGATCGGCACAGAGCCAGTAGTCACCGCCGGGTTCAAGTCTGTCACCCAACATCGAGTACGGTGCGATCGGGAGCGTTCCGGCGTCGGGGACGGAAAACTGCTGTAGCAGCCACTGATCGATATCGCTTGCGCCGGAATTCGTCGCATCCCCCCGGCTGACGATGCGCTCCACGGACGGTGTGCGCGGAGCTTGCGTGGCCCACGCAGAATCGGCGATCAGACCGGGGATCAGAAAAGTAACGTCACTCAAAGGGCGAGACTCAAATCGATAAGACGCGCGTAGTGTAGAGCTTCGCCGTCACTTGCGCCCTGGCGTTCATCCGGAATATTTTTTGTTGAGAGTGGAGCGCCCAGGCAGAATATGGCAGACTTCGCCCGCCGCAACTCACCCGCGTTACTCCATGATCGCGTCATCCTGAATGGCCTTGCCTTTCGAACTCTTTGTTGGCTTGCGTTACACCCGTGCCAGCCGCCGCAATCGTTTCGTTTCCGTGAATTCGATTATTTCCATGCTCGGCATGGGCTTGGGCGTGGCCGCGCTGATCGTGGTGTTGTCGGTGATGAACGGTTTCCAAAAAGAATTGCGCGAGCGCATTCTCGGCGTGGCCTCGCACGCCCAGGTCTCCAGTCTGGATGGCAGCTTTGGCGATTGGCAAGCGGTTGCACAACAAGTCGCCGCGCATCCCGAGGTTGTCGCGGCCGCGCCGTTTATCGCGGCGCAAGGCTTGCTCTCGCACTCGCAAACTGTGCGTGGCACCCTGGTGCGCGGCGTGATTCCCGCCGATGAAGACCAGGTCGCGGAGATCGGCCGCCACATGAAGCGGGGCAAGTTCGAAGCGCTGCAAGCCGGGCGCTTCGGCATCGTGCTGGGCGCCGATCTGGCGGCTTCTCTCGACGTGCGCGTGGGCGACAAGGTGGTGGTAATCGCACCGCAGGGGCAGGTCACGCCGGCCGGCATTCTTCCGCGCATCAAGCAGTTCGAAGTCGTCGGCATTTTCGAAATCGGGATGTATGAATACGATGCCGGCCTGGCCTTGATTCATTTGAAGGATGCCGAGGTGCTGTATCGCATGGATGGCCAGGTATCCGGTCTGCGCCTGAAATTGAAGGATCTGTACGCCGCGCCGCGCGTCGCGCGCGAGTTGTCGGCGCAGGTCAGCGGTCCGCTGTATGTCTCGGACTGGACGCGCAGCCACGCGAATTTTTTTCGCGCGGTCGAGATCGAGAAGCGCGTGATGTTCATCATCCTGATGCTGATCGTCGCGGTCGCCGCGTTCAACATCATTGCCACGCTGGTGATGGCGGTCACCGAAAAGCAATCGGACATCGCGATCTTGCGCACGCTGGGCGCGTCGCCGCGCGAAGTGATGCGAATCTTCGTGGTGCAAGGCGCAGTGATCGGCGTCATCGGATCGTTGGTCGGCGTGGTGCTCGGCGTGTTGCTCGCGCTTAATATTGATGTCGTGGTGCCGTTTCTTGAGCGCGCGTTCAGCATCCAGTTCCTGTCCAAGGACGTGTACTACATCAGCGAACTGCCCTCGGACTTGCATTGGTCCGATGTCGCAGTGATCGCCGTAACCTCGATGCTGTTGAGTCTGGTGGCAACGCTGTATCCCTCTTATCGCGCGTCGCGAGTGAACCCGGCACAGGCGCTGCGTTATGAGTGAGTTCGTGTTGAGCTGCCGTGGCTTGAGCAAGACTTTCGTCCAGGGAAGTTACCGCGTTTCGGTACTGAGCGAAGTGAACATCCAGGTGAAAAATGCCGAGACGCTGGCCATCATCGGCGCCTCCGGCAGCGGTAAGAGCACCTTGCTGCATTTGCTCGGCGGGCTGGATGTGCCGAGCCAAGGCGAAGTCGAAGTGTTGGGCCGCTTGATGTCCAAGATCAGCGAGGCGGAGCAAGGACGGCTACGCAATGAGTCGCTGGGTTTTGTCTACCAGTTTCATCATCTCCTAGCGGAATTCACGGCGTTGGAAAATGTCGCCATGCCCTTGCTGATCCGGCGCATGCCGGAAGCCGAGGCGTGGCGAATCGCCGCCGAGATGCTGGCGCGCGTCGGTCTGCAGCACCGCGTCACGCACACGCCGGGAGAATTGTCCGGTGGCGAACGCCAGCGCGCGGCCTTGGCACGTGCGCTGGTGACCAAGCCGGCTTGCGTGCTGGCGGATGAACCCACCGGCAATCTCGACCGCGCGACCGCGCAGACCATGCTGGCGCTGATGATGCAGCTCAATCGCGACCTGGGTACCGCTTTTATCGTGGTGACGCATGATCCGGAGATTGCCGCGCGCATGAGCCGCACACTGCGCTTGCAGGACGGGGTGTTGTTGGAAGATCGGTGATCGAGCTGCCGTAGGGCGGGTTCGCGAAGCAACCCGCCGAGCGCGGTAGGGTGGATTCGCGCGGTAGCGCAATCCACCGACAGATGGTGGATTGCTTCGCGAATCCACCCTACGGATCACTCTCTAATTCTCCAGGCTGCGCCACATGTACCAGGTTGCTACCGAGCACCACGGCTGCCATCGTGCGGCGATGGTTTTGATTTTTCGCGCGGACAGCGCGCGTCCTTGGTTGTAATGCAGATTCATCGCGCGTTGCAGACCCACGTCGGCCAGTGGTAGCACGTTCGGTCGCAACAGATGGAACATCAGGAACATTTCGGCGGTCCAGCGGCCGATGCCTTTGACGAGAGTGAGTTCCGCGATGACGGCTTCGTCATCCAGTTCAGCCCAACTGCGTGGCCGCAAGCTCCCATCCAGGAACCCGCGCGCCAGCCCGCCGATGTATTCGGCTTTGCGCGCGGACAGGCCGCAGCTTCGCAAGGTGGTCTGGTCCAGCTTTGCGACGGCGTGAGGTTCGAGCGTTGGCGCGGTCGCGCTGAATCGTTCCCATACGCTTTGCGCGGCTTTCACGGAGATCTGTTGGCCAACAATGGACCGCGCGAGGCTCACAAACGGATCGCTGCGGCTCAGCAGGAATTTTCCCGGACGCGCACGGATGATTTCTCCCAGTACCGGATCACTGGCGCTGAGCGCGCGTCTGGCGCGAGCCCAATACGGCGGCATGTCATCATTCATGTCCGTGATGCTACCCCCGAAAAGGCTTGAGCAGGAATTGCCATGAACACAGTCTTGCTTGCGTTAAGCGCGGCCGGATTTGCCGCAGGCAGTGGATTGCTGCAACAACAAGCGGTGCTGCCCGCGCTGGACGGCGCATTTTTGATTCTGCCGTGCGCGATGGTTTGCGGCTATGCGTACACGCGGGCATCGCCACGGCTGCGCAAATTGCTCGGCGTCGCGGCGGTCGGCATCGCGGTGGCGAGCGGTTTCTTCTGGGCAGCCTGGGTGGCGCAATGGCGCATGTCCGATCGGCTCGATGCGCAGTGGGAGGATCGCGAGCTGACGCTGGTGGGCGTGATCGCATCGATTGCCGAGCCGGGGGAACGCGGCAGCCGCTTTCAGTTTGACGTTGAGCAGATCGCTCCCGCCGACGCGCGCGCTCCGCATCGCGTGCTGCTCAATTGGTACGCGTCCGGTCCGCACGATGGTGACGCCATCCCATCGCTGCAACCGGGGCAGCGCTGGCGTCTGGTCGCGCGGCTCAGGCGACCACACGGCAACGCCAATCCGCATGGCTTCGATTACGAGGCCTATTTGTTCGAGCAAGGCCTGCGCGCCACCGGTTCGGTGCGAACGGAAACCGCTCCACAGTTACTCGCCGAGCAGGTGCCGGGGTGGGGTTACGCCATCGAACGACTGCGTGCGGAGCTGCGCGCGCGCGTACTGCACGCGCTGCCCGGCGCGCCCTATGCCGGGGTGATCGCCGCACTGGTGATGGGCGATCAACGCGCGATCGAAGCGGCGCACTGGCAGGTGTTCACGCGCACCGGAATCAATCATCTGATGAGTATCTCCGGGCTGCACATCACCATGCTGGCGGCGGCTGCGTATTTCCTGGTGCGCATGCTGTGGCGTGCGTGGCCGCGGCTCGCGTTGCACCTGGCGGCGCAGCGCGCGGCGATGGTGGCCGGGCTTCTCACCGCATGGTTTTACGCGCTGCTCTCGGGTTTCGCGGTGCCATCGCAGCGAACCGTGGTGATGCTGGCGGCGGTGGCGCTCGGTTTGTTCCTGAGCGTCAATACTTCGGCCCTGGCGCTATTGAGTATCGCGCTGATCGCGGTGCTGCTGCTGGACCCGATGGCGGTGTTATCCGTCGGCTTTTGGCTGTCGTTCGCGTCGGTGGCGATCTTGATGTTCTCGGCAAGCGGGCGCATCCAACGGGTTCCGTGGTACGAAGAATGGGCGCGCGCGCAATGGGCGGTGACGATCGCATTGACGCCGATCCTGATCGTCTTGTTTCAGCAAGCTTCACTGGTTTCCCCGGTTGCCAACATGATCGCCGTGCCAGTGGTCAGTTTTGTGGTCGTGCCCGTGGCGCTGCTGGGCAGCGTGCTGAATGTCGGCGCGTTGTTGGACTTCGCTCACACCTTGATGTCGTGGCTGATGCTGGCGCTGCAATGGCTTGCGAATCTACCGTCCGCGGTGTGGGCGCAACACGCGCCGCCGGCTTGGACTCTGCTGCCTGCGCTGATCGGCGTGATGTGGATCATGTTACCGCGCGGTTTTCCGTCTCGTTGGGTCGGCGGTCTGTTGCTGGCACCGATGTTTCTGGTCATGCCCACCGCGCCGGACGCGGGCGTCGCATGGGTGGAGGTTCTCGACGTAGGCCAAGGTCTGGCGGTGGTGGTGCGCACGCATGAGCACGCTCTGCTGTTCGACGCAGGACCGCGCTATACCTCGACTTCCGGTGCTGGCGATTACGTGGTGGTGCCGTATCTGCGCGGCGAGGGTGTGCAGCGCCTGGATCGCCTGCTGGTGAGTCACGACGACAGCGATCACACAGGTGGTGTCGCCGCGGTCTTGCGCGCGGTACCGGTCACGCAGATTTTCACGTCAGTGCCCATCGAGAAGTACGCGCCGCACGCGGTTGCGCGCTGCGAGGCCGGCGAACATTGGGAGTGGGACCAGGTGCGCTTCGAGATCGTGCATCCCGACGCGGCCAGTTACGCCGCCAAGACGCTGAAAAATAACGATCGCAGTTGCGTCTTGCGCGTGGTGTCACGCTTCGGCTCGGCCCTGATTACCGGCGATATCGAAAAGCGCTCGGAAGTCGAACTGCTGGAGCGTGCCGCTGACTTGCGCGCCGACGTGCTGGTGGTTCCTCATCATGGCAGCGGGACGTCGTCGAGCACGGCGTTCATCGCCAAAGTAGGGGCGAAATTCGCGGTGTTCGCGGCGGGGTATCACAATCGATTCGGGCATCCGAAATTCGAGGTGGTCGAGCGCTACCGGCAAACCGGGGCACGCATCTTGCGATCCGATTACGATGGATGGGTGACACTGAAATTCACGCCACGCGGGATTCAGCTTGAGACCTGGCGCGAGAGAACGCGGCATTATTGGAGTGATCGATGAATCACCATAACAAGATTCACCACAGAGACACAGAGGCACGGAGAAAACCGATTGATTTTCTCTCTGTGCCTCTGTGTCTCGGTGGTTAGATCGCTATTTTTACGATGAAGAAAGTCGACCATGCGTCAACTCTGGAAGGCACCGCGCCGGCGCGCGTGCAAGCGCTGCTGCGCGCAGCGGTCGCTGCTCCGATGTTGCGGCCAGTCGAGCAACGAGCGCAGGCCAACGCCGCTATCGTGACCGCGCTACATTTGGACGAGGCTTGCGTGATCGCGAGCATGCTGCTGCCGGCGCAACAGTGGATCAAGCTCGAACAAGTTCGCGCGGAATTCGGCGACCAAGTGGCGACACTGTTGCAAGGCGTCGCGCGCATGGCGCCGATTGCCGCTTTGCCTACGTCGATGGACAACACGCAACGCGCGTCGGAGCAAGCAGCGCAACTGGAAGCATTGCGCAAAATGCTGCTGGCGATGGTGCAGGATGTCCGCGTGGTGCTGATCAAACTGGCGGACGCGACGAGCAGTCTGCGCGCGCTGGCGAGCGATAGCGACAACGCCGCGCGCAACCCGGCGGCGCAAGCAGCGCTGGCGCTGTATGCGCCGCTGGCCAATCGCCTCGGCGTGTGGCAAATCAAATGGGAGCTGGAGGACATGGCACTGCGGTGCCTTGACCCCGGCGCCTATCAAAGCATCGCCGCGCGCCTGGACGAGCGCCGGTCCGATCGAGAGATCTACCTCGGGCAAGTCGCCGCACTATTGCGCGACGAGTTGGCTCGCGCCGGGATCGATGCCGAAGTCAGCGGCAGACCGAAACACATCTACAGCATCTTCAGCAAAATGCAGAAAAAGAATCTGGTCTTCGACGATCTGTTCGACGTGCGTGCGGTACGCGTGGTGGTCGACTCCATCGCCGATTGTTATGCCGTGCTCGGGCTGGTGCACCAAATCTGGTCGCCCATCCCGCGTGAATTCGACGACTACATTGCCAAGCCCAAGCCCAACGGTTACCGCTCGCTGCATACCGCCGTGGCCGGGCCTGACGACAAGATTCTCGAAGTGCAGATTCGCACGCGCGACATGCACGGCTACGCGGAGTATGGCGTGGCGGCGCACTGGCGCTACAAGGAGGGCGCGCGCGGCGAGAGCGATTACGACCGCAAGATCGCGTGGTTGCGGCAAGTGATGGAATGGCGCAACGAGGTCAACGATGCGGGCGAGCTGGCGCGTCTGTTCCGTGCCGAACTATTTCAGGACGCCGTGTATGTGCTGACCCCTCAAGGGCGGGTGATCGATCTGCCGCGCGGCGCGACACCGGTCGATTTCGCCTATCACGTGCATACCGATCTCGGACATCGCTGCCGCGGCGCGCGGGTGAATGGCGCGATGGTCCCGCTCAATCATGCGCTGGCCAATGGCGATCGAGTGGATATCGTGGTCGGCCGCGAGGGCGGGCCGAGCCGCGACTGGCTCAATCCGCAACTCAACTATCTGCATAGCAACCGCGCGCGCGCCAAAGTGCGCCACTGGTTTAACGCGCAGGATCTGCATCGCACCGAGAGCACGGGCCGTGATCTGCTGGAGCGCGAAGCGCATCGCGTCGGTGTCGCGTTGCCGAATCTTGAGCTGCTGGCGCAGCGGCTGCAGCAGCGCGCCGTGACTGACATGCTGGCCGCCGTGGCGCGGGGCGAAGTGAACTCGCGGCAAATCCACATCGCGCTGCGCGGAGACAGCAGCGTGGCCGCTGCACCTGTGGTCGCGCAAAGAAACATTTCGCCGATGCAGACAACAGCAGCCGCGCCGAAGGGCATCTTGGTCGTCGGGGTCGATCGATTGTTGACCGTGCTGGCGAAATGCTGCAAGCCGATTCCGCCCGATCCGATCGTGGGGTTTGTCTCCAAAGGGCGGGGCGTGAGCGTGCATCGCAGTGCGTGTTCGAACGTGACGCGCTTGCCGGCAGAAAGATTGATCGAGGCCACCTGGGGAGCCGCGGAACTGCGCAATCACTATCCGGTCGAGATCGTGGTCGAGTCCGAAGCGCAGCCGGCGCCGCTGCGCGAAGTGCTGGAACTGCTCGCGCGAGAACACGTAAGAGTGCTGGCATCCCGCTCCGAACTGCGTGGCAGTCATGCACAAATGCGCTTTACGCTGGAGGTAAACGGCGTCGCGCAATTAGACCCGGTTCTCAAGGGCATTTGCGATTTGCACGGAATCGCCGCGGCAAAACGTCGCTGAGCAATCTGCCTAGAATCTGCGACTCACCACAGAGACACAGAGGCACGGAGAGAAAAATCCAATGCTTGCGGCCTCGACCTCTGTCACCCCGGTGGTAAGCGCAGCGATCGCCGCACCCGCCTAGTAGGGAGTTGTTTTCCAGCGAGTTCTTCTCCGTGTCTCTGTGTCTCTGTGGTTTAACTGCCCTTTAGAGATTCATCCAGGCGACACGAGTGTTTGCACGGCAAGGCGCGCAGCGCTCCCCGCTCAAGAAGATCGATTGCCAGCCGAAATTTTAGCTGCCCGTGAGCCAAGCTGTTTTGCTCACACTGATAACGCTTCAAACAAACATGCGTGTGAAACAGAATTTCTCGAGTGCTATCGTGGGTTCGCTGCTGCTCTTGGCCGCGAGTACCGGCGAGCTGTTGGCGGACGATGATGCAAGCAACGGCGTGGAGTTCAGCGGCTCCGGCTTCGTCAGCATCGTGGCCGGCAAAGTGTTGAATGGCACCCATGACGAAACAACCGATCTTGGCTATCGTTGTCCTTGCTTTATCGCCGATTACGCGCAAGGCGGGGTGTATGAGCAGGGCCGCTGGCGCTTCGCGCCCGACAGCAAGTTGGGTTTGCAGGGACAAGTCGCGATCGACGCGGGACGCTATTCGGTCACCGCACAAGTCGTGGCGCGCGGCGCGCGCGGCGGCGATCCTGACCTGGAATGGCTGTATGGCACCGCCGAGTTGAGCGGTGCCTGGACTTTGCAAGTCGGGCGCAAGCGTCTTCCACTGTTTCTCGCGTCCGAGGTACAAGACGTCGGCTATGCGCTGCCCTGGGTGCACTTGCCGCCGCAACTCTATGGTTGGGAAGTGGTGAACTACAACGGCGCCAGCCTGACGCATCGCGCCGCGGTTGGCGCATGGCTGGCCGCGCTGCAAGTCATCGCCGGCGGCGAGACGGTGCGCGATTCCGGCTTTTGGAAAATCTACAACGGCAAGGACTCTCGCACCGACGTGCGCTGGTCGAACATCCTCGGCGGCGAGATGAAATTGTCGCTGGACGGATTCGATGCCCGTGTCGTCTACCTCCAGTCGGACACGCAAAATCGGTTGGTATCAGACGGTGCAACGGAATTTTCGCCACCCGCCCGGCAAAAAATCCACGGTCTGTCGTTCAATGTTGATGATACGCGTTGGGTCGCGCGCGCCGAATTTCTCTACATCAATCGCGAACACGACTACGGATTTGACCATGCGCAATTGGTTGCGCTGAACTATCGAGTCGGATCGCTGCTGCCGCTGTTGTCCTATTCGAACTATCGGCAAACCGTGATCACTGGAGATGACGCACCCGAGGTGCACAGCACGCGATCCGTGGTGCTGCGCTACGAATGGGACAAGGCGAGCGCGGTGAAGATGCAATACGACGCGTGGCGCGACAAGAGCGGTGCCGGTTATCCGTCGATGCACGGCGACGCGCGGCCGATCAGCTTGAGCTACGACCGGGTGTTCTGACCGTGAGCACGATGACCTCCACTCCATCTGGTAATCGGCGCCGCTCGACCGCGTGGGGGCTGCCGCTGTGGGCGCTGGCACTGGCGGTAACCTGCGCGCGCGCGCGGACGACGTGGTGGTGATCGTCAACAAAGACAATTCCAACGTGATTGACCAGACCTTTATCGTGCGCGTCTACACCGGCGCCTTGAAGGGCTGGCCCGATGGCAGCCCGGTCATCGCGTTCGATCAGGCCGAAGACACGCCGGCGCGCGAACTGTTCTGCACTTCGGTGCTGCGCAAGAGCGCGGCTAACGTCAAGGCGATCTGGTCACAAAACATTTTTACCGGTAAAGGGCTACCACCCAAAATTGAATCGCCCGACGCGGCGATGAAGCGCGCCGTGGCGGCCAATCGCAACGCCATCGGTTATGTGCGCCTGTCGCAGGTGGACAATACGGTGAAGGTTGTCGCGAAGTAAGGCGCCGATGCCCGATCAGATAACGCCCGCCGCGCACCAACCCTGGCGCGACGAAGCCGGGCTGGCTGCGGCGGTCACCTGGATCGCGGCATCCATTGCGATCATCGTGGCGGCGGCCGGGCCACTGGGTTATTTCTGGTTGTCGTACCAGGCGGAGATCAATGAGAGCGCGATCGCCGCGCGGCTGCACGCGGCGTTCGTGACGCAGGCGATCGGCGACGCCGGAGGCGAATGGCGCGCTGCCGTCTCGGGTCTGATCGAAGCGGAGTTGGGCGCGAGCTGGCTGCCGGAGCAGCGATCGATCGTCGACCGCGCGGGCGCGACCATCTCGAGCAGCGGGCCGGCGGTGGCTGCGCCGACCGTGTCGCAGCGTGCGGCATTGATAGCGCGTCACGGACAGGTGGGCGAGGTGGTGGTCACGCGCTCGCTGCGGCCCTTGCTGTGGCGCACCTTGCTGGTTGCGCTGGTCGCCGCTGCTCTCGGCGGCGCGATTTATCTGTCGCTGCGGGTGCTGCCGCTGCGCGCGCTGCGACGAACCTTGACTGAGTTACGGCGCCGCGAAGCGCAAGGGCGCGAACTGGCCGAGGAGCAATTGCGCATCGTGCTGGACAATTCCATCGAGGGCATCGTGGTGTTCCAGGCGGCCGGCCGCGTGGTTTCCGGCAATCAAGCGGTGTTGCGCATGCTGGGCTACACGGCGACCGGCCTGGTTTAGCTGTCGATCTCCGATATCCTGCGCGCGGCACCGGGACAGGCTGCAAGCGATCCCTATCCGGTGGGCATTACGAGACGGTGGCGCGGCGCGACGCAGGTGAAGACATTCCGGTGGAAATTTCCGTCAGCGAGATGCGCGTGACGGATGAACGCCAACGCGTTTGCATTATTCGCGACATCACCGAGCGCAAACAGCATGAAGCACGTCTTTCGCATCTGGCGAATTTCGACAGCCTCACCGGATTGCCCAACCGCAGTTTGTTTCGCGACCGCTTGCAACACGCGATGGCGCGCTCGCAGCGCTCGAGCCGCCCGCTGGCGCTGATGTTTCTCGATCTCGACCGCTTCAAGAACATCAATGACAGTCTCGGACACGATGTCGGAGACCAGTTGCTGGTGGCCGTGTCGAGAGTGCTGGGCGCTTGCGTGCGCGAAACCGATACGCTGGTACGCAACACGAGTGAAGGCGCGAGTCAGGGGGTGTACCGGCTCGGCGGAGACGAGTTCACCGTCCTGGTCGAAGATCTGGCCGAGACCGGGCCGTTGGTAACGATCGCGCAACGCATTCTCGGCGCCGTGTCACGGCCGTTTGTCATCGGTGAACATGAGTTGTATATCTCGGCCAGCATCGGCATCACGGTCTTCGCCAACGACGGCACCGATCTGGATGGACTGATCAAACAAGCCGACATGGCGATGTACCGCTCCAAGGAACTCGGCCGCGATACCTATTTCTTCTTTAATGAAGAGCTCAACAAAGAGGCGGTCGAGCGTCATCAGCTCGAGGGATGGCTGCGCCACGCGCTGGAGCGCAATGAATTCTTGATGCACTATCAAGCGAAGGCCGATTTGCAGACCGGCCGCGTGACCGGTGTGGAAGCCTTGATTCACTGGCGACCGGAAGGCAAGGACATGGTGGGCCCGGACAAGTTCATACCGTGCTTATCCGGTTGTCACACCCGCCCACCAGATATAGTTGCGCGCGATTTTGCGGCATAGCGCTCAGCATAGGTGGGCGCGGTGACATCGCCGG
>JAYUZG010000192.1:0-6430 GCA_043751985.1 Betaproteobacteria bacterium
GACGGCCTGGAGGCTTGGCTGATTCAGAACGGCTATCGCATTCCGCGCGGCGCGGCGCGTGCCTTGCGGCCTTATGTTCGGCAAGAGATGCGCTTCTTCGTCGCCAAGGTCAATATGCACGAGCAAGCGCAGACTGGTCTCAGTTACTTGCGCCCGCTGCAGTTTGCTTTCGAGTCGGAGAAATTCATGTTGCCGATCCGGCTGGGAATGATCAACGCCGACGGGCCGCAGGATTTGATCGCCTACATCATGACTCGCAACGGTCGCGTCGAATCGACCAACTATCGCACCGTCAAGCTGCCCGCGAACATGGAGCTGCCGGTAGGCATCCGCGGTGATTTTCCCGAGTTCTACAAAGCGCTGTTCACACACCAGGCGCAGGGCAACGGACTGAGAGTCGTCTTCACCGAATACTTTTGGAACATGAATGGGTGCGATCCGTGTTCCGCCGATCCGCTGACCGCAGATGAATTGCGCTCAGCCGGGGTGTTCTGGCAAAACGAGACCGCGGCGGCTACACGTGATCGGCGCACTGCAATGGGAAACGTGATGCTCACGCGTTTGCATGTGCGCTACACGCCGGAAACATTTCCCGAAGACTTGATGTTTCAAGAGACCGCCGATCAAGCCAATTTTCAGACGCGCTATGTCTTGCGCCATGCCTGGAAGGGTGACGCCGATCAATGTCCCGACGCGCGCGCCTATTTGGATGGCTTGCCACGCCGCCACGAGCGCGAGGCGCGCGAGCTGGCAGCGCTCACTGGCTGGAGCGTGCAACAGATTCGCGCTAAATACGCGCTGGCACCGGTCGCGCGCGAACGTTGGTGGGAAGCGATCTGGAAATGAATAAACAAGCCATGCGCGCATTCATTCCGCGTGACCCTCGCTTATATCAGATCGTATTTCTGGGAGCGCTGCTCAGCCTCGGCGTCGTGCTGCGCGATTTCGCCTTGCAGCCCGCGCAGATGCTGCTCGCCTTCGGTGCCGGTCTCGGCGCGCAAATTTTTTGGCTACGCGCACTGAGAATCGAGAAGGCCGGTTATCTGAGTGCGTTTATCACCTGCTTTGGCTTGTCCATTCTGTTGCGCGCAGACAGTCTTTGGGTCCACCCGCTCGCAGCAGCGCTGGCGATTTCTTCAAAGTTCATTGTGCGCATCGGCGGCAAGCATGTGTTCAATCCCGCTAATGTTGGCGTGATCGGCGCGCTGCTCCTACTCCCCGGCGCCTGGGTCTCGCCCGGGCAATGGGGCAACGATTTGGCCTATGCCGCTTGGTTCGTGGTGCTGGGGTGCCTGGTCACCAACAAAGCGCGACGTTGGGATATCAGTTGGATGTTCCTGGTCACGTACCTGGGCTTGCTCGCTGCGCGCGTGCTATGGCTGGGCCAAAGCTGGAGCGTACTCGGGCATCAAATGCAGAGCGGGGCCTTGCTGTTGTTTTGTTTTTTCATGATCTCCGATCCAATGACTATTCCCGATCACCCGCGAGCGCGGCTGCTCTACGCCGCACTGGTTGCCACGCTGTCATTCGGCTGGCAATTTTGGCTGTTCCGTCCCAACGCGCTGATCTGGGCTTTGTTTATCGCCTCGCCCCTGGTGCCACTGATCGATCGGCGATGGCAGGCGCAGCGCTTCGATTGGGCACGAGCACAATTGGGGCAAAATTTTAGTGCAAGGCAGTGACTCGATGGCATTCGCGGAAAGCCTTATCATAGGCGCCTACCGTCTGATTTTTGCCTCGAGGTTCGCCGCAATGAGAATGGAAGTACATGTACACGGAATAGTCGAGATGCGATCCGGCGCAACGCTGGCAGAGATCGAAGCCGCGCTGCGCCCGTGGCTCAATTACGTCGATGTGGAAAGTCTCGCCGAAGCCAAGAGCGTGCATATGGACGAACCGGGTATCGCTTACGACAATCAAAAACATGTATTGGAAGTCTGCTGGACTGGCGACGTCGGCAAGAATTTCCAGAAATCCATCGAAGAGGCGTTTCAGTTATTGGGACCGTACACCAGCGAGGCGGCTGAGTTCGAGTTGTCCTTCTATCACGACGATGGCGAAGACGAATTTACTCTGCTGTTTGTCGGACCCTCGGCGGAGGCAGTGTTCGAGGCGCAGCGCCGTCGCATGACGGAAGATGTCGCGAGTCTGTTGGCGCGTCAGTTCACCGACGCGGAAGTGCGCCAAGTGGTCGGGCTGGTGAATCAGTTATTCGATCAGCGTAGCCCCGCCGACGGCACGCCGCGCGCCGAAGGTTCGTCCACCATGGCGGTGCCGCCCGGCAGGAAGCATCTGCATTGATCTCGTAGGGCGGATTAGCGCAGCGTAATCCGCCGTTAGTTTCTATCGTCTCTTTCCGTCCAGAATATTCTGCGCCAATCGCGCCGCACCGCGGCGCCATGATTCATCAGTATCGCCGCGCACGTCCACGCTACGCACCATCATCACTTGACCGGTCTTCACGTCGCGAATGCCGATGTTGAGATTGAGGATCAAGTTGCTCACTTTCTGCACCCACCCCACCGCGATGAGATCTGCTGCGAGCTCGCGGCCGACGTCCACCTCGCAGGAATTGCAATCGTGCAGGTCATAGGTCTTGCGCAGGCGCTCGATCGTGGCGCTTGCCGGCGCGTTGTCCAGCACCTGATATTTGCCGCTGGCCTGGAAAGCCGCGCGAATCTGCTCGCCGGCGAGCAGCATGCGCCGCGCGTGTGCCGCCTCGTCGCTCGGCCCGCCTTGCTTCAGCGTATCGTCTTCGATTTCAAAATCGAGCAGCGCGATAGATTTCGGCGGCTCGGTCGCAAATGACAAACCGCAAGCCAGCAACACCACGGCGACGGCGCCGACGCGGCTACTTGAACTCATGCAGCGCAACTCGATTCTTCATGATGAAATCCCAGTCGTATTGCACACCCAACCCCGGACCCTCCGGCACCGGCATGCAGCCGTCTTTTCCGATGGACTCTAGATAATCGCTGTAACCGCATTTGTATACCGGCGGCACCGCGTTCGGGCAATTCGGCCCGACCAGCGCTAATTCATAATAATTGGAGTTGCGCATCGCCGACATGCAGTGACGATGCGCCGGGCCGGCCGCGTGAATCTCGCAGTCAACGCCAAAGCCCTCGGCAATGTGCGCGATCTTCATGCAGCCGGTGATGCCCATGTCGTACTCGGGATCGGCGCGCAGAAAATCGGTTGCGCCGGCCATCAGGAAATCCGCCTTGGGCTCGATGCCGCGGATGTGCTCGGTTTGCAGCAGCGGTGTGTCGATCAACTCGCGCAGCTTCTTGTGCGCGTACATCGATACGCCGCCGTCGCGGAACGGATCTTCGTACCAGAAAAATTTCGCCTCGTCGCAGGCGCGCCCCACGTATAGCGCGTCGGCAAAGGTGCGCAACTGGCAGGCAGGGTCGAGCATCAACTCCATCTTGTCGCCCACCCGTGCGCGCACGTAGAGCACGTTCTCCGCTTCGGCACGCTTGTCACCTTCGTTCCAGCCGTGAATCTTGAAGGCACGAAAGCCGAGTGCGTAACAGTGCTCCGCAAAGTCACCGTACGCCTCCTTGCAGTTCAGGCCATCTTCGTGATCGCCCATATAAGTGCTGGCGTAGGTCGGCAAGCGTTTGCGGTAACCGCCCAGCATTTCAGAAACAGATGCATTGAGTTTCTTGCCATGCAGATCCCATAATGCGATGTCGAGCGGGCCATGTCCCATGTGGTCGAACTGACGCGCTTCGCGCTTGAGATCGTCGAACAAGACTTCGCGCTGTTCCGCTTCGCGCCCGATCAAGTACGGCGCCAGCATCAACGTGCTGCCCAATGCCGACGCCGAGCCAACCCAATGCGTCACGTACTCGCCGCGCAAGCCGTTGTCGGTCATGATTGCCACCGCGTACTTGGTGAGCCGCGTCGTCGCGCCGATCTTCACGCCCAGCGCGCCCACCCCGCCTCCGCCCGCTGCGCTGAGATTTTTGGCGTCAAACTGGAAAACGTGAACTTCGACTTTACTGATTCGACTCATGGTTACCTCACTCGCGTCTCAGCGCCCGCTCGACAAATTCCAATCGATCTTGACCCCAGAAAATTTCGTCGCCAATAACGAAACTCGGCGCGCCGAACACACCGCGCTCGATTGCCTCTTGCGTATATCGGTCGTAATCGGCGCGCGCATCCGCCTGCATCGCGCGCAGGCTCGCCGGGTCAAGACTCTGCTCTCGTACGATCTGATCGAGAGTCGCATCATCGCCCACATTGCGCTCCTCTTTCCAGCAGGCGCGCAAACACGCGAACGCCAATTTCATCGCCGCGTCCGTGCCGTGCTTCTTCGCTGCGGCGCAGATCAGCACGCATGCCGCGTCAGCCGGCACAGGAAAAAATTTCGGCTCCAAGGTAAGCGGCACGTTCAGGAATTCACGCCAACGGCGTAGCTCCATGAAGCGATAGGCCTGGCGCTGTGGAGCACGCTGTTTGACCGGTACGCCGCCGGAAACAGGAAAAATTTTACCCAGATCCATCGGCTTCACATTCACGCTCGCGCCATGCTTGTTTGCCATCGACGCAAAACGCTCGTGCCCCATATACGTCCAAGGCGATACCGGAGAAAAATAATAGTCAATGATCTTTGCCACGCGCAACTCCCAGTCTGATGATGGGACGAATCTTACCGTGAGGCGCAGCGTGAGCAAAGTGTCTTGGCTGTTATATTCTGATTGTGCCTACGCCACCACCTCACACGCCCGCGCAATCGATTCCCCGGCCACTGCCTGCGCTGAAGCTGGACGCGGATGGCTGCCGACAGGTTGATTTGCGTGCGGTCCTCGCGCTGGCTCTGCCGTTGTTTCTCAACAGCAGCCTGCAAGCCGTGCTCAATCTCACCGACACGTGGTTCATCGGCAGGCTTTCGACGCACGCGATGGCCGGCATCGGCGCTATTTACTGGTTCGTGCTGGTGGCGATTCTCCTGCTCGGCGGAATCGGCATGGCGGTGCAGACCCTGGTTGCGCAAGCCTACGGCGGCGGACACAACGAACGCGCGGCGCGCTCCGCGTGGGCCGGATTCTGGGGTGCGTGGTTGTCGACGCCGTTGTTCGTCTTGGCCGCGCTGTTGGGACCGTGGCTCATCGCGCCTTTTCATTTAGAGACCGGAATCGCGCAACCGGCGCTGGCGTTCTGGGGGCCGCGCATGCTGGGCGGCCCGGTTGCGGTTGCGCTGTGGGGAATTAACGGTTTCTTCAACGGCATCAGCCGCACCCGTGTCACGCTGTTGATCATGGTCGGCGTGGCAGTGGTGAACGCGCTGCTGAACGAAGTGTTTATCTTCCGCCTGGACATGGGCATCGCCGGATCGGCCTGGGCCACCATGGCTGCGCAATTGACTGGCCTCGCCCTCGCGATCACGGTTTTTGTGAGCCGCAGACTCGACGTGCAATTTCATTCGCGACGCAATTGGCAGCCGTCGGCTGCATCGATCACGCGTCTGGTGCGTCTCGGCATTCCGATGGGCTTCACCGTCGCGGTCGATGTGTCCGGGCTCGCGCTGTTCCAGATCATGCAGACCAGTCTCGGCCCAGTGGGTGGCGCCGCGACGCAGATCGTGATGATGCTCACTTCCATTGCCTATTTGCCGACGGTCGGCCTGGCACTCGCCGGCACGACACTGGTGGGGCAAAGCATCGGCGCCGGTGATCGCGCGTGGGCGATGCGCGTGGGTAACGCGGCGATCGCTTTGTGCGTCGCTTACATGGGCGCGATGGGTCTGATGCTGGGTCTCTCCGGCCCGTGGTTGATACCCTTGTTCACTTCTGCAAGTGACCCGTTCTCGCGCGAAGTGATTTCGCTGGGTGTGACTTTGTTGTGGATCGGCGCGGCGTATCAGATTTTCGATGGCCTCAATCTCGGCTCGGCATTCTGTCTGCGCGGCGCGGCTGATGTGAAGTTCCCGACCTATCTTTTACTCGGACTGTCGTGGGGCGTATTCGTGCCGCTGGCGCACATGCTCACCTATAAGAGCGGCCAGGGCGCGGTGAATTTTCTGCCGCAGTTCGGCTTCGGCGCGGTCGGTGGCTGGAGCGCGGCGCTGGTCTACACGCTGCTGCTCGGAACCAGTCTGCTGCTGCGCTGGAGATCCGGAGCATGGCAGAAGATTGAGATCAAGTGATCTGCCGATCGGCTTTTACACTTCTTCGTCGGTTTTTTCGAATATCGTAGGAGCATGTTGCCGACTCGCAAACCATATTGGATGGAATGCTGTATTGACAAATCATTGTTTTGGGTATTTCATGGAAATCGCCAGGACATAGATGCGCTTGGCGTTGGGCAGCATCTATAAAATCGACCGAGCTTTGCTCAAAAGCAAAGCTCAATAAGATCATGGCTGGATAGTGACGTACCTGAGAAGACCAATTAAGAAACTACAGTGGGGGATAAT
>JAYUZG010000193.1:0-12207 GCA_043751985.1 Betaproteobacteria bacterium
ACGCACGCATTCATCAGTGGGACGGCGCCAAATGGAAATTCGTTTCCGACTGGTACGAAGGCGATAACTCGATCCTGCGTCCGATGGTTGAAGAGAGTGCAAAGAAGTACGCGACGGAAAAAAACATTACGCCGCGCGATTGCAAGTAGACATTGGATAGATACTGAGCGCGTGGTTCAACCACAGAGACACCGAGGCACAGAGAAAATGCTTTGGAACAACAAGTCGCGTGCGGGCCGGCGCGGCCGCTGCCTTGCTCACGCAATGAGCGACGGAAGGAAGTGGTGCAATCAATTGAAATTTCTCTCTGTGACTCTGTGTCTCCGTGGTGAATCGCGGTCTTAAGGATGAACCAGCCCCTCCTCTCGCTCAGCAATATCGAGGTGATCTACGATCACGTGATCCTGGTATTGAAGGGCGTGTCGCTGAACGTCGAAGAGGGGCGCATTGTCGCTTTGCTAGGCGCCAATGGCGCGGGAAAATCCACCACGCTGAAGGCAATCTCAAACTTACTGCGCGCCGAGCGCGGGGATGTGACCAAAGGTTCGATCGAGTTCGACGGTGAGCGCGTGGATCAATTGACGCCGGCGCATTTGGTCAAGCGCGGCGTGGTGCAAGTGATGGAGGGCCGGCACTGCTTCGCGCACCTGACCGTCGAGGAGAACTTACTCACCGGCGCCTTCACGCGTTCGGCCAGCCGCGCCGAGATTGCGGCCGACCTTGAAAAGGTCTACGCGTTTTTTCCTCGACTCAAACAGCGACGGAGCAGTCAGGCGGGCTACACCTCGGGTGGCGAACAACAGATGACGGCGGTCGGTCGCGCGCTGATGGCGCGACCGCGCATGATTCTGCTGGATGAGCCGTCGATGGGTCTGGCACCGCAAGTGGTCGAGGAAATCTTTGAGATCGTCAAGAGACTGAATCAGAAGGAGCAAGTAAGTTTCCTGCTGGCGGAACAAAATACCAACGTCGCGTTGCGCTTTGCCGACTATGGTTACATTCTCGAAAATGGCCGCGTAGTGATGAACGGTCCGGCGCAGGAGCTCGGCAACAACGAAGACGTCAAGGAGTTCTATCTCGGTATCAGTTCGGGCGGCCGCAAGAATTTCCGCGACTCCAAGCACTACCGGCGTCGCAAGCGCTGGCTGGCATGAAATGACTGAATATTACGACGACCTCGAAACACGCGACCCTGCAGAGCGGGAGCGCGCGCAGTTTGCCGCGCTGCCGGCGCAGATCGCCCATGCGAAGGCCAATTCATCTGCGTACGCAAACACGCTGAGTCGCATTGACCCACCATCGATCGTCAATCGCGCCGCGCTCGCGACGCTGCCGCTCACGCGCAAGTCTGATTTGATGAGCTTGCAAAAAGCGACGCCGCCGTTTGGCGGACTCACAGCCGTCGCACTCATTCGGCTGGGCAGAATTTATTCTTCGCCCGGTCCGATCTACGATCCGCAGGGAAAACACGGCGATTTTTTCCGCTTCGGCCGTGCGCTGTACGCGGCAGGGTTTCGCGCCGGTGATCTGCTGCATAACACGTTCTCCTACCACTTCACGCCCGCCGGATTCATGATGGACATGGCGGCGCAGGCGCTCGGCTGCACAGTGTTTCCGGCTGGTACCGGGCAGACCGACATGCAGGTCGCGACAATTGCCGACCTGAAGCCGCGTGGTTACGTAGGCACGCCTTCATTTCTGAAAATTGTTCTGGAAAAAGCAGACGAGCGGCGCGCGGATTGCTCCAGTCTCAACATGGCGTTGGTCTCGGGTGAAGCATTGTTGCCGTCGGTGCGTGAGTTTCTCAAGACGCGCGCTATCGACGTACGTCAGTGTTATGGCACCGCCGATCTCGGCCTAATCGCCTACGAGACCGAGCCGTTGGCCGGGCTCATCGTGGACGAAGGCGTGATCGTCGAGATCGTGCGGCCCGGAACCGGCGATCCTGTTCCCGACGGAGAGGTCGGTGAAGTAGTAGTGACCGCACTCTGCGCGGAGTATCCGCTGATTCGATTTGCCACTGGTGACTTGTCCGCAATTCAGGCCGGCAAGAGTCCGTGCGGTCGCACCAACATGCGCATCAAAGGCTGGATGGGGCGCGCGGATCAGACCACCAAGGTGAAAGGCCTGTTCGTGCATCCTGCGCAGGTCGATCAGATCGTAAAACGTCATCATCAGATCGCGCGCGCCCGCTTGGTAATCGATCATGACGGGGAAAAAAATGATCGGATGACCTTGCGCTGCGAGCTTCGCGATGCAGCCGCTTCCACTATTGCAGAGTCAATAGCAATGACGATTCGCGAGGTCACCAAGTTGCGCGGCGAGGTCACCATCGTCCCCGCTGAAACCTTGGCGAACGATGGCAAGGTGATTGAAGATTTACGCAAGTATGACTGACGCAACTTCTCAACGCAGAGGCGCAGAGAGACCCAAGAGATTGTCCTTGCTTCGGCACTCATTACCTCGATGTTTTTCTCTGCGTCCTTTGCGCCCTCCGCGCCTCTGCGTTGAGGTGGTGATTGAAGATTTACGCAAGTATGACTAACGCAACTTCTCAACGCAGAGGCGCAGAGAACGCCGAGTGCACAGAGAGACCCAAGAGATTGTCTTTGCTTCGGCACTCATTACCTCGATGTTTTTCTCTGCGTCCTTTGCGCCCTCCGCGCCTCTGCGTTGAGGT
The DNA here is from genome assembly GCA_043751985.1 of Betaproteobacteria bacterium. Lineage (GTDB taxonomy): Bacteria > Pseudomonadota > Gammaproteobacteria > Burkholderiales > JAYUZG01 > JAYUZG01. The sequence continues at coordinate 2,681 of JAYUZG010000193.1, forward strand.
TTCGAATTTTCCGGAGCACCAATGACTACCCACCCCATCAGCCATTACCCCGTCCCGGCGCTTGAAGACTTGCCGCAGGATATTCGCGACAAGTTGCTCGAAGTGCAGGCGAAAGCGGGATTCATTCCGAACGTGTTTCTTACGCTCGCACATCGTCCGGATGAATTCCGTGCGTTCTTTGCCTATCACGATGCCTTGATGTTGAAGCAGGGCGGCCTGAGCAAGGCCGAGCGTGAAATGATTGTGGTGGCCACCAGCGGCGTGAATCATTGCCAGTACTGCGTGGTGGCGCACGGGGCGATTTTGCGCATCTACGCGAAAAATCCGTTGATCGCCGATCAGGTTGCTATCGACCATCGCAAAGCTGACCTCACAGTACGGCAAAAGTCGATGCTGGATTTCGCGGTGAAACTCGCGCGTACGCCGGAGGCGATCACCGACGAGGATCGCAAATCGTTGCGCGAGCATGGCTTCTCGGCCGAGGATATCTGGGACATCGGCGCGATTACCGCGTTCTTTGCTTTGTCGAATCGCATGGCGCATTTAATCGAGATGCGCGCGAACGATGAGTTTTATCTGATGGGCCGCATTCCTCCTGCCGCGAAAGACAAGACGCGCTGAAACGCTTTCAATAGCTGCGACGGGATTCACGAGTGTTGATGCTACAATTCCGTTCGAATTCAGAGACTCGCATCACAAATGTCGAGCTCACGCAGAAGCAGGATCACATCGTTCAGCGCATGCCGTCGCCATGCCGCATTGACGAACAGTCCGCCCCGAATCAACCTTTAAACAGAAGGTAAATCTACATGGCTGCACTTCCTGATGACGATCCGCAGGAAACGCGGGAGTGGCTTGACGCATTGGAAGGCGTCATCGCGAACGAGGGCGCGGAGCGCGCTCACTACATTCTCGAATCACTGATCGAACGCGCACGCCGCTCCGGCGCTTATCTTCCTTATAGCGCCAACACCGCTTACATCAATACTATTCCTGTAGGCCAAGAAGAGCGCTCGCCGGGCGATCATGAGATCGAGCATCGCATTCGCTCTTATGTGCGCTGGAACGCGGCGGCGATGGTGCTGCGCGCGAACAAGAACACCAACGTCGGCGGCCATATTGCAAGTTTTGCGTCCGCTGCGACCTTGTACGACGTAGGCTTCAATCATTTCTGGCACGCGGCCTCGGACAAACATGGCGGCGACCTGGTTTTCGTGCAAGGACATTCTGCGACCGGGGTGTATGCGCGCGCGCATTTGCTCGGCCGGCTGACCGACGAGCAAATTGAGAACTTCCGCCAGGAAGTGGATGGCAAGGGTTTGTCGTCGTATCCGCATCCATGGCTGATGCCGGATTTCTGGCAATTCCCGACCGTGTCGATGGGCCTTGGCCCGTTGATGGCGATTTATCAAGCGCGCTTCATGAAGTATCTCGCCGACCGCGAGTTGGTCAACACCGAAGGGCGCAAAGTGTGGTGTTTCCTCGGCGACGGCGAGATCGACGAGCCGGAATCGATGGGCGCGATTGGCGTCGCAGCGCGCGAGAAACTCGACAACCTGATTTTTGTGGTGAATTGCAATTTGCAACGCCTGGATGGACCGGTGCGCGGCAACGGCAAGATCATTCAGGAACTGGAAGCGGATTTCCGTGGCGCCGGCTGGAATGTGATCAAAGTCATTTGGGGTGGTTACTGGGACACCTTGTTGGCACGCGACACCACCGGGCTGTTGTTGAAGCGCATGGAAGAATGCGTGGACGGCGAGTATCAGACTTTCAAGTCGAAAGACGGCGCCTACGTGCGCAAACATTTCTTCGGCAAGTATCCTGAGCTCACGGCGCTGGTTGCCAATATGTCGGATGACGACATCTGGCGCTTGAATCGCGGCGGTCACGATCCGCACAAAGTGTTTGCCGCGTATGCCGCGGCGACAAAGCACAAAGGCCAGCCGACGGTGATCCTCGCCAAGACCATCAAAGGTTATGGCATGGGCGAAGCCGGAGAAGCGCAGAACATCACGCATCAGCAAAAGAAGATGGGTACGACTTCGCTCAAGGCCTTCCGCGATCGCTTTGACTTGCCGATTGCCGACGATCAACTGGAGGAGGTTCCGATTTTGAAGTTCGCGCAAGGCTCGCCCGAACTCGAATACATGCGCAAACGGCGCGAGGCGCTGGGCGGCTACATGCCGTCGCGCCGGCGCAAGGGCGACGCTTTGCAGGTGCCGGCTCTATCTGCCTTCGAGCCGCTGCTTAAGAGTTCCGAGGAACGCGAACTGTCGACCACGATGGCCTTCGTTCGAATGCTGAATATTCTGGTCAAAGACAAGAATATCGGTGCGCGCGTGGTGCCAATCGTGCCCGACGAGTCGCGCACCTTCGGGATGGAAGGCATGTTCCGCCAGCTCGGCATTTGGTCGTCAGTCGGCCAGTTGTACACGCCGCAAGACGCAGATCAGTTGATGTTCTACAAGGAAGATAAGCACGGCCAGATTCTGCAAGAAGGGATCAACGAGCCGGGTGCGATGTCGTCGTGGATTGCGGCGGCGACATCGTACTCGACGCACGGCGTCAGCATGATCCCGTTCTACATCTACTATTCGATGTTCGGTTTTCAGCGCGTCGGCGATCTGGCGTGGGCGGCGGGCGATCAGCGCGCGCGCGGATTCTTGCTCGGCGGAACCGCCGGTCGTACCACCCTGAACGGCGAAGGCTTGCAGCACGAAGACGGACACAGTCACCTGATCTCGGCCACCATTCCGAATTGCATTTCCTACGATCCGACCTTCGCCTATGAAATCGCGGTGATCATTCAGGATGGCTTGCGGCGCATGGTTCAGGAACAAGAGGATGTGTTCTATTACCTCACGGTGATGAACGAGAACTACAGCCATCCCGCGCTGCCCGCCGGCGCCGAGGCGGGAATTCTCAAAGGCATGTATCTCTTGTCGGAAACCAAGGGGGACAAGAAGAGCGCACACGTGCAGTTGCTGGGCAGCGGCGTGATTCTGCGCGAGGTGATGGCTGCGGCGGAGCTACTCAAGCAAGATTTTGGCGTGACCTCCGACATCTGGAGTTGCCCGAGCTTCACCCAATTACGCCGCGACGGAATCGATTGCGAGCGCTGGAACACCTTGCATCCTGACGCCAAGACGCCACGCGTTGCGCACGTGACTAAATGCCTCGACGGGCGCAAAGGGCCGACAATTGCCGCGAGCGATTACATGCGCTCGTTTGCCGACGGCATCCGGCGCTGGATTCCCTCGACCTATCACGTACTCGGCACTGACGGTTTCGGCCGTTCCGACACGCGCGAAAAACTGCGACGGTTCTTCGAAGTCAACCGCTACTATGTGGTGGTGGCTGCACTGAAGGCACTGGCCGATGATGGCGTGGTTCCGGCGGCAAAAGTATCCGAGGCAATCAAGAAGTATCACGTCGACCCGGACAAACCTAATCCAATGACCGTGTGATCGCGCATCAATCTGAAGACCGCGCTTCATTTACCACAGAGGCACAGAGACAACATACTATCGCAACGGGTGATGCATCGCGCCGGTGAGGTAATAAGCCGCGTGCTTTTTCTCTCGAATCAACTCTGTGCCTCTGTGTCTCTGTGGTTAAATGTTTTTTTCTGGAATAAGAATATTTATGGCGAAGACAATTGACGTAACGGTTCCCGATATCGGTGACTACCAAGACGTACCGGTTATCGAGGTGTTGGTGAAGGCAGGCGACAGCGTCAAGGCGGAGTCATCGCTGGTCACCTTGGAAAGCGACAAAGCGACAATGGAAGTGCCGGCACCGAGCGCGGGGGTGGTGCGCGAGATGAAAGTCAAAGTCGGTGACAAGGTATCGCAAGGCCGGGTCATTCTCACGCTCGAGGTCGCGGATGCGGCTGCTGTCGCGAGCGTCGCGCCAACACCTGCGGCAACGCCCGCTGCAGCACCAGCGGCCGCCGCCGCGCCTGTGCCGCAGCCGGCCGCGCCGTCAGCACCCACGCCGCCACGCGCTTCCGCGCCCATTGACGAGGCAGGCTTCGCACGTGCGCACGCCAGCCCGTCGGTGCGTCGTTTCGCGCGGGAACTCGGCGTTGATCTCTCGAAGGTCAAAGGAAGCGGCCCGAAAGAACGCATTCTGCAACTTGACGTGCAGCAGTTTGTGAAGGGTGTCATCGCGCAGGGCTCGAGCGGTACCGGTGGCGCAGCAATCGGCATGGGCTTACCCGCCTGGCCTACGGTGGACTTCGCCAAGTTTGGCCCGATCGAAACGCAGGTGATGTCGCGCATCAAAAAAATTTCCGGCCCGGCGCTGCATCGCAATTGGGTGCAGATTCCGCACATTACGCAGAACGATGAAGCCGACATCACCGAGATGGAAACCTTCCGCAAGCAGATGGGCGAAGAGCTGCAAAAGCAAGGCGTGAAGATCACGCCGCTGGTGTTCATCATGAAGGCGGTGGTCGCCGCACTGAAACAACACCCGGAATTTAATTCCTCGATCGCGCCCTCGGGCGATGCGCTGATCCTGAAACGTTATTTCCACATCGGTGTTGCCGTAGACACGCCGGGCGGTCTGGTGGTCCCGGTGATTCGCAACGTCGATCAAAAAGGCTTGCTCGCCTTGGCCAAGGAACTGGGCGAAGCCAGCATCAAGGCACGTGACGGAAAACTCGGCCCTGCGGATATGCAAGGCGGCTGTTTTTCGATCTCCAGCCTGGGTGGCATCGGTGGCGGACATTTCACGCCGATCATCAACGCACCCGAAGTCGCCATTCTCGGCGTGTCGAAATCGACATTGAAGCCGGTGTGGAAAGACAGCCAGTTCGTTCCTCGTCTGATGCTGCCGCTGTCGCTGTCTTACGATCATCGCGCCATTGACGGTGCGCAGGGCGCGCGCTTTATCACCTCGCTGAGCGCCAATTTGTCTGATATCCGCCGCGTCCTTCTCTGAACCACTCGGTGAACAGCGGGTCACTCGGCGTTCTCGGCGGCACCTTCAATCCGGTTCACTTCGGTCACTTACGCTTTGCGCAGGAGCTCACCGAGTTGCTGGGCTTGGAGCAAACCCGCCTAATTCCCGCCGGGCAGCCGTGGCATCGCGATGCCCCCAAAGTTTCCGCGCTGCACCGGCTGGAGATGGTGCGCATTGCCGTCGCGGGAAATCCGCGGTTCGCAATAGACGATCGCGAGTGCCGCCAGCCCACGCCAAGCTATACGGTAGATACCTTACGTGCGTTGCGAGTTGAGTTGGGCGCGGAGCGCGCATTTTTTCTGCTGATGGGTGCCGATGCATTCATGGCGCTGACCACCTGGAAGGATTGGCAGCGCTTGTTCGAACTCACGCACATCGTCGTCGCGCATCGGCCCGGCATCGATTTCGACATGGTCGAACAAAGTCTGCCGCCCGCGTTACAAGCCGAATATCGCTCGCGCGTGACGCGCGACGTTGCGTCGCTACGAGAGAAGTCAGCCGGGCACATTGTGCCGATCCTCACCACCGCACTGGAAATTTCCGCGACTGCGATTAGAAAGTTAATTGCAAGCGGCCGCAGTCCGCGTTATTTGCTACCTGACGCGGTGATCGATTATATTCGCCAGCATCAACTTTACGGCTCACTCAATGAAGGCTGAATCCGTTCGCGAGATCGTCATCGACGTGCTCGAAGAAATCAAGGCGCGCGACGTCATTACGCTCGATGTGCGCCGCTTCAATACGCTGTTCGATTACATGGTCGTGGCCAGCGCCGAATCGACGCGGCAGACCAAGGCGTTCGCGCATCATGTGCACGATCGACTGCTCGCGATCGGCGCACGCGTGCATGGCGTCGAAGGCGAAGAAACCGGCGAGTGGGTGCTGGTGGATTTGGGCGACGTCGTCGTCCACGTCATGCAACCGGCCGCGCGCGCTTATTACAATCTCGAACAGCTCTGGGGCGGCAGCACTCCGGTGACACATCGACCCCATTCATCGCCAGCGAGCTTGCAGCCTGGCGCGGCGTAACGCGCGAGCGTGCGGGCGTGAAGCTGCACATCGTCGCAGTAGGTCATCGAATGCCGGTGTGGATAAAGGCCGGTGTTGACGATTACCTGCGGCGCTTGCCGCGCGAAATAAATTGCACGTTGTCCGAGCTCAAGCCTGACACTCGTACCGGCATGGCGATTGCGCAACGGCTCGCAACGGAGGCCGCGCGCATTGAGGCGGCGTTGCCCGCGGGCGCGCTGCGCGTGGTGCTGGATGAACGTGGCAGCATGCTGACCACGCTACAGTTGGCGGAGAAATTCGAGCGCTGGATGCAGGACGGCCGCGACGTGGCGTTTGTTATTGGCAGCGCTGACGGTCTCGACGCAAGCCTGAAGAAAAAAGCCGAATTGCAATTGGCTTTGTCGGCTTTCACGCTGCCACATGCGCTCGCGCGCGTGGTGCTGGTCGAGCAGTTGTATCGGGTCTTCTCGCTGCTCAAAAATCATCCTTATCATCGCGAATGACCGCTACGGGAAAAACGATTTATCTCGCATCGAAGAGTCCGCGCCGGCGTGAGCTTTTGTCTCAAGTCGGCATCGTGTTTCAAATTTTGGAATTAAGCGAAGGCGCGCAAGGCGAAGTCGATGAAACACCGCATACAGGAGAACCACCTCACGACTATGTGGTGCGCGTTGCGCGCATCAAGGCGCACGCCGGCTGGGCCAGAGTACGGCAACAAGGTCTCGCGCCGCGCCCGGTGCTCGCCGCCGACACCACCGTCGCGCTCAACGGTGCGATACTCGGCAAGCCGGCGCACGCGGACGAGGCAAGCGCGATGTTGCGCGCGCTATCGGGAAGAAAGCACTTCGTGCACACCGCGGTTACCGTCAAGAACGAAGACCGGTTGGAGCAAGATGTGTCAACGACTGAAGTGCAATTTCGCGACCTCGCTGAAGATGAAATCTCGCGTTACGTTGCGAGCGGTGAGCCGATGGATAAGGCCGGCGGCTACGGCATTCAAGGTCCGGCCGCAGGATTCGTGGCAAACCTGAGCGGTAGTTATTCTGGCGTCGTGGGTCTGCCACTGTTCGAGACACTGGTCTTGTTAAAGCAATTTGGAGTGATCATTCCGTGAATGAAGAAATATTGATCAACGTCACCCCGCAGGAAACGCGTGTCGCGATGATGCAGCAAGGCGTGGTACAGGAACTGCACGTCGAGCGCACCGGCAGCCGCGGTCTGGTCGGCAATATTTATCTCGGGCAAGTGAGCCGCGTGTTGCCCGGCATGCAGTCGGCATTCATCAACATCGGGCTGGATCGCGCGGCGTTTCTGCATGTCGCCGATATCTGGGAGCAGCGCCAGAATCACCAGGAAACCAAACCGATCGAGCGCATCTTGAACGACGGCCAGAAATTGCTGGTGCAAGTGATCAAAGATCCGATCGGTACCAAGGGCGCACGCTTGTCCACGCAAGTCAGCGTGGCCGGACGCCTGCTGGTGTATCTGCCGCAGGAGTCGCACATCGGGATTTCCCAGCGCATCGAGGACGAAGCGGAACGCGCGCTTCTCAAAGAGAAACTGCAGCACTTGCTGCCCGAGAACGAGGCGGGCGGATTCATTATTCGCACGCTCGCGGAAGCCGCAACCGAGAACGAACTCGCGTCCGACATCGATTATCTGCGCAAGCTTTGGAAAGGCATTCAGGACAAGGCACAGTCGGTGGTTGCGCCCGCGCTGCTCAATCAGGATCTGGACTTGAGCCTGCGCGTGCTGCGCGATTTTGTCAGCGACCAATGCGATCGCCTGCTGGTGGACTCGCGCGAAACCTTTCAGAAAATGCAAGGCTTCGCCCACGAATACAACCCCAACTTGGGCAGCCGCTTGCTGCATTACAGCGGCGAGCGGCCGTTATTTGATTTGTACGGCGTGGAAGACGAAATCGAGAAGGCGCTGGCGCGGCGAGTGCAACTGAAGTCCGGCGGCTATCTGGTCATCGACCAGACCGAGGCCTTGACCACCATCGACGTCAACACCGGTGCCTTCGTCGGCGGGCGCAATTTTGACGACACCATTTTCAAGACTAATCTCGAAGCGTCGCAGGCGATCGCGCGTCAACTGCGCCTGCGCAATTTGGGCGGCATCATCCTGCTCGATTTCATCGACATGGAAAATGAACCGCATCGGCAGTCGGTGTTAGCTGAACTGAAGAAAGCGCTCGCCCCCGACCGCACGCGCATGACGGTGAATGGTTTCACCGCGCTGGGTCTGGTGGAGATGACGCGCAAGCGCACGCGCGAGAGCCTGGCGCACATTCTGTGTGAGCCCTGTCCCACGTGTCAGGGCCGAGGTGAAGTGAAAACCGCGCAGACCATTTGTTATGAAATTTTGCGTGAGATCGTGCGCGAGGCAAGACAGTTCGACGCGAAAGAATTCCGCATTCTGGGCTCGCAACAAGTGGTCGATTTATTTCTCGATGAAGAATCGCAAAGCCTGGCGCTGCTGGAAGATTTCATCGCCAAACCGATTTCGCTGCAAGTTGAAACGCTGTACACGCAAGAGCAATACGATATTGTGTTGATGTAGCCGGCCAAACTAGAGAGACGTTATGAGGCGCGTGCAGGCCCTTAAGTTACTTACTCAAAGCAAACCGGTGTTAGCCGCCCGTTATGGCGTGACGCAGCTTGCGCTGTTCGGTTCCACCGCGCGCGATAGCGCCGATGCCGACAGCGACGTAGACATTCTGGTGGCGTTCGACGGACCGGCGACATCGGATCGCTATTTCGGAGTCCAGTTCTATCTGGAAGATTTGTTCGGCGCTCCGGTCGATCTGGTCACTGAGAAAGCGTTGCGCGCGGAACTGCGGCCCTTTATCCAAAGGGAGGCGGTGCATGTCTGACTCCGCGCCGCGCGCATGGCGCTTTTACCTGGACGACATGATCTCATTTGCCGAAAAGGTAATCGCGTATTCAGACGGCTTCGATCAAACCGCGTTTGTGGCCAGTGGGCTCAATTACGACGCCACGGTACGCAATCTGGAGTTGATCGGTGAGGCGGCCACCCACATTCCGGAGACACTGCGCGCCGCAAACGGGCACATACCGTGGCGGCTCGTTATTGCCACGCGCAACCGGCTGATCCACGGTTATCTCGGTATCGACAACGATACGCTGTGGAGCATAGTCCGCAGCGACGTTCCTGCGTTGCTGCCGCTTTTGATCATGCTCAGGGCAAGACTGCCCTGACCCGCTGCTGCACATTCTGTGTGAGCCCTGCCCCACTTACCAGGGTCTCGGTGAAGTGAAAACCGCACAGACCATTTGTTATGAAATTGCGCGCGAAATTGCGCGCGCGGCAAGACAGTTCGATGCGAAAGAATTCCGCATTCTGGGCTCGCAACAAGTGGTCGATTTATTTCTCGATGAAGAATCGCAGAGTCTCGCGCTGCTGGAAGATTTCATCGCCAAACCGATTTCGCTGCAAGTTGAAACGCTGTACACACAAGAGCAATACGATATTGTGTTGATGTAGCCGATTGCGTGTGTGGGTGGCATGAATGGGTGCGG
>JAYUZG010000194.1:0-21705 GCA_043751985.1 Betaproteobacteria bacterium
CCTAGGCATCAGCGCGCTTGGCGTTACACTATCGGCCCATTTGATCATGGAGAGTGCCATGCGTCTTCGTCTGCCGGTTTTTCTGTCGGTCGTGTTTGGTGTACTGCCGCTCAATGCCATCGCATTGGACAAGATCACCTTTCTTACCAATTGGTACGCGGAGGCCGAGCACGGTGGGTTTTATCAAGCGGTAGCCGAGGGGATTTACCAAAAATATGATCTCGACGTCACGGTGAAAATGGGCGGGCCGCAGGTTAACGTGATGCAGCTCTTACTCGCCGAACAGGCCGAACTGGTAATGGGCTATGACATTCAGACCATCAAAGCGATTGAGCAGAATCTTCCGGTGGTCACGGTAGCGGCGAACTTTCAGTACGATCCGGTTGCGCTGATCGCACACCCGGACGTCGCCAAGATCGAAGAGCTGAAGAAGCGCAACTTGTTGATCGGCGCGGCGAGCGAAACCACTTTCTGGCCCTGGCTCAAGGCCAAATACGGTTTCAGCGACGAGCAGAAACGGCCTTATGCCTACAGCGTGCAGCCGTTTCTCGCCGATAAGAAAAACGCCCAGCAAGGCTATGCCACCTCGGAGCCTTATTCAATCGAGAAAGCGGGAGTGAAGCCGAAAGTTTTCTTGCTCGCCAATTTCGGCTACCCGCCCTACTCGCAGACCGTGATGGCGCTCACCAAGACGGTACAGACCAAACCGGATGTGATTCGCCGTTTTGTCGAAGCCTCGGCGCTTGGCTGGAAGAGTTATCTCAAGAATCCGGCAGCGGGCAACAAGCTCATCAAGCAAAATAATCCGCAAATAGAGGATGATTTGCTCGCCTTCAGTGTGGCCAAGATGAAAGAGTTTCAGTTGGTCGACGGCGGCGATGCTCGCAAACTCGGGCTGTTCACCATGACTGACGCGCGCTGGAAGCAGACTTTCGACTTCATGGCCGGTGCCGGGCTGGTTGACCCCAAGGTAGACTATCGCAAGGCCTACACCTTGGAGTTCGTGCGCAAGGTGAAAGTCCTCCCCTGACGCGCTGTTTGCACGACGACACGAGCACGCGTCGATGCTCGCACATCTCGACTCCTACGCCGCAGTGTGTTCCGCGTTTCATTGGAACATTCCGGAATTCTTCAATATCGGCATCGATGTTTGCGACAAATGGGCGCATGAACCAACGCGCCTCGCGCTGATTCATCAGCGGCACGACGGCACGGTTGAGCGTGCAACTTTCGCCGATCTGAAGCAGCGCTCGAATCAGCTCGCAAATTTGTTTCGCGCGCATGGCTTGCAGGTCGGCGACCGGCTCGGCATTTTGCTGCCGCAATTGCCCGAGACGGCGTTGTGTCATGTCGCGGCGTATAAGATCGGCGCCATCGCAGTGCCGCTGTTCACCTTGTTTGGCGTCGATGCGCTGCGCTACCGGTTGAATGATAGCGGCATCAAATTGCTGGTGACCAATCAGATCGGCCTCGCAAAGATCATACAGATTCGCGCCGCGTGTCCTGAGCTCGCACAGGTCTTCTGCATCGACGGCGACGCCGCGGGCGCGCTCGATTTGCATCGATGCGCGGCGCCGCTTTCAAGCACTTTCGAGGTGCATCGCACGCGCGCCGAAGACCCGGCGCTGCTCATTTATACCTCGGGCACGACCGGATCGCCCAAAGGCGCGCTGCACGCGCATCGATCTTTGCTCGGGCACTTACCGGGCGTGGAGATGTCGCATGATTTGCTGGGACAGCCCGGCGATTTGCTGTGGACGCCTGCCGACTGGGCGTGGATCGGCGGTCTGATGGACGTGCTGATGCCGGCCTGGCATCACGGTATCCCGGTGCTGGCGCATCGCTTTGAGAAATTCGACGCCGTCGCGGCAATGAACCTGATGCAAAGACACGCAGTGCGCAATGCGTTTCTGCCGCCCACGGCGCTGAAGATGCTGCGCGCGTTGCCGGATCTGTCGCGCTGGAAGCTCAATCTGAGGAGCATCGCGAGCGGCGGCGAATCGCTGGGTGCGGAGATGCTGGAGTGGGGCCGTGCAAATTTCGGAATCGACATCAACGAGTTTTACGGCCAGACCGAGTGCAACATGGTGGTGTCGTCGTGTTCCAGATGGTTTCCGCCCAAGCCCGGCGCCATCGGCAAGGCCGCGCCGGGACACAAGGTGGCCATCGTCGATGACAGTGGGAATCTTCTGCCCGACGGCAGCGTCGGCAACATCGCGATGCGCGCGCCGGACCCGGTTTTGTTTCTCGGCTATTGGCGCAACGAGAACGCGACGCGCGAGAAATTTGTGGGCGATTGGTTGCTCAGCGGTGACACCGGTACGCTTGACTCGGAAGGTTATCTTACCTTCGTCGGACGTGACGACGATGTGATCACCAGCGGCGGCTATCGAATCGGCCCCGGCCCGATCGAAGATTGTTTGTTGTCGCATCCGGCGGTGCAGCTCGCCGCGGTGGTTGGCGCGCCGGACGCACAGCGCACGGAGATCGTGAAGGCCTATGTCGTACTAAGACCTGGCTTCGCGCCCGACGATACCTTGACTGCGGAATTGCAGCAGCATGTGCGCACACGACTCGCCGCGCATGAATTTCCGCGCCAGGTGCGCTACGTCGATTCGCTGCCAACGACTGCTACAGGAAAAATCATTCGACGCGAGTTGCGTTCGCGTCAGGACTGACTCGTGGCGCAGTGCCAGCACCTATGCTCACTGGGCGCGTTGCTCCCGCGCCACACCGCGCCGCAGCTTGCATTATTTATGGGCACTAGCCGAGGCGGTCCTTCTGCGCATTGGCCCCATACGCTCCGACCGGAAGTCCGCGCACCACGTGCACCGGATCGTTGCCGGCGACGACCGCCTGGTGCATTAAGTCAAGGTTGATCGGATGCGCGGTAGGTGATTTGTCCGGTGCCATGATGATCAACACACGCGGCTTAAGGCGGTGCGCCTTATTGTGGCTCACCACCATCGCCACTTCGCCGGTTGAGAGCTCCACCAGCGAGCCAGCCGGGAAGACACCGATCGACTGAATGAACTGCTCGACCATCGGAGCGTTGAATGAGGTACCCGCCCATCCACTCAGCGCGCGCAATACCTCAAACGCGGCGGCTGGCTCGCGGTAAGTACGTCGCGCGGTCATCGCTGTAAACGTATCGACAATCGCAGCCATCCTGCCGAAGGTGCCGATGCGCTCGCTTGGAAGGCCGGCCGGATAGCCGCTGCCGTTTTCGCGTTCGTGATGTTGCGCGATTCCTTCCGCGACGTCTGGATGCAGGCCGGGCATTGCACGCAGAATCGTCATGCCGTGCGCCACATGTAGTTTCACTGCGGCAAACTCGTCGCTGCTCAAGATGACTTTCTTGTTCAAGATCGCCTCGGGCACTTTCAACATACCGACGTCAAGCAGGAGCCCGACCATGCCAAGCCGAACAAGATACCCGCGCGGAAATCCCAAATGGCGCCCAAACGCGAGCAAGTGAACAGCGACGCTCAGCCCATGTGGGTAAATCGCTGTATCGTGTTCGCGCAGACCTGCGACCCGCATCAGTGCGTCCGGATTGCGCACCGCGCTGTCCGCCATGGCGCCAACCACCTCTTCCAACGCGTCTAACCGAATTTCCTTGTCTGCGAGTATGTCATGCGCCAACTGCTGGAACACGACTCCGGTGCGCGCGTCGACCGTTTCGGCGCGCGGCAATTCTTCGCCGACGCTGCAAGTGGCTGCGTAATAGGTGATAGGGACGTGGTGCGGCAAAAACGATTTCTGCGAAGCGAACTGTATGACCTCGCCGCCAGCATTCTCGTCATGCGGTTTCTCGATTTGTCTCGGCCGGCGCCACATCAGACTTCGAAGGGACTCCCACAACGAGACTGCTTGTGGCGGCGGCAGGTCAGCGCGGACTGACGCCTCTTCTGCCACCGTATGCGGGCGCGACGACCGTGGGGCGCTCGGCCACGGGATTCGAGACACGATCTCGCCGTTGGCGAGCGCACGCGGCGCATATTCGCCAGCCGAGCGCATCCAGTCCACCACTACAAATTCGCAGAATTCGCGCAATTGAGTGATCTGCTCTGGGCTCTCAATCAAGAATCCCGGCGTCAGAAGCGCGGTGTCCAGCCACGGCCGATCGAGATCGGCGACAAACATGCCGATGTGAAGAGATTGGACCGGGATGCTTTCCTGCATGGTTTACACGGCAGATCGAAAAGGCTCGACCTGCTTATCGACTGATACAGGTGTTTTTTTAGCCTGCTGCGCCTATCTTTGCAGGTTGACTTCGTACTCCGTCGCCTGATCTTTTCGAATGGCCACTTTTTCGATTGAATCCTGAAAGCCACTTAGCCTAATGAGTAATGCATGTACGCCAGCCGGCAAGTCGATGTCCAGCGGCGAAAGACCTTGATAAACGTCATCAACTATGACTTTGGCGCGCGGCGGATCGGTGCGGACACTCAGTCTGCCCGTCGCGGTCGAACTACTTGCTGCGGTTGGCGCGCTCGCCGCGGGAGCCGCCTGCGTGAGCACGGTCACGCCCGCCGCCGAGCGTGCCACCTGCGCTTCCGTGGCAAATGCTTCCGGCCGCGCGCGCCGCAAAGTAGCGATCAGTTCATTCACTGCCTTGGCGCTTACTTTACTCAAGCCGTCATCGAGAAAGCGCAGGATCGAAGCGCGTGAGTTGCCGGACACCCCCGCGTAACGGTCGGTCTTTTCGTCCACCACCCCGGCCCAAGTGACCATGCCCGCGGCATCAACGAAGCGAGTTTCGATGGAAAGCGATAGCTCATCTCGCGCGGCGACGTCCAAACGCATCTCACGCACCGCGCCGCTCGCTACATAATCCGCCGGCCCGCTCTCCACCACGCGCAAACCTGCGGCGCTTAGTTGTTTGCGTAATTGCACTTCCACGCGCGCGGACACTGGCTGATCCACGCGCAGTTCAGTGCCGGCGATATCCGACACCGTTTCGCTGATGCGTCCGATCACCGGCGAAGGCGCGGCGGCACGCGCGTCGGCGTAGCCTTCGACTCTCACGCTGATCGGGAGCGTTGCTCCGTTCGAAGCGGCGCTGACCGGAGTTGCTGGTATCTTCGGCGTCGCGCATGCATTGAGTAGGAGCAGCACGCTAATCGAGACAAAACTTTTCTTCACGTTCCGTTTATCCTGGTAGGAATTCGCATGCGAAAAAAAACCGGAGACCACTCGCTCGCTTCGCGCGTCCGGCTGTCTTGGCAAAAATTTCAGCGCGGCGCTTAAGCCTCCGCGCCGGATTCAAGTCTAGAAGCCTGCTTGCACCATAAAGGTCGTCAACGAGGTGCCGGTGCCGCCAGGATCCAGTGCGGGTTGTCCGACGTCGTAATGATCCCCCGAGCGTTTCGAATGGAACACGCTGAAGATCACGTTCTGACGATACTTATAGTTCAAGCCCAAGGTCCATGCGTTGTCCGTGCTGTTAGTATCGTCGCCAGTATCACCCTTCCGATACGCGATCAGTCCGATTACGCGGTTGGGAATGAAGCCCAGCTCCGCGGTAATGGTGCTGGCTTTTTTATCGCGCGCCTTATCGTTAAAAAGGTTCAGTGGTCCGCCACTTTGATCGCTGGCCTTAGCCTTGCCGTAGGTGAGATATACGCCGAGCGGCATGCCACCCACTTCGCCTTGCGCCTGCGCATCGACCGCATATGCTTCGGTCCTGAACTCCTTCAAGATTCCGGCGGCGTCACCTTTCGCAGAACCACGCCACGATTGCAACCCAAACCCGAAGTCCCAACCTTGATACGCCGGCGTGACGGCGGCACGGAAATAAGTTGCCGACGGAGCACCATTCTCACGCTCCTGCGCGCTTGCGACGTGATTGGGTGACCATTTGGTGATGTTCAAGTGCGCCATTGAGTTTTACGCGACCAACGCCAAACCCTCGGCGGCGGTACCGGTGCCCAGGTATTGCTGCGCCGAAGTCTCTTCGCCATGCTCCGAAACTTTAATGTTATGCACCGCACCCGTGCTCAGTACCTCGAATCCGAACGGCGCGCCCAAGTCCGCCGTCGTAAACGGAATTGCACTGAGCTTGACCGGGCCAACTTCGTAACTGAATGGCAACTTGAAGCCCCCCAGAAACGGCTCGCTCGGCGTAGCCATCTGGCCTTCCACCATAAATCCAATATTCTCCGCCGCGCGCCCGGCGAAATACACGGCGAATTCGTCCGGGAAGTTCAGCTCACCGCTATTGGTGGTTCTCGCGCCGGGAATCTCCTCGCCATTGGTTCTCCGATAACGAATCTTGGTAAACAAACTCGCGTTCAGGACTTCAGGCAATGAAATGTTCTCTCCTTCGATCAAACCCTGCTTGCCGGTCAAGGTAAAACCACTCGCCTTGAATTCACGGCCAAATTGATTCAGAGCGGGAAACTTCTGGAAGTGACATGCGCTGCACGCCATGCCGGTTTGCCGCGCGAACGATGGCAGCGCGTTCGCGTCGAGCGTCAATGAGAAAGCCGAAGCAGACAACAACAGAAGCAAGGCGTGTTTCAGCCCCACTCGAATTCGAGTATTCACGTTAGGTCTCCCTTTCAAAAAATTGCTGTTCACCACGAAGCGAAGCCCGCGACCAACGCAGTGCAATCCCGTTGGTCAGTTCGTTTTCCGCTCTCAATCCAAAGCTGGCGCGGCCAAGACTTGCGCTTAACTGACGCCGAATTGTGTCGAAGGAAGGCACACAAATCAAGCGATTTTTCGCACACGAGATCTCGACACCGCGCCGACGAATTCTCATCTACGCAGTTCACTGTAGTCTATGACAGGTAAATGTCGGGCCAGGGTAACGTCCGCTAGTAACAGTGTGTAGCTTGAGGTCACATCCGGCGCAAATCCGCGGACTCTCGAGGGATTTGCTGAACGGTACTATCGGTGCAATTGATGAATCCGTGTTTGCGCAGTGGATTGACGCTAGCTTCTTCGTGTTCAAAGATTGTTCGCGTCTCCCGTGTAACTCGGTTACGCGCAAGGGTCTTTAAGAAAATTCTCTGCTGACGGGCTGATAAACTAGCGCTCCGCACCACACGAAGTAAGCAAATCACGGACGTGGCGCCTTGTCTCGGCCTCCTTACCCTTTGCATCGAGAACTGAAAGTACATGACGACCTCTTCTTCCGCGAACCCACCCAATTCACTGCGCCGGGACGCGCAAGTGATCGGCCTGATCGGAGTGGCCCACGGCACTTCGCATTTTTTTCATTTGATTCTCGCGCCTTTGTTTCCGTGGTTAAAGGAAGCCTTTGCGCTGAGTTATGCCGAGCTTGGTTTTTTGATGTCGGCATTCTTCATCGTCTCCGGCGTAGGTCAGGCGCTGGGGGGATTTCTGGTCGATCGCGTGGGCGCTTTACCGGTGCTGTGGGCGGGCATGGCCTGTCTTGCATCAGCGGCCTTCGGTCTTTCGATCAGTCCGAACTACGCGACATTGTTGTTCTTCGCAGGGCTTGCCGGCCTGGGAAACAGCGTATTTCATCCGGTCGATTTCACCATTCTCAATCGCAAGGTGTCGGTGCCGAGGCTCGGCTACGCGTTCAGTGTGCACGGCCTCTCCGGTACGCTGGGGTGGACGCTGGCGCCGTTATTTCTCGCCGGCATTACCGTGTTCTCCAGTTGGCGCGTCGCCTTGTTCTGCGCGGGGCTGCTGGCGTGCGGCGTGCTCGCCGCGCTGTGGTGGTTTCGTTCGCTGTTGCGCTACGCGCGTACCGACGGCAACGACCGCTCCGCCACGCGCAAGGCAGCCGAGCCCGCGCTTGCTTTCATGCGCCTGCCCGCAGTGTGGATGTGCTTCGCATTCTTTTTCATCGCTACCATGTCGTTTGGCGGCGTGCAAAGCTTTGCCACCAGCGCGCTGCGCGATATCTACGGCATGTCGCTCGCGTTCGCGACAACGTGCATCAGTGCCTACATGCTTGGCAGCGCATGCGGTCTCGTCACCGGAGGATTTCTCGCCGCGCGCACATCGCAGCACGATCGCGTGGTGGCGATTGCATTGGCACTCGCCGGGGTGGTCGCGGTATTCACCGCGGGAGGCTGGCTGCCATCGGCGCTGGTGATCGTGTTGCTGGCCCTGATGGGATTTGGCAACGGCATCGCCGGCCCGTCACGTGATCTGCTGGTTCGCGCCGCCTCGCCGCGCGGCGCGACCGGGCGCGTCTACGGCGTGGTGTATTCGGGTTTGGATATTGGCTTTGCGATATCACCACTGCTATTTGGCGCGCTGATGGACGCGCGCCATCCGGCCTGGCTATTCGTAATGATCGGCGTGTTTCAGGCGCTCGCCATCACCACCGCGCTGGGAATCGGCGAGCATACCTTGCGCCGCCAGTCGCAAGCGGCCTAGTAATGGGTTGAAGCGCTAAGGCACGGCGCGCACGGACGCGTTGCCTAGCTTCACCCAGTGGAACCCGCGTCGGGCCAGCGCGTCGAGCCCGCGTTGCAGTCCTTGCGCCGTGTCTGAATCGGGCCGGTTCATATGCGCGATGATGATGTCGCCGTTGACCACGCGCGCAAGTCTGCCCTCGATTGCCGCGGAGGACAGTGTTGCGCCCTGGTCGGCGTTAACTGAAAAGCCAGCGATGCCGTAACCCATGCCCTGGATGAATTTGATTGCGTCCGCGTCATACACCGCCGTCGCGCCGCGATACCAGCGCGGCGCAACGCCCAGGTGTTGGGTGATCTCGGCCGCGCCGCCGAGAACTTCTCGGATCAAGCCGGCGGTGTTGCGATGTCCGGTAATCCCGTACACCTGACGGTCTTTGCCGATTACCGCGGGCCGATGATCCATCCCGTGATTCTCGATCTGGAACAATTCGGGATGCAGGAGCAGCAAACTAATCCCGGCGCGATTGCGGCGCAGCCATTTGCGAGTCGCGAAGACGGTCGCCGGAATACGTTGAGCAATCAAATAGTCGATCAGCGTGCGATCGAAGCCGCCGCTGCACGCGTCCAACGTCAATGCGACAACGCTGCCGCCGGGAGAGACGGCTAGCCTCTGATGCAATTCGACCGGGCGCGGCGCCTGCGCGTAGCAACAGGAGACCAACGCGATCCCGGCGAGGCCGTAAAGTTTCAAGCGCCTGCTCATTGTGTGCAGTGTATCGGTGATGCGGCCTCGCGCGTGACATGCGACAATTCTTACGCTTATCCGAGCAGTGTACGGCGATCCATAACGCAGCGTGAGGGCACAGTGATGAATCCAGTGATACCGGCCGTCTTGCAGGATTATATGGACGGACTGCGCGCGCACGATGTGGCGCGCATCGCGGGGACGGTTGCCGAGAATCTGCGGTTTATCGCCGCGACCCGAGTGCTCGACAAGACCGAAACGCTCGCCATGCTGCGCGCTCTGTACAACGGATTCCCCGACTGGAGTTACGACCACGACCCGGTGGAAGTGCGCGAAGGCTGCTATGCGGTGAAGTGGCGGCAAGGCGGAACCCATCTCGGAATCTGGGCCATGCCCGGAATGGAGCCCATTCCTCCGACCGGACGCGCGGTAAAGATTCCCGAGCATTACTTTTTCTACAAAGTCGCCGACAACAAGATTGTGGAAATTAATCCGGAGAAGATTCCGGGCGGAGCGCCGCGCGGCATACTTGAACAAATAGGCGTCGAACTCCCGCCGCTGTAATTTTTCAAGCCGATGGCAAATCAAAAAAGAAAAAGAAGGGGCCGGCACGCGGAAGACAGCGCGCCCTTGTTTAACGCGACACGGCGCAACTGCGTGATCGCGCTCATCGCGGTGTGGGTCTTGTTCGCCGTGGCGTATGGGGTGCAGGAACACCAGTCGCCCTTTCCGTTTCCGTTTGAAAAGTCGCCGTCGCTACTCTCGCTCGACGGCTGGCGCTATCCGCTGGAGCGCAACGCGTTTTCACGTGGCGTCATCCGCGACGCGGATCTCTTGTCATTGCATGTCGTGCAGGGCGGAGCATGCGCCTGGGCCGTCGGGCAAAGCGGGACCATCCTCTCGACCTCGGATGGCGGCATTTCGTGGCAAGTGCAGATCAGCGGCACCACGTCCACGCTGCGCGGCGTGGTCATGCTGGAGGATGGCGAACGCGGCTGGGCAGTCGGCGACCACGGCACCATCCTCAATACTCGCGATGGCGGCGCCACCTGGAATTCTCGCGATGGCGGCGCCATCTGGCAAGCGCAAGCGGTCGAACCGCAAGTTTCGCTCAGTGCGATCGTTGCGCACAGCGATGGAACGCGTGCCTGGGCGGTGGGCGACGATTGGATTCTTATGACGCGCGACGGCGGCGCCAGTTGGCAAGCGAGCGCCATCGGTTCAGGCGCGAAGTTGCGCGCGATTTATATGCTGGGCGACGGTCGGCGCGGCTGGGTGGTCGGCGATGGTGGGGCGATATCGTCAACCAGCGACGGCGGTGGCACGTGGCAGGCCCAGGAAAGCGGTACCGCTCGAAATCTGAATGCCGTCGCTATGTTCGGCGACGGCCATTTTGGCTGGGCGGTCGGCGCGGAAGGCACCATTCTGGCGACGGTCGACGGCGGCGCCACCTGGCTGCCTCAGACCAGCGGCACAACGGTACGGCTTGGTTCGGTTTCGCTGGCATCAGACGCGCGTCGATTGTGGGTCACTGGAAATGACGGACTCGTCATGTCAACGGTCGATGGCGGTGTCACTTGGCGCAAACTTAACAGCGGCACACGCGGGTCGCTCAATGCGGTGGCAATGCCGGAAAGTAGCCAGCACGATTTTTTTGAAATCTTTTTTACCAAGCGGGAAGCGAAACGCGGCTGGATTGTCGGAGACGATGGAACGCTGCTCGAAACTCGCGACGCGGGCGTTACTTGGCGCGCACACTCGAACGGCAACAAGGCGTCGCTGACCGGGATCGCAGTGACGACGGACAGTCAGCGCGCATGGGCGATCGGGGACGACGACACCATTCTGGTCAGCGATGATGCCGGGAGCACTTGGCAAATTCGCAGCAGCGGGACAGCAAACACGCTTTACGCGACTTTCAGTTTGCCGGGTGACAGCGGTCAAGGCTGGATTGCCGGAGCCGGCGGGGTCATCTTCGCAACACACGACCACGGCATGACTTGGCAGTCGCAACCTGGCGCTACTCGGGCCAAACTCTCCTCCATCTTCTTCGCGGACGACGGACGGCGCGGCTGGGCAGTCGGAGCCGAAGGCAGCATCGTTAGCACCGGCGACGGCGGTACCTCATGGAAGTTGCACGACAGCGGAACACGCGTCACGCTCAATTCGATCGTGATGCTGGAAGACGGCTTACGCGGCTGGATCGTTGGAGAAAAGTCTACTGTGCTCAGCACGCAAGACGGCGGTGCCAGTTGGACGCCGCTCACTACCGGCGCCACCAGTTCACTTGCGTCGATTGCGATGTTGAAGGACGGGCTGCGCGGATGCGTGGTGGGCTTTGCCGGCACCATCCTGACCACACGCGACGGCGGGCTCACGTGGCATTTCCAAGTGAGCGGCACCAAAGCCGCGCTGCATGCCGTGACTTTGTCGGACGACGGCAAACACGGCTGGGCGGCCGGCGATGGCGGCACCATTCTGGCGACGCAAGATGGCGGAGGAACTTGGCGCGAACTGGGCAGCGGCACCACGGCGGCGCTGCGCGCGATCGTCATGCTCGCCGACGGCCAGCGCGGCTGGGCGGCCGGACAAAGCGCGACTCTCCTCTCCACTGAGGACGGCGGCGCGCATTGGGCACAAGTGCGTAACGTGCAGCGCCCCGCACCCTGGTTTCTCGCGGTGTGTGTGCTGCTGGCGCTCTCGCTGGTCTTGATCTACCGCCGCGCGCGGCGCGGCTACTAGCTCTTCATGGAGATGAGAGCTAATGGATTTTGGAGCCTCGGCCCACATGGGTTTCACTGGATCGCGTACACCGAGTGGGGAGACCCGGCCAATCCGCACGTGGTTATTTGCGCGCATGGTTTGACCCGCAACAGCCGGGACTTCGACTGGCTGGCGCACGCGCTGGAGAACGATTGCCGCATCGTGTGTATGGACGTCGCCGGCCGCGGCCGCAGTGATTGGCTGCAACACAAACAAGACTACGGCTTCCCGCTCTACCAGGCCGACGCCGCCGCGCTGATCGCGCGCGTGACCGCTCCGCGCGCCGCGTCCACGTTGTCGCGTCTGCTGCCGTGGTCGAGTAGCGACGCTGAACGACCGTGGGTGGATTGGGTCGGCACTTCCATGGGCGGCCTGATCGGCATGCTGTTGGCGTGTCAGCTCAATTCCCCGATCCGCCGCCTGGTGCTAAACGACGTTGGGGCGCTGGTACCGTGGGCCGCGCTGTTGCGGCTTAAAGGCTATATGGGGCAGAGCACGAGCTTCGCTTCGATCGAAGAGATTGAGAGTACGTTGCGCGACGCTTGTTCCACCTGGGGACCGCTCAGCGACGAACAGTGGCGGCACATGGCAACGCACAGCGCGCAGCGGCGCGACGACGGGAGTTATGAGTTCGCCTGCGACCCCGGTATCGCCAACGTCTCTCAGTTGGGCCTGGTTGGCGGACCGCGCGTCGGCGTCAATCGTCTGCAAGGCATCGATCTGTGGGCGGTGTGGGACGCGATTCGCGCGCCGACCCTGGTGATTCGCGGCGCCGAGTCCGATGTGCTGCGCGCCGACACGCTGGCGCAAATGCAGACGCGCGGCCCCGCCGCTCGTGCCGTCGAACTCGCCGGCATCGGCCATGCGCCTTCATTGATGAGCGACGATCAGATCGGCATCTTGCGCGATTTTCTGTTGCACGACGCCGCCGCGTCACAGCAGAACTCGTCGTGACGCCGGCGACTCGATGCGAGGCTCTCGCTACGGCGCAAGGGAATGCTCCAAAAATGCATCGACTGTCGGCCAGAATTGCGCGTGCCCGGTGATGTCGTTGTGACCCACGCCGTCCAGCAACTCCACGCGATGAGTCCCTTTCCACGACTGCGCCAACGCGCGCGAGCGCAGCGGCGTCACCAGCGTGTCGCGGCTGCCCGCCAGCGCGAGCATAGGCACGGCGATCTGCGGCGCACGCGACAATGAATCGAAGCGATAGCGCATCAGCCACGACACCGGGAACAGCGGGTAGTGGCTTTGCGCCACTTGCACCAGGCTGTCGTAGGGCGACACCAGCACCACCGCGCGTAACGGCCGCTGCGCTGCGAGATAGGTTGCAACACCGGTCCCCAGACTGCGCCCCATCACCGCGACCCGGCTGGCGTCCACATCCGCGCGCGCGACGAGGGCATCGTAGATCGCCAGCGAGTCGGCAAATAAAGCCGACTCCGAAGGCAAACCTTCGCTCAGACCATAACCACGGTAGTTCACCAGCGCGACGGCGATGGCGGCACGGCGCGTGAAGTCATCCAGCATCCACGAGACTTCCTCCGCATTGCCGCCGAAATAAATCAGCAGCGGCGCCTTGCTCCGCGCCGCACCGCGTTTGAACCAGCCATGCAGCGTGAGCGAATCTTCGCTGCGTATCCGCAATTCTTCGGCGTCGGGATGCAGCCGTTGAATGAATTTTATGGCGTCAGTCGCGAGTGGCTGACGCAGAAAAATCAACTTGTCCTGAAACAGATAAAGCGCGGCGCATAGGCCGGCGTAAACCACCGGCAGCGCGAGAATTAGCAGCATCAAGGTCTTGTTCAACCTCGAACTACTCGCGAATGAAGAGCACCGTACCCCCGGTCATATCGTGCATGAAGCTCAAAATGAACAGTTTTCGGCTTCCGCACACGTCGGCCTCCCACTCCTCGGCAAACTCCACTTTGCTGGTCACCGAAGTCAAGCGGCGCGCGTTGCTGATTCTCAGCGCGGCGCAGTGGTATCGGCTTTGCGCGTGCACGCGCAATTGCCCGACCGCATAGGCCAGCGTGCTGCGGTTTTCGATCGCCGTACCGGGGACATCAATCGCCGTGGTCGAGGTTTCGTGTTTGACACCCGACTGCTCGACGTCAGCGCAACTGCCGCACGCAAGGAGCAATATCAAGCCAGCGACATAAGCCCATTTCATTTTCCAAGGAACCTCGGCGTGCGCTTGTCGCGAAAACTGCGCAAGCCTTCCTGAAAATCCTCACTCGCCAAGAGCCGCCGTTGCGTGGTGCCGAACAGCGCCGCCGCGTCCAGCGCTCCAGCGCCGAGCGCGCGGCGCGCATTGTCGATCACCGCGCTGATGGCGAGCGGCGCTTGTTGCGCGATGAGCTGCGCGATCTGCAACGCGCGCGGAAGTTGTTCACCCGCCTGCACGACTTCTTGCACGAAGCCCAATCGCAGCGCCGTGGGCGCGTCGAATTCGTCGCCGGTCAGCAGATAGCGCATCGCATTGCCCCAGCCGGCTCGCTCCACCATGCGACTGGTCGCGCCGCCGGTGGGCATCAAACCGCGCTTGACTTCGAGCTGCGCGAATCGGCAATCCGCGGCGGCAATCACCACGTCCGCGGCCAGCATCAACTCGATGCCGAGCGTGTAACAAATTCCTTGCACCGCAAACACTACCGGCTTGCTGCGATACGGCGCGCGCGTCGCGAACGGATCGATCTCGCCGGTCTCTACCAACAAACCGTCGCCGCCGAGATAAGGCGCGACTTTCGGCAGGTCGAGGCCGGCGGTGAAGTGCGCCCCTTCCGCGTACACCACCGCGCAGCGCGCCTCACTATCGCGCTCGAACGCGGTATAGGCTTGCGCCAGTTCACGCAACATCTTGGGTGTGCAGCCGTTCAGCTTCGCCGGCCGGTCGAGGCCGATCAGATACAGCGCGTCACGCCGTTCGGTTTTGACGCGACCGTCGCCGGTATCGTCATGGTGGACAGGCAGCGTCATTGGAGACGTCCTGCCCTGAGCAATTGATAAACATAAATGGCGATGCTGACCCGAATAATCTCGCCGACCAGCATCCCCACGTAGCCACCTGATTGATTCATCATTTCGGCGTAACCGGGGCGAGTGAATTGATAAGCGATCAGGCCAAGGCCCACAACGAGATGCGCGATCATCAACTTGAAGGCAACTCGTCGCATGCGCAACAACATGATCGCCGCCGCCACGTACAACGCAATCGAGATCATCGACAACCAATAATCGAAAGTCGAAAATCCGTTGAAGTAAGTCGCGGTCTCAGGTGTCAGCGGAAATTTTCCCAGAGCCAGCATGACCAGGAAGCCGGCATTGCTCACCGCGCCAAACATGATGAAGACAAAGATCACCCACACCGGCCATGGCCGCCCTTGCGGAATTGAAGGGTCATCGCGAACCACCGCGGTCGGTTTGGCGTAGGGATTGTGTTCCATGGGTTTGCGAGGGTAATCGCTCAAGGTTTGAATTCGCGCAGCGGCGCAATGGATTTGCGCAGCAGAATTTCGGCGTGACCGCGCACCACGTAATCTTTCAACTCGCCGACAGGCTCATAGCCGAGTTTCGCATAGAACGCGCGCGCAGCACTGTTGAAATCCGACACGCAGATGAAGACGTTGGGCGTGGTGCGAAAAATCCGCCGCTCCGCGAATTCGAGCAGCGCGCGGCCGACCCCTTTTCCACGATACTCGGGCGCGACGCCGAGCAATTGCACGTAGCCGGTGAAGCCACCTGCCATGTTGAGTATTAAAAAGCCCGCAGCTTTGCCGTCAACTCGCGCCAAGTAACGCTCGCGTGCAGGATTGGCGAGGATCTTTTCACTCAGTTCGAAACCGATGCCAAGCGTGCGCCACGGATCGGAATCCGCCATCACGCGCGCCGCCCATTGCACGTCTGACGATTCTTGCAACGTAACCACCTCGACAGACGCGGCAGCGCCCGAGTTTGGATGTGTCGCTAGATTTCCCTTATGAGATGCCGCGCGGTAATTCATTTGGCCATGATACCGCGCGCATAGCTCACTTCACTGGCAGTTGCCGCCCCAACTGCGGAAGTCTTTCCGTCACTCGCCACCGCCTGCCACCAACCGGAATTGCTCTTGCCCGCGTACACGCCGGTCCCGCCGTTTGTTTCCAAGCACTGCGATCTGTGACTGAATCGGTCAGGCCCGCGCTTTCAACTCACCGGCGGCGGTTCACCCTCTGTGGGCGAAGCATCGGCCAATGCTTGGCCGTCGGGGCCGGTCTTCTCCAGCTTCTTCTGACGCTTTTCCTCCTGCTTCTTCTTCTTCGCCAGATCGCGCTGTCGTTTCTCAAACTGATAATTAGGCTTTGCCAAGTGGTGGTCCTCTCTACGGTATGCAGGTGTTGTTGACAGGTTTGCAATGAAGAACAGTTATCAGATGGCAGTCTCGATCGCTGCCTTCGAAGCGCCTCGCCACTCAAGAGTACACGCTATTTCGACTCTTGCGCCATTTTTTTGTCCGCCGGAAAATCCGCGTGACCTTGATGGAGCAATGCTGTCAAATCTTGATCTTCGCCTCCGCGGCTTTGCACAATGGTTCGCGAACAGGTTTCGCCGTACGAATAAATTGGGTGAGAATGTCGTATTGCGTGCATCCGGCGGACCAATGACCCGAATCATGATCGTGGAAGACGACCCGTCGTTTTTCAATCGCTTCTGCAAGATCATTACCGCGGAGCCTGAGTTTGAGTTACTCGCCGCCGTGCGCGATGGCGCATCGGCATTGGAGTCGCTCGCGCGCCAGGCCCCCGATGTACTGCTGGTCGATCTGGGCCTCCCGGATATGAACGGAATCGAATTTATTCGAGAAACCGCGCGTCGCTACCCGGAAACCGACATCATGGTCGTCACCATCTTCGGAGACGAGGAGCATGTCCTGGCAAGCATTGAGGCCGGGGCCACCGGCTATCTGTTGAAGGATAGCCTGCCTGAAGAGTTCGTCGACCTGATCCGGCAGTTGCGCGCGGGCGGCTCGCCTATCAGTCCGGTGATCGCGCGTCAATTGTTGAAGCGCCTGCGACCGCAAGGCAACGCAGCACTCGCCGCTAAAGCGCCGGGCACAGGCCTGTCGGCGCGCGAATCGGAAATCCTGGCGTATATCGCAAAGGGGTTCAGCTTTGCCGAGATCGCCAAGCTGATAGATATTTCTCCACATACGGTGGTGACGCACGTGAAGAAAATTTACCAAAAACTTGCCGTTCACTCCAGGGGAGAGGCGGTTTATGAAGCGACGAAAATGGGCTTGGTGCGCTAGCCGTTTGTTGCAATTCGTCTGCGCAGCGCTGCTCGTGCTCATGGCGCCTGCGGCCGGCGTCGCAGCCGACACCACACTGCAAATCACGTCCGGCGAATTTTTGCTGAGCGATGCTGTGTCGCCGCCCGCGAATTCGGCTGACTGGCGTCCCGTCGCGCTGCCCGACAACTGGAACAATTCACAGCGCAATTTGGGCGGCATCGGTTGGTACCGCTTTCGATTTGAACTGCCCGGTACTGCCACCGAAGCGCTCGCGCTCTACGTACCGTGCATCAGCATGAACGCCGCCTACTATGTAAACGGCGCGTTCCTGGTAAGCAGTGGCCGCTTCGAGGAGCCGGTCTCACGCAACTGGAATCGAGCGCAGTTCTACGTCATCCCTCCGGCGCTGCTCAAGAGCGGAACGAATACGCTGCACTTGCGCTTGTTTGCCTACGCCAATACCGGCGGTGGCGTGGCGCAGATATCGCTGGGACCGGAAGACAGCCTGAGACCTGTTTATGAAAAGCGCTTCTGGCTTCAAACCGTGCTACCGCAGCTCAGCAACGTGCTGGGTGTGGCGCTGGGGATTTTCGTGCTGCTGCTGTGGACTCGGCACAGCCCAGATTCCTTCCACATTTATTTTTGCCTGCTGGCCTTACTGTGGGCGGCGCGCGGAACTTTTCTGTTCGTGAAAGACATTCCGGTGCCAACCTTCTACTGGGAGTTGTTCACCCTCAGTTCGCTCGGCGTGTGCGCCATCCTCGGCGTGTTAATGATGATGCGATATTGCGGCTGGCGGCGGCCTCGCCTGGAGCGCGTGATGTGGATCTACATCCTGGCCGGACCGGCATTGATGTGGCTCGCCGGACCACAACGCCTCTATACCGTCGCCAGTCTGTGGGTCGTGCCCACGGTGATGGGAATGGTTTTCTTTGCCGGCGTCATGACGCGCGAAGCGTGGCGCAGACGCACGCTGGAAAGCGCTTTGCTCGCGGCTGCCTGGCTGGTGCTGGCGGGATTGTCTTGCCGTGACACCACGATGCGGCTGAATCTGCTCGCCTTCGACGCGCTGTATTACGTGTCCTATGGCATGACCTCGCTGTATCTGGTAACCGCCTGGCTGCTCACCAACCGCTTCATGCACGCGTTGCATGCATCGAAACAACTCAACGTCGAGCTGGAACAGCGCGTGGCCGAAAAGCACGCCGAGCTCGAACAGAACTTCCGGCGCCTGCAAGAGATGGAACGTCAGACCGCGGTAGCACAGGAACGACGCAGACTAATGGGCGAAATGCACGATGGCATCGGGTCTCAATTGATGGCGGCGCTGGACAGCGTGGAGCACGGCGATGCATCAAGGACCGAGATCGCCGAGGAATTGCGCGAGTGCCTGGACAGCCTGCGGCTCACCATCGATTCTTTGGAGCCCACTGAGAGCGACTTGCTCACCGTGCTGGGAAATCTGCGCTATCGGCTCGAAGGCCGCTTGCAGAGACAAGGCATCACGCTCGACTGGCAAGTGCGCGATGTGCCGCAATTGAAATCGCTCACGCCGCAGAATGTGTTGCACATCTTGCGTATCGTGCAAGAAACATTTACCAATATCATCAAGCATGCACGTGCACGCAACATCGTGGCGGAAACCGGACACACCGCGACTTCCGTTTTCATCCGCATCGCCGACGACGGTCAAGGATTCGCGCAGACGCGCGAAGGGTACGGTCTTGCCAGCATGCGGCGGCGCGCCCAGGCTCTCAAGTCAAACCTTGAGTTGACCACTTCCGCTAACGGGACAGCTCTTACTCTGAGCATTCCGATCTAGTCATCCCGGTAGTGCAACCGGTGGCGCCGGTCTGTTTGGAGGTCATAACACGCCTCCTCCGGACTGGTTTGCCCGCTCATCGGCGTCTCCGCCTTCTCGTCGCAATCCCGCCGCGATTTCGCGCGATAAGAGCCCAAACATTTAAGGCAGCGCGTACTGGCAAACCGCACTGACACGCACCCGCGCTCGAAGAAGCTCGCCGCACCTTGTCCTTACCAGACTACCGCCTTTGCGCGATAAGCAAACGCCTTCGCGGTATAGCAGGCACCACACGGTGCGGCCAAGCTTGCGCTAACCGAACTAGCGCGGACGGCGCGTCGATTCGGGATGATCGTCGGTCAGAAAGGGGACTCGCATGATCCTGATGGCATTTAGGCAAATCGTTTGGTATCTCGGCGTAGTGCTTGCATTTGGCGCCCATGGCAACCCCCACTAAGCTCTTTTTCCTACGACGGTGTCTCAAGCTCACACACGACACGCTGGCGGAATGCGCCATGAACCGGAATCTGACCGACGCAGTGTAAGGCTACTCGCTCCATCTCGGCTTCGACCGCTTGCGCCCGGCTCGAAACATCTCGTTGCTGCGCGTGAACTCATAAGGAGTTTCAAATGAACAATTTTTCAACTATGTATGGGTTTGCAATCGTCCTCCTCGTTACGCTCACAGCTTGCGGAGGCGAAGGCGGAGGTGGAAGCAGCGCAGGCACTCCATCGGTATCGGGTCCCTTCACGGTTGGTGGAACGGTGACCGGTCTTACCGCTAGCGGACTGGTGTTGCGCAACAACGGCGCCGATGACCGCGCAATTGCCAGCGACGGCAGCTTCACCTTCGCCACTGCCGTGGCCAGCGGTAACGCCTACAGCCTCACGATCGCCGATCACGGCACACACCGTGCGCAAGATCACGGCGGCTGGCGACGTGACAACTATCGCCGGTAGCGCGGGCCTGCAGGGCGCGGATGACGGTAGCGGCGTGACTGCACGCTTCGACTATCCCACTGCGACCGCGACAGCTCTTACCGGCGAGCTATTCGTCGCCGAGGATGACAATGACGCGATTCGCAAACTCAGCGCGAGCGCCGAAGTAACGACGCTCGCAGGCGCCGCGTGCGTACCCGGCGCCTTGGACGGCACAGGCATCACGGCGCGCTCTGGTTTGCCGTATGGAATGGGCATCGACAGCGCGGGAAATCTGCTCGTC
Organism: Betaproteobacteria bacterium; assembly: GCA_043751985.1. Lineage (GTDB taxonomy): Bacteria > Pseudomonadota > Gammaproteobacteria > Burkholderiales > JAYUZG01 > JAYUZG01. The sequence goes on from JAYUZG010000194.1 coordinate 20,149, forward strand.
GCAGATATGACCAACCACGCTATTCGTCGCGTTACTCCAGCCGATGAAGTGACGACTGTCGTCGGCGCCTTCGGAAAATTCGGCGTGCTGCTCGGAGCGCTCCCGGCCAGCCTCTCCTCGCGGTTGGACGTGGCGATACGGAGCGACGGCGAGCTATTGATCGTCACCGCGAATGGCGTCGTCGTTACGCAGGGATTCCAATGAGGCACTTGGTCCGTCTACCGAATCCGCGTGAAGCGCAACCGCCCATTCGCAATGTTTTGCATCGCGCATCGCAGTGCCACAACCGCGTTAGCGGTTCCGCACATCAATCAATCACCCAAAGGAGCCACTATGAGTATCACCGTTCTGCATCACAAAGGCATGCGCTTCAGCGCCCACTACGATGACCACCAGGTCACCATTGACTTGCCGGAGGATCGCGGCGGAAGCGATCGGGGCACATGAGCCCGCCGCAACTCTTCGTCGCATCTTTGGGCGCGTGTGTTGGCGTGTACGTGGCAGGCTACTGCGATCGGCATTCGATCTCTTATCAAAACATGCGGCTCACCCTGGATTGGAAATACAAGGACCACCCGCGGCGCATCGGCAATGTCCTGGTGAAACTTGAATTGCCGTGCGGACCGCTCAGCGCCGAGTCTCAACAAGGAATTCAGGACAGCGTGCAACGCTGCTTGCAGCACAACACACTGGCGCATACACCGGAATTCCAGGTGGATATCGTGCCAACCGCAGCGGGCACTTTGCATCAACTCCTTCCCGCTTAGGAGATCGCAGCGGAATCCGGTCTGCTGTGCGATCTTGCGCAAATTTCATGTGACCTCTCACTGAAACGCTCAAAGGCAACTCTGCAAATTTTCAACAAAAAGAGAACTTCTATGCAAACGCAATTGATTCGATTCGCTTTCGCAGTCGCCATTTCCATCCTGATGTACTCGGCCAACCCGAGGGCGTGGGCACTAGACGATGACGACGTGGATGACCAACATGCGGAAAAGACCCTCTACATCTGGGCAGGCGATCAGGCACGCGCGCTGCCGGATTTTCTGGCGGTGATCGATTTCAACCAACACTCCGCTCACTACGGTCAAGTGCTACGCACCGTCCCGCTGCCTCCGCCCGGCAATCTAGGCAACGAGCCGCATCACTGTCATTTGTCCGCCGATAAGAACATTCTCGCTTGCGGCGGATTACTGAGCTTGCTGTCAGGGCAGAACAGTATTTTCTTCTTCGATGTATCCAAGGCGCGGCACCCGCGCTTTCTTTTTTCGACCAGTACTCCGAATTCGAGCATCACCGATGATTTCCTGCCGCTGCCCGGAGGAGGCTTTCTGGTCACGCAGATGGGGTCTGCCAGCGGCGGCGCGCCGGGCCGCGTGGCCGAGTTCGATCGTCGTCTGCGCTTCGTCGCGGAATACCCCGCGATGCCGCCACTCGACGGATTTAATCCGCATGGCAAATCAGTAGTGTCCGGTTTAATTGAGGCGTCCGAGCTGGGAAGCTGCTGCTGATGCGGGTTTTGAGGGATACATGGGTGTCCACGATTTGAATTTCGAA
>JAYUZG010000195.1:0-14903 GCA_043751985.1 Betaproteobacteria bacterium
CGCGATATTTACCAGGCGCCCTCTAACATTTACGTGGCCACGCGCCTGGGCAGCCCGTCGATCAACCTGGTGCGGCGCGACCTGTTTCCCGAACTTGCCGCGCCCGCCTCGACGGTGACGCTGGGCGTGCGCACCGAACACATCCGCATCAGCCGCAGCGCCAACGGTGCAGCGCGCGGACGCGTCACCTGGATAGAGCACCTGGGCGACCAGAATCATTTGCATGTGAGTATCGCGAACACCGAAATGGTGACGCTCAGCAACCCCGACGCCGGTCTGAATGTGGGCGACGCGGTTGATCTGCAACTCAGCGCTCCTTTATGCTTCGATGCGCAAGGCGAGCGTCTTGGTGCGGCTTGACATGGATACGCCTACGCTGAGAAACCTGATCGCCGCAGTCGGCGCGGAGATGATCAAGCACAGCGAAGAGCTCACCACGCTGGATCAGGCCATCGGCGACGGAGACCACGGGCTTAACATGAAGCGCGGCTTCGATGCGGTATTAGCGCAGATCGACACGCTAGCCGAGAAGTCGCTGCCGGATTCTCTCAAGGCATTGGGCACAATACTGGTAATGAAAGTGGGAGGCGCTTCCGGGCCTCTCTACGGCACGCTGTTCATGACCTTGGGCAAACATCTTCCCGCTCAGCCTAGTCTCGCCGATGCGAAACTCGCATTCGCCGCTGCCATCGAAGCGGTGAAAAAAATCGGCAAGTCGGATGTCGGACAAAAAACTATGCTCGACGTGCTGGTTCCGGTGTTGCACGAGCTTGACTCCGACAGCGATCTACCTGGCGCGCGCATCAAGGCCTCCGCCTCGCAGGCTGCGCAAGCCACCATTCCGATGAAGGCGATCAAAGGGCGCGCGTCCTTCCTCGGTGATCGCTCGATCGGACACATGGACCCGGGTGCGCGATCTTCGTCGCTGATCGTCACTGTAATCTGCGACACACTGAGCAAATGACATGGCCAACGTCGGCATCGTGATCGTCTCGCACTCGCCGAAAATTGCCGAAGGCGCCGCCGACATGGTGCGGCAAATGGTCGGCGAGTCGGTGCCGCTGGCGTGGACCGGCGGCAATTCCGATGGTGGCCTCGGGACCGACGTGGCATCCATTATTTCGGCGATCGATCGCGCCTGGTCGGATGCGGGCGTGGCGATTCTGGTGGACTTGGGCGGCGCCGAGACCAACAGCGAAATGGCCATCGAGATGCTGGATGAAGAGCGGCGCGGCCGCGTGGTCGTGTGCGAGGCGTCGATCGTGGAAGGCGCGGTCATCGCCGCAACCGAGGCGTCCGGTGGTTCGACGCTTGAAGTCGTCAGACGCACCGCCGAAGAACTCTCTCCCAATTGATAGTGAAGCGCAAGCTCTCAAAATAAACTATGCCTAATACGCCACACCTGGGTAGCGCGCTGCTCACCAACGCGGTTGGCCTGCACGCGCGCCCTTCGGTCAAACTTACTCAGCTCGCAAAAAGTTTTGCGTCGTCTATCGAGTTCGCACTCGATCCGGCCGGGCCGTGGGTCGACGCCAAGAGCCCGGTGAAAGTGATGCGGGTGAAAGCAGCCAAAGGCAGCACGCTGCATTTCCGCGTGACCGGGACTGACGCGACGGACGCGTTATCCGCGCTGCTTGATCTGGTAGGCCGCCGATTTGACGAAGATCGCGATGAGATCGCGAGTGCCGCGAACGATGGCCGAGCGGCGGATTGAAGGACGCTGTGCCGTGCCCGGACTGGCAGCCGGGGCACTGGTGTTGCTCGGCGAGAGCAGCCATGCGCGCGTGGCTTCCGGGAATCGCGATATGGAGGCCACAGCGCTGCGCGACGCGATAGTCTGCGCGTTAAGCGATCTGTCGCAGCTCGCAGCGACTTTGCGCGGCGACGCCGGGGACATCCTCGGATTCCAGATCGCCCTGCTGGAAGATGAAGTGCTGGCCGAACCCGCGCTCGCTGCGATTGCCGCAGGAGAGGCCGCAGACGTCGCGTGGCGCGCGGCGATGGCCGCTGAAATCGCCGGCTACGAAAAAGCAGACGACGAGTATTTCCGCGCGCGGGCGGCGGACATCCGCGACCTGCGCGACCGCGTGCTGGCGCACCTGCAAGGCCGGACCCCCGATGCCGGCGTGCCGCCCGGCGCCATCATCGCCGCGGTGGACCTCGCGCCGTCGCGCTTTCTTTCCATTGACTGGTCTCACGGAGGCGCGCTGATTCTCACCGGCGGCAGTCCCACCAGTCATGTGGCGATGCTGGCTCGCTCGCGGCAAATACCAACCATCGTCGGGCTGCAGGTGAATCTCGGCGAGTTGACCGGCGACGCGCTGGTCGACGCCGCGCAGGGCGTGGTGATCCTCGATCCCGAATCGAACTCGAAGCTCGATCACGCGCAGGCAACGCGCAAGGCCTGTGCGGAGCACGCGCTCGCGCAACGCGCGGTCACGCAGGCGGCAATCACCGCGGACGGGACGCGCGTGAAAGTCATGCTCAATATCGCGGACCCGAACGAACTTGACGCGCTCGATCCCACCTCATGCGATGGTATCGGTCTGGTGCGCACCGAGCTGTTGTTTCACGATCGTGCTGGACTACCGGACGAGGAGCAGCAGTATCGCGTCTATCGACGGCTGATCGAGTGGGCGCAAGGCCGGCCGGTCACCATCCGAACCCTGGACGCGGGCGCAGATAAGCCGATTGCAGGTCTCACTCTCGATGGCGAGGCCAATCCGTTCTTAGGAGTACGCGGGCTGCGTTTGTCGCTGCTGCGGCCCGATGTGTTTCGAGCCCAATTGCGCGCGCTGGCGCGAGCGGCGGTGCATGGTGAATTGAAAGTGATGCTGCCGATGGTCACACTGCCCAGTGAGTTCGACGCCGCGCGCGCGATGTTCGACGAACAGCTCGCACGCCTCGCGGCCGCCGGCATCGCGGCGACGCGACCCTTGCTGGGAATCATGGTGGAAGTGCCGGCTGCCGCCATCGCCGCCGATCTGTTCGACGCCGGCTTCTTTTCCATCGGCTCCAATGATCTGTGTCAGTACGTGGCGGCGGCAGGACGCGATGTGCATTCGCTCGCCGATCTTGCGCAGCCGACACAGCCTGCGGTGTTGCGCTTGATTCGTCATGTTGTGAAGGTGGCCAATGCGCGCAACATCGAGATCAGTTTATGCGGCGACGCCGGCGGCGACCCGGTGGTCATCCCGCATTTGCTCGCCTGTGGCCTGCGCAGCTTGTCGATGGCGCCGCCCTTGGTCGGCAAGGCCAAGCTGGCGATCGCGGGCGTCGATCTGCGACGGTATCCGGCCTCACCATCATGGCAGTTGTGAAACCGCAATCACCAAACGCCGGCAGCGTGGCCGCATACAAAGCGGTGCTCAAGCGGGTGGTCGACAATCGTCCTTCAGGGACACGCCATCGGCTCGCCAATCTGATGGGTAAGAACCGCTCGTTCATTTCGCAGATCACCAACCCAGTCTACGCAGTGCCGATTCCCGCGCAGCATCTCGACGCGATTTTCGAGGCCTGCCACTTCACCACAACGGAGCGCGCGGAATTTCTCGCCGCGTATGCGGCCGCGCATCCACGGCGTCTCGAACTGGTGAAGAAACCTCGCCGCACGCGTATCCTCACTCTGAACGTGCTTGACTTGGGCGATGCGCGCCAGAACCGAAAACTTGACGAAGCCATCGCGGAGATGGCGCGTCGTTTGGCGCAGTTTGCGCAGGACGAGTGAAGCACTCGCACATTTCAGGAGGAGAAAGCATGAAGAAACTGCTCAATACGACGGACGCCCTTCTCACGGAAAGTCTGGATGGTTTGGCCGCCGCGCACGCCGATATTCTGCTGCTGGGCGACGAGCACAAATTCGTGCGGCGCCGAACGCTGAAGCCCGGCAAGGTGGCGCTGATATCGGGCGGCGGCTCGGGTCATGAGCCACTCCACGCCGGCTTTGTCGGACACGGCATGCTCGACGCGGCCTGCCCCGGCCAGGTATTCACCTCACCCACGCCGGACCAGATGGCGGCGGCGGCCCAGGCGGTCGATAGCGGCAAAGGTTGTCTGTTCATCGTGAAGAATTACGAAGGCGACGTGATGAATTTCCAGATGGCGTCCGAGATGGCGGATGGAAAGATCGAGACCACCATCACCGACGATGACGTCGCGGTGGAGACATCCACTTACTCGACCGGTCGGCGTGGTGTGGCCGGGACGCTGATCGTGGAAAAGATTCTGGGCGCTGCGGCGGAACAGGGAATGAGCCTCGCGGATCTGAAGTCGCTGGGTGAGCGTGTCAACCGGCAGACCCGCTCGATGGGCGTGGCGCTGACCTCGTGCACGGTTCCCGCCGCAGGCAAACCCACTTTTTCACTCGACGAAGACGAAATGGAGATGGGCGTTGGCATTCACGGCGAACCGGGCCGGCGGCGCGTGAAGCTGGCGCACGCCGACGCCATCGCCGAAGAGATGCTCGGCGCTATCCTGAAGGACCTGGCTCTCAAACCGGGCTCGGAGGTACTGCTGCTGGTTAACGGCTTCGGCGGCACACCGCTGATGGAACTGTATCTGATGGTCAACAGCGCACGCCGTGTGCTGGCCAGGAGCGGCGTGAAAATCGCACGCTATCTGACCGGCTCCTACGTCACCTCGCTGGAGATGGCCGGCTGCTCGATCACAGTGAGCGCGATGGACTCCGCATGGCAAGCACTGTGGGATGCGCCGGTGCATACGGCGGCATTGCGCTGGGGAATGTAGCGCAACGCCAACGGAGCGCCGTATTTCAAGCGCACGTCAAAAAGAACTAAATGCTCACCGCTGAGGACGCAAAGGACGCACAGGGAAGCGAAGCATGTGTCAGCTCAGACGTTGTGGCAAATATTTTTCCTCCGCGTCCTTTGCGTCCTCAGCGGTAAGAGTCGGTCTTGCATACACAGCGGAACTTTTGACAGAGAAACGAAACTGGAAATGAACTTGCTCAGCGCCCCCACCACTAGCGGCGCGCCTTGGCCGGCGTGCGTTTTGCGCTGACCGGCAGTGGCAACGCGGTTTGATACTTCACCTGCTTCAGCGCGAAACTCGACTTGATATTTCCCACCCCCGGCACGCGCGACAGGAAGGCGAGGATGAAGTGTTCCAGCGCCTGGATGTCCTGTACCACTACGCGCAGCATGTAATCCGCGTCGCCAGTCATCAGGTAACACTCCATCACTTCCGGGCGCTCGCCAATCGCGCTCTCGAATCCTTCCAGTGCGGATTCGATCTGCCGCTCCAGCGTGACTTGAATGAACACGCTTACTTTCAGTCCGACCTTTATCGGATCGAGCAAGGTCACGTAGCGGCTGATATAGCCGCTCTGCTCCAGCGCGCGCACGCGGCTGAGGCAAGGCGAAGGCGATAAGTGCACCGCGCGCGCCAGCTCGACGTTGCTGATCGCAGCGTTGTGTTGCAGGCGGTCGAGTATTTTCCAATCTGTCGTGTCCATGAGTCATCGCAGCACTTTATGCTGGTGGTTAAGCGAGAGTGCGAAATTATATGCCGTGCCGCATGCGATTCGCTTCAAGTTTCGCAATTCCATGCCGGCCGAATCCCGGTACCATGCGCGCCTCGTGGTTGAACCGCAGCGGAGCGTCGCATGACTGATCTTTCCAAAATGAGTTTTTCCGGTTACTGGCGTGTGTCGCCGCAGGATGCGGACCCGATCGAGACGCGCGAATGGATCGACGCGTTCAGCGCGGTGGTGGACACGGAAGGGCGCGAGCGCGCGACTTTTATTTTGCGCAAGCTGCTGGATCACGCGCGCACCCAGAGCGTGCCGCTGCCGCCGGTGCTCAACACGCCGTATTGCAACACCATTCCGCTCGCCGGTCAGCCGCAATTCGCCGGCAATCTGGATGTGGAGTCTCGCCTGAGTGCGCTGGTGCGTTGGAACGCGCTCGCAATGGTAGTGCGCGCCAATCGCGACTACCCGGAACTCGGCGGCCATCTCGCGACGTATGCGTCCATTGCCGATCTGTTCGAAGTTGGCTTCAATCATTTTTTCAAGGCCGGGCAAGCGGGCGATCTGATTTTTTTCCAGCCACATGCCGCGCCCGGTGTCTACGCGCGCGCTTTCCTCGAAGGAAGATTGAGCGAGGAGCAGCTTGCGAACTACCGGCGCGAAACCGGCGGCGCGGGCCTGTCGTCGTATTGCCATCCCTACTTGATGCCGGACTTCTGGCAGTTCCCTACCGGCTCAATGGGACTGGGCCCGCTCACCGCCATCTATCAAGCGCGCTTTATGAAGTATCTGCAGGACCGCGGCATTCTGGGGACCGAAGGACGCAAAGTGTGGTCTTTCGTCGGCGACGGCGAAATGGACGAACCTGAGGCGCTCGCCGGCTTGTCGCTCGCCGCGCGAGAGGGGCTCGACAATCTGATCTTCGTGGTGAATTGCAATTTGCAGCGCCTTGACGGCCCGGTGCGTGGCAACGGTTCGGTGATTCAGGAACTGGAAGGCCTGTATGCAGGCGCCGGCTGGAATGTGATCAAGCTGTTGTGGGGATCGGATTGGGACCCGTTGTTTGCGAGCGATCGCGACAACGTGATTATCAAGCGTCTGCACGAAACGGTGGACGGCGAATTCCAGACTTACGCCGCAACCGACGGGCGCTTCAACCGCGAACATTTCTTCAACAAGTATCCCGAGCTGCAAGCGCTGGTCGCGCATCTGTCCGACGCCGACATCGACCGCCTGCGTCGCGGCGGTCATGACCCGGTGAAAATCTTCGCCGCGTATCACGCCGCGGTCGCGCACCAAGGCCAGCCGACGGTGATTCTGGCGCAGACCAAAAAAGGCTATGGCATGGGCAGTGGCGGTCAGGGAAAAATGACCACGCACCAGCAAAAGAAACTCGACGACGAGGCGCTGCTGGCGTTTCGGGATCGATTCAACGTGCCGATCTCTGATGAAGACGTAACGAATCTGCGCTTCGTCAAACCGGCGGACGACACCGCGGAAATGAAATATCTGCATGCGCACCGGCAAGCGCTCGGCGGCTACTTGCCGACGCGTAATCGCAGCGCCGGAGTAATTCCGGTGCCCGTGCTGTCGCAGTTCTCGCGCTATCTTGAAGGTTCGGGCGAACGCGAAGTTTCTACGACGATGGTGTTCGTAAACGTGCTGGCGCAATTGCTCAAAGACCCGGCTCTGGGAAAACACATCGTGCCGATCGTGGCCGATGAGGCGCGCACTTTCGGCATGCAGGCGCTGTTTCGCCAAGTGGCGATCTATTCTTCGGTCGGCCAGCTCTACCAGCCGGAAGACAAGGACGAGTTGCTCTACTACAAGGAAACCAAGGACGGGCAGATTCTCGAAGAAGGCATCAGCGAGGCGGGGGCCATCTCATCGTGGATGGCCGCCGCCACGTCTTACAGCGTGCACGGCGTGCCGATGCTGCCGTTCTATATTTTTTATTCCTGCTTTGGCTTTCAGCGCGTGGGCGATCTCGCTTGGGCGGCGGGCGATTCGCGTTGTCGCGGATTCCTGTTGGGCGCGACGGCTGGCCGTACTACTCTCTCCGGCGAAGGGCTGCAGCACGAAGACGGAACCAGTCATCTGCAAGCCGCGACGATTCCGAACTGCGTCGCCTACGATCCTTGCTTCGGCTACGAGTTGACGGTGATTCTGCAGGACGGCATGCGGCGCATGCTGGAGCAGCAACAGGATGTGTTCTATTACGTCACGGTGATGAACGAGAATTACGCCATGCCATCGCTGCCGAGCGGCAGCGAGCAGGCCATTCTCAAAGGCATGCACCGGATTCGCGAATCAACCGCAAACAAATCGGTCGCACGCGCGCAGTTGCTCGGTTCGGGCACCATCTTGCGCGAGGTACTGGCTGCCGCGCAATTGCTCGAACAAGACTGGAATATCGCGGCCGACGTATGGAGCGTCACCAGTTTCACCGAGCTACGCCGCGACGGCCTGAGCGCCGAGCGCGCTAGTCGATTGCATCCGGAACGCGAAACGCAACTCACCTGGGTGGAACAGTGTCTCGCGCAAACCAAAGGCCCGGTGATCGCCGCCACCGACTACATGCGCGCACTGCCGGACATGATTCGCGCCTGGGTGCCGCGCCGTTACGTGACGCTTGGGACCGACGGCTTTGGCCGCAGCGACACGCGCGCTGCGCTGCGCCGCTTCTTCGAGGTCGATCGGCATCACGTGGTGCTGGCCACCTTGAAAGCCTTGGCCGACGACGGCGCAATCGAGCGCACACTGGCGGCCAAAGCCATCGCCAAATATTCCATCGACATCCGCCAGCCGAATCCCTGGGACGCTTGAGCGGGCGCGCCAATCCGGGGACAGGGAGCCAGGGTCCGCCACAGGAAGGTCTGGAGCAAGTAAAATCCGCTTGTCTAGCCTGGAGCCAATGAGATACACCCTATGAATGGACCGCAACCTGTTTCTCTGAAAGAACGCATGCGCGCCTTGCTGGCGATTCCGGACAGCCAGCGCTCCGACGCCGAGTGGGACGAGTTGAACGAGATCGAAATCACGCTCGCTTCCAGCAATCAATTGAGTAATCCCGAGCCGAGTAATCAGCGGCGCAACAACGGCCCTTCGTCTGGTCCGGGCCAACCCCGGCCGGGCGGCGGAGGGGGTCAGCCAAAGAAACCATTCCGGAAATTCCGCAAGAGACCACCCAAAGAAGGCGGCGGCAATGCGGGTGGTGGTGGTGGCGGTGGTGGTGGTAACAGCGGCAATAGCGGCCCCTGAAGTCTCGATAGTTTCGCGCGACGCCCTTCTCCGTAACTGGGAAGGGCGTTGTCTTTGGTAGGTGCACGCGGAGGCCACTACGGACGGACCGTTCGCAAGCCGAGTAAGCAAATGTGCGAGAAGGCTGAACCGAGGCGGTAGCCTGGATGAAGCGTGAGCGGAATCCGGGGAAATATTGATTTTGAGCCGCCTGATGCTTCCGCGTATTGCGCTTCACTCCAGACGGGCTACGAACTACACTCAAGCACCAACCATAGCAGGCGGAGGCGCGCATGAAAAAAGTCGTATGGGGAATCGTGAGCACGGCCAAAATCGCTCGCGAAAAAGTCATCCCGGGGATGCAGAAAAGCCCGTGGATCGAGATTCGCGCGATCGCGTCGCGCACGCTGAGTGACGCACAAGCCACGGCGCGGGCGCTGAATATTCCGCGCGCCTATGGTAATTACGAGGCGTTGCTGGCCGATCCGGAAATCGAGGCGATCTACAATCCGCTGCCGAATCACCTGCATGTTCCGGTCACGCTGCAAGCCGCCGCCGCGGGCAAACATGTCTTGTGCGAGAAGCCTATCGCGCTGACTGCCGAGGAGGCGAGCCGCCTGCAGCAGGCGGCAAAACAGGTTCACATCGCGGAAGCCTTCATGGTGCGGTTTCACCCGCAATGGCTGCGCGCGCGCGAGCTGGTGAATGAAGGCAGAGCCGGCGCGCTGCGCGCGATACAAGTGTTTTTTTCCTACTCCAACCACGACCCGGCGAATATTCGCAACATCGCCGGGATCGGCGGTGGCGCACTGTACGACATCGGCTGCTATCCGATTGTCGCCGGGCGCTTCTTCTTCGACGCCGACGCGCTGCGCGTCATCGCGCTGGTCGATCGTGATCCGCAGTTTGCCACTGACCGTATGACCAGTGCGCTGGTGGATTTTGGAGCGGGCCGTCATCTGGACTTCACGGTCTCTACCCAGCTCACGCTGTATCAAAGAGTGCAACTGCACGGATCGAAGAGCCGCATCGAAATACAGATTCCGTTTAATCCCGCGCAAGGCGCGCGTACCAAACTGTTTATCGACGATGGCTCGGCGCTGGACGGTTCGCGGCTGCAAATCGAGACGCTGGATGAGAGTGATCAATACATGTTGCAGGGTGAGGCGTTTTCACGCGCGATTCGCGGCGAAATCAGTCTGCCCTACGGTATTGAAGACGCGGTGAAAAACATGCGCGTCATCGACGCGCTCTTCAGATCGGAGCAGAGCGGCCGATGGGAACAGGTGTAAGCGCCGCGTATCTTTCCAACTCTCGAATGAAACTATGAATCAAACCAGCCTTCCCGTTCTGACGCCCGTGCAAACTCGGGTGCTCGGCGTCCTGGTGGAGAAGCAACTCACCACGCCGGACTACTACCCGCTGTCTCTCAATGCGCTGGTCGCGGGGTGCAACCAAAAGACCAGCCGCGATCCGGTGATGAGCGTCACCGATGCAGAGGTACAGAGCGCGCTCGACGAGCTCAAGGACAAGACGCTGGTGAGCCACAGTTGGGGATCTTCGCGGCGCGTCGTGCGTTACGCGCACAACTTGCCAACCGGATTGAGGACTGACCCCGGCACCACGGCCTTGCTGGCAGCGCTGATGCTGCGCGGCGCGCAGACCAGCGGTGAGCTGCGCATCGGAGCCGAGCGCATGTATCACTTCGCCGATTTGTCGGCGGTGGAAGCGTATCTGGAAGAGATGGCGCAACGCGAGTCGGGTGCGCTGGCGATCAAACTGCCGAAGCAACCCGGTTCACGCGAACATCGCTGGATGCATTTGCTCAACGGTCCGCTGGATGTTGAGTCGTATGCGTCGGCGGATCGCGCCGAAAGCACCAGTACCGCAGCAAGTTCCGCCTTGGCGGAAGACGTTGCACAATTGCGTGACGAAGTGACGCAGTTGCGTGCGCAAGTCGAAAGATTGCTGGAAGAACTTGGCGTGAATCGACAATAGCTATTAGACTGCACTCATATTGAATGTTGGTTTTGTCCACCGTGAGGCCAAGCGATGCACAATGAATTCACTGCGGTTATTGAACGTGATGGCGAATGGTTCGTTGCCTACTGCCCGGAGCTACCCGGTACGAATGGCCAGGGGCGCACCAAGGATGAAGCAAAAGAGAATCTCTCTGAAGCAATTGCACTGATTCTCGAAGACAGACGGACAGATGGGCTGCGTGCAATTCCGCCAGGCGCTCTGAGAGAGACGGTTGTTGTTGAGTGAAGCGCAGTAGCCTTCTGGCACATTTGCGCCAGCACGGGTGCTATCTAAAGCGCGAGGGGCGTTCTCATTCTTTGTGGACCAACCCACAAACAGGCGCAGTAGAAGCCATTCCTCGGCACGTTGAGATCGCCGACAATTTGGCTCGCAAGACCTGTCGTAGTCTTTCCATACCTGAACTAGGCCGTGAATAAGGCATTGCCGCCTTCGCATAGTTTAGGCCGCCAAGGCGAGCCGTTCTCCGCGCTGCGCCGTTCCTCGCAATTGTGTGTGGTCAAATCAGCGTTGAAAAAAATAGCTTCGGGAGAAACACCATGCCAGCAGTGATCAATCAAGTAAAAGCAAGCCTCGCGCGCAACGAACTATCCGCGGGTATCGGCGTGCGCGCGGTGCGCGGCGTCGAAGTTGCACGCATCATGAAGACCGCCGGCTTTGACTGGCTGTTTATCGACCTGGAACACGGACCCACTTCGGTTGAAACCGCTTGCTCGATCGCCGTCGCCGCGCTCGACGCCGGCATCGCGCCGCTGGTGCGGGTACCGATGCGCGATCTTAGATTGGGTTGCCGTTGCCTCGACGGCGGCGCGATGGGCATCGTCATGCCGCACGTGGACACGCCGGAAGAAGCACGCGACATCGTAGACGCCTTTCGCTTTGCACCGCTCGGACATCGTTCGATTGCCGGTGGCTATCCGCAGTTCCGCTTTGCCGCGGCGTCGGCGAAAGAAGTCGTCACCGCGCTGAACGACGAGACGATTGTAGTGGTGATGCTGGAGACCCCGCTGGCGATCGCGAATGCGGACAAAATCGCCGCGGTTCCCGGAATCGACGTGCTGCTGATGGGCACCAACGATCTGTGTTTGGAAATGGGCATCCCCGGACAAATCGATCACGCGCAAGTCGTGGCCGCGGTAGATACGGTCGTGGCGGCGTGCCGCAAACACGGCAAGTGGCCGGGACTCGGTGGCGTCTACAGCAAGGATTTGATGAAGCGCTACATTGAGCGCGGCATGCGCATGATTCTCGCCGGCAACGACTTGGGATTGTTGATGGGCGCCGCGCAGGATCAAGCGGGATTTGTAAAGAGTTGCACGGCGAAATGAAATTGGAGTCGCAATGAGCGTGATGAATTAGTGTGCACTCTATTCAGCTACAGCAAGCGTAGGGTCACTCGGGTCCTCAAAATATAGCGCATGGCGGTCAGCATCGCCGATTCAGATCGGATGCCATTGCTAAACCGGACGAATCACGAACTACAAGACAACATCGAACACCCCGTCTTGCGTCTTGCCCAATTCGGCCGCTTCTCGCTGAAGGATTCGCGTCCGGGTTGTTCCGAGTAAGGAGTGCGCAGCACTTCTAGCAATTCATCGATCATCGACGGATCGCCTTGCTCGCACAGATCGATCGCCTGCTGCGCGAGGTAGTTGCGCAACACAAAACGCGGATTGATTTTGTTCATTTGCGCGGCGCGCTCGCGGGTAAGCCGACCGTCTTGCTTGCAGCGCGCGGCGTAACGCTCGATCCACGCGATGAAAGCGGGTTTGATTTCTTGCCATAAGTCGTCGCGATAGGCTGCGCTGGCCAGCACATCGACAGACGGGTGGTGTTCATCCACGCGCGCGAGCTGGCGAAAAAAATCGGTCATGTCGATCTCGGCTTTGGTCATCAGCTCAAAAACATTGCCGATGAGTTCGGAGTCTTGAGATGACCAGTGCGCGAAACCGAATTTACCGGCGAACATTTGGATTGACTCAGTCTGATAGACGGCGTCGAAGCGTTCGAGCGCAGCATTGAGCTGATCATGGTCGACCGGCAACACGCGCAGCGCATCGGCGAGTCTCTCCAGGTTCCAGCGCGCGATGTCGGGCTGGCGGCCGAAGCAGTAACGTCGCCCGGCCGCGTCCGTGGTGTTGGGAGTCCAGCCCGGGTCGAAGTTATCCACCCAGCCATAGGGGCCGTAATCGATGGTGAGCCCGAGCACCGACAGGTTGTCGGTGTTCATCACGCCATGTACGAAGCCCACGCGCATCCAGTGCGCGATCAGGCGCGCGGTGCGCTCGCAGATATCGGTGAACCAGAGAACGACTTTCTCATCCGGTGAGGCTTGGATCTCCGGAAAGTCGCGATCGATGACGAAATCGACTAACTTTGCGAGCAGTGGCAGATCACCGCGCGAGGCGAAAATCTCGAAGTGGCCGAAGCGGATAAAAGACGGGGCGACGCGGCAGACGATGGCGCCGGGCTCGGGTTCAGGGTTGCCGTCGTAGAACATGTCGCGTACCACGGCGTCGCCGGTCAATACCAGACTCAACGCGCGCGTGGTCGGCACGCCGAGATGATGCATCGCTTCGCTGCACAGAAATTCACGGATCGACGAACGTAGCACCGCACGGCCGTCGGCACGTCGCGAATAAGGAGTCGGCCCGGCGCCCTTGAGTTGCAGCTCCCAGCGCGCGCCCGCGCCGGTAACGACTTCGCCGAGCGAAATCGCACGACCATCGCCCAACTGGCCGGCCCAGTGTCCGAATTGATGCCCGCCATAACAAGTGGCGAAGGGTTGCATGCCTGGGAGCAGAGCGTTTCCCGCCAGCGCGTCAACGGCTGTCTGCGAGCGCATGTCGGACTCCGTGAGGCCGAGCGCCGTTGCCATTTCGCGCGAGTACGCGAGCAAGCGTGGCGCACGTACCGGGGTCGGCATCACCGGCGACCAGCAAGCGTCCGTCACCTGTCGAGTATGATTGCTTGTCTCCGGGTCGCCCGGCAGCTCGGTGATAAAGCGGTTATCGAAGCGCAAACGTGGAGAGCGTTCCGGGGTCTCGGATGTCTTGGCGGTGAGGGTCATGAGTTTCTCGATACGATGCGCGGATCATAGCGCGATCCAAATCTCCGAGTCGAAATTGCGCGACTCAAATGGTTTCAAGATTCGGTGTGCTGACATATTGTGGAGGTAGGCAATGAGTGAAATTGGGCCTTTGGATTCAACCGTGCTTCCGGTGGGAATCCGTTCGCGCTTCGTCAATAACATCAACGGCCTGCGCATGCACGTGCTGGAAGCGGGTTACGAGTCGCCCGATCGGCCGTGCGTGCTGATGCTGCATGGCTTTCCCGAACTCGCCTACAGTTGGCGCAAAGTCATGCTGCCGATCGCGGCGGCGGGCTATCACGTGATCGCGCCGGATCAGCGCGGTTATGGCCGCACGATCGGTTGGGACCATCGCTACGATGGTGATCTGACGCCATTTCGCATGCTCAACCTAGTGCGAGACGCGCTCGGCCTGGTGCATGCATTTGGCTATCGCACGGTGGACGCCGTCGTGGGTCATGATTTCGGTTCGCCGGTTGCTGAATGGTGCGCGCTGGTGCGACCGGACGTGTTTCGCTCGGTGGTGATGATGAGCGCGCCGTATCCCGGCGCGCCCGAGTTGCCCTTCAATACCGTCGCAAACCCTGGGGCAGGCGTGGTCGCGCGTGACCCGGTGCACGATGATCTGGCTAAGCTCGCGCATCCGCGCAAGCATTACCAGTGGTATTACTCCACGCGCGAAGCAAACGACGACATGCTGCGTTGTCCGCAAGGCTTGCACGCGTTTCTGCGCGCCTACTATCACTGCAAGAGCGCCGACTGGAAAGACAACAAACCGTATCGGTTGCAGTCGTGGAGCGCTGGTGAGCTGGCTAAATTGCCGACCTATTACGTGATGGACTTGGACAAGAACATGGCTGAGACGGTGGCGCCGGAAATGCCAAAGGCAAGCGCGATCGCGACGTGTGAGTGGCTGCCCGAGCGCGAGCTCGCCGTCTATAGCCAGGAATATGCGCGCAGCGGATTCCAGGGTGGCTTGCAGTGGTATCGCTGCGGTACCAGCGGTGCGTTTACTGCTGAACAGCAAACCTATTCCGGCCGCAC
>JAYUZG010000196.1:0-12061 GCA_043751985.1 Betaproteobacteria bacterium
TCGCCTCGCCCGCGCCATCGCGCGCAGTCTTCCACAGTGCCCGTGTTGCGGAAAACCATTCGTGAGAGAAGATAGATATTAGTAACAGAGTACAATTAATTCGCTCGGTGTAATGAATAACGGATTGCGCGATATCGTGTGGCGCACCAAGCAGGCAGTCGAAACCGCGCACGTGGTACAGGCAATGGCGAGTGCCAAACAAGAGGTGCAACTCGGCGCCGAGCATAGCCGCTCCACCGGTGATTACTTGACGCAGATCGTGACCGCCGCCGAAGAAATGCTGAGTGCGGCGCAGAAAATAAATCGGATTGCCACCGAGCAACAATCCTCGGCAACGCAGGCGATGGATAACATGGATCAAATCGCCAGTCTCACCGAGCTCAACGCGGGTAAGGTGACCGAAGTGAGCAGCGGAATCGAAAGCCTGCAGCGCACCGCGACCCAGCTCTCGGAAACCGTTGGCCGCTTCAATATCACATAGCAACTGAACGCGATGAAATGAAGTCCAGGAGAATCCGGGCACTTCAATTTCCCGTGGAATCTGTTTGCATTGCGTTCAACCTATAAAGCGCAGTTAAACCACAGAGACACAGAGACACCGAGAAGAACTCGCTGGAAAATAACCCACTACTCAACGGATGCAGCAATCGTTGCGCTCACCACAAGGGTGACTGAAGTCAAGGCCGCAAGCACTTGATTTTTCTCTCTGCGCCTCTGTGTCTCTGTGGTGAATTGCAGAGTCTAAAGTCAAAGCTAAGGCAGGAACATTCCCGGATCGACCGCGACTCCGTTCAAGAAAACACTGAAATGCAGATGCGCGCCAGTGACGCGACCGGTTGCGCCAACTTTTCCAAGGAGCGCTCCGCTTCCAAGCTGATCGCCCGGCGCCACGTCAACGGCGCTTAGATGCGCATACAAGGTGAGAAAGCCCTCGCCATGATCGATGATCACGGTGTTGCCGGAAAAAAAATAATCACCCGCATCGAGCACCCGGCCGGCGCCCGCCGCAATCACCTGCGTTCCCTCTGCGGCGGCAATGTCGAGACCGTTGTGCGGACTGCGTGCCTGTCCATTGAAGAAACGCCGCTTGCCGAACGAATCCGAGCGCACGCCTTCGCACGGCTGCACCAGCATGAGCGTCGTGGGCGCCGGCTCGCTGAAGGCCTTGCGAATCGCGCCGAGATGAATGCGCTCGCGTTCGTGGCGCGCCAGATCTTCGGCGGACAGATCGACTTGTCCGAGTTTAACGCTAAGGTGCTGGGCCGCGTACTGCTTCGCTTCAATCGCGATCTTAAAGGTTTCCGTTTGCCGCCCGTCGTGCGCGACACGGAGAGACAGGACTTGGCCGGCGGCCGTTTCCAGTGACACGCCTACCACCGCGCGCCACCGCGTGGCATCTCCGTACACCAGCACACGCTCGGCATTCAGTCGCGCCGCCGGCGGTGACGACGCCGCACCCAGATCGAAGACGGCAACACCGCCGGGCACCGGATTGGATCGCGGCAGCTCACCCGCGCACGCACGCGCGCTCCAGACGAATAAGGCCGCGGCGCCGGTCATCTGGCGCAAAAACAATCTGCGCCTCATGCGGTCAGGCTTCCTCCACTTGCGGCTTGTGCGCCGACACCAGTTTTTCCTGGAGTTGCGCCGGCGCCGGCGCATAGTGACTCAGTTCCAAGGTGTACGAACCGTGTCCGGCCGTCAGCGACTTCAGACGGGTCGCGAAGTTCTCCAACTCCGCCAGCGGCGCCAACGCCAAGATCGAAGTCACGCCAGGACGCGGCGCCCCGGTCCCGCGCACTTGCGCACGCCGTGCGTTGAGATCACCGGTCAGATCGCCCATGTGCGCTTCCGGCGCGGTGATCTCGATGTTGACGATGGGTTCGAGCACGATCGGCCGCGCCTTGGCCAGCGCATCAAGAAATGCTTTGCGGCCGGCCGCTACGAACGCCACTTCCTTTGAGTCGACCGAATGGCTCTTGCCATCGTAAACGGTCACGCGGATGTCCTGCATCGGGAAGCCCGCGACAAAGCCGGAGTCGAGCACGCTTCGCACGCCTTTCTCGACTGCCGGAATGAACACCGTTGGTATCACGCCGCCTTTGACTTCGTTGACGAATTCGAATCCCGCGCCGCGCGTGAGCGGCTCCACTCGCAAAAACGCTTCACCGAACTGACCGGCACCACCGGTCTGCTTCTTGTGCCGGCTATGCCCTTCGGCTTTGCCGGCAATCGTTTCGCGGAACGGAATGCTCGGCGTACGCGTGTCGACTTCCAGTTTGTGCTGCTCCGCCATGCGCTCCAACAGCGTCCTCAAATGCATCTCGCCCAGCCCGCGGATCACCGTTTCATTGGCCTGCGCGTCGCGCTCCACGCGGAAGCACGGATCCTCGGCGACGAAGCGATGCAGCACGTCAGAGAGTTTTTGCTCGTCGCTGCGCTTCTTCGGCAACAGCGTCAACCCGAAAATAGACGCCGGAAGATCGAGGGGTCGCGCGTGAATGTGCGCATCTTCGGCCGCATCGTGCAAGACCTGGTCGAATTGGATTTCATCCACCTTGGTCACCGCGCAGATATCTCCGGGCAACGCTTCGAGGGTGGCAACCTGCCGCTTGCCGGTCAACAACCATAGATGACCGGGTTTGAACGGCTTTCTGCCTTCGCCGACGTAGAGCAAGGTATCGGGGGTGACTCGGCCCTGATGCACGCGGAACACCGCGACGCGGCCGACGAAAGGATCGATCTCCACCTTGAACACGTGCGCGAGCACAGGCCGGTCAGGCTCGGGCACGGCGGCCACTTCACTGCTGCTGCCGTCGGCGGCAGTGCTCAGGTACACCGGCGGATTGCCTTCAGCCGGATTAGGCAGCAGACGCACGATCACGTCGAGCAGCTCGGCGATGCCGGCGCCGGTGCGCGCCGAGGTAAACAAAACCGGGATGAGTTTGCCTTCGCGCAGCGCTCGCTCCAGCGGTTCGTGTAATTGCTGCGCTTCGACTTCGCCTTGCTCCAGATATAAGGTCATCAGCGCTTCGTCGACTTCGACCACCTGATCCACCAGTTGTCGATGCGCCTGTTCCACCGAAGAAAAATCCGCATCGCCCGCGGGCGAAAAAAAACAATCCGACACGCACGTGGCGTGGTGCGCGGGGAGATTGATCGGCAGACACTGTTTGCCGAAAGCGGCCTGGATATTCTTCAGCAGGCGTTCCAGATCGACATTCTCGGCGTCGATCTTGTTGACGATGATGATGCGGTCGAGCGCTTGCCGCGCTGCCCATTGCATCATGCGCGTGGTCATCATTTCGATCCCGTGCTGCGCGTTGATCACGATCCCCGCGGTTTCCACGGCGGTGAGCGCCGGCAGCGCGTGCCCGAGGAAATCCGGATAGCCCGGCGTGTCCAACAAATGAATGCGCGTGTCCTGCGCCTCGAAACTCGCCACCGCGAGCTTCAACGAGTGATGCAGCCGCTTCTCGACCGGCAGGTAGTCGCAGGTGACGTTGCCTTGCTGCACCATACCGGCCGCTGGAATCGCACCGGCGTGCGCGAGCAGCGCTTCCGCCAGCGAGGTTTTGCCGCTTCCCGACTGCCCGACCAGCGCAAGGGTACGAAGTTTCTCGATTGGATACGTTGCCATTTGCTTACTCCTCCAACGTCTTCTGAGTGGTTAACTTCCACTGGTGGATTCGCCGGCGCGAGGGCCGACCTTCGCATCAATGTCGGACGAGTGCGATGCGTTTCTTTCGCTACAAGGGCTTGGTCGGATCGATGATCGTGCGCCACATGTGCGCGGTCGCGCTGCTGTCGTTGCCCAGCCCTTCGACCGGCTGGCGGAAATGACGCCCGATGATTTCCATGAATGGGTCAAGATCAAACGGCGCGTTCAAATCAAAGCTGTAATCGTCGAACAGGGTGACGTGACGCGCCACCCCGTACCAGCGATGCTCGCGTGCCGTACGATAAGCGTGTTCAAGATACGCCGGCGGCTGATAGTTTTCGCCGAACAACCGCACGTACATCTCGGGATATTCGTACCCCACTTCGGGATCAGGGTAGTAGCGCAACGCCTGGTGGTAGCGGATCGCCCACGACACGCGCTCGGACACATAGGGCTCGACCAGTTGCGCACCCCACCAGCCGTGATCCGGACGAATCATCACCAGACCGATGTCGTGCAGCAAACAAGCAAGTACCGTTTCTTCATCCACCCCCGCGCGTAACGCATGGCCAGCGCACTGAGCACAGTGGCGCGCGGCCGGAAACGGCAAGCCAAACTTGGGCTTGTGCATGCGCAAGCGAAAGATATCGGCTAGGGTCGGTCGCGGTGGAAGCGCAGGCAAATCGTCCGCCGTGTTGGCGACCACGGCTGCTTCGCCAATCATCCTGAGGGTACTGTGACGATCGGATTCCAAGACATTTCTCCTGGTTATACGTTGTGTAGAGAACTCGCGCCGCGGCGTCGATCCAGTGCACATAAACGTTCGTACCAGAGTGCACCAGGATTAATTCTAATCCGCTTCACTCGACGAAGTGATAAATGTTGCGCGTAAACATGCCGATATCCTAATTGTGGGCAAGTCAGCTTCGTCGGCTACGTTTGCGTTGGTGAAATTGACTCGGTGTAAATGTGCTAATCGGCATGTTCATTGCGTTGCTCACGAATAAGCGCTTGCGTCCGGTCCGTTTATGGATCGGGACAGCCTGGAGTAACAACCGGTATCGCACCATGACTTCACCGTCGTGGTGCGCAGTCGCACAGTGGTGATGCGCGCAGTGGTAATGCAGGTCGGCTGCGTCCGGTGATGTCGCGAAGATGGCCAGGGTTCGCAAGGGCATTGGGAGGATATTCTCAACTTGATAGGAGAGTATCCATGCTAGAGAGAACGTGCTTCACCGTCGCGCTGCTTGCGCTCGGCTGTGCATCCGCCGCGGCAACCGGCCCCCAAGATGTTTTCCGCGCAGTCCGTACCAGCCTGGCAAAGGTGGTTGCGGCGAGTCCCGAGGGCAGAGTTTTTTTTGGCTCGGCCGTCGCCTTACCGGACGGGAAGCTCGTCACCAACTGCCATGTCACCCGCCTCGCGGAGCGAATCAGTTTGGCGCAAGGCGGTGCCTCTCTGGCGGTGCTGACACAGGCGGATGATGTAGCCCATGACCTATGCCAACTTTCCGTCACCGGCGCCGACCTGCGGCCCGCCACACTGCGACCTTCACGCACTCTGCAGATTGGCGAGCCGGTGTACGCAGTGGGATTCAATCGAGGCCTGGGGCTTACCTATCAAGCGGGACAGGTGAGCGAACTGTTCGAGTATGACGGCGCGATGGTGATCCGCACCACCGCCGCCTTCACCACCGGCGCTTCAGGCGGCGGATTGTTCGATGCCGATGGCCGGCTGGTCGGAATCCTGGCTTTCGTGAGGGTCGAACGCAATCGTGAATTTTCCTACTTCGCGCTGCCGGTCGAATGGCTGCTCGCGAGCGCACGAGCCAAGCCGATCGCGCCGCTGGAAGGCATTGCATTCTGGGCGGAGACGGCGGACAAGCAACCCAGCTTCATGCGCGCCGCGCAACTGGAAACCGATTCGCGCTGGGATGATCTCATCGCGATGGCCAAGGAATGGAGTACGCGCAGCCCGCAAGACGGTCATGCCTGGTTAAGCCTCGGCAAAGGCCTGCTCAAGCAGGGCGATGAATCCGCCGCAACCGAAGCGTTTCGTCGCGCGGCGGAGCACGGAGTAATGCAGTCGGCGTTGCCCTAGTCGGGTTATATGCGCGCACACGCTACCAACCCATGCGTCGTAGCCCTGGCACAGAGTCGAAATATTCGTCTCTGCTTACAACGGGCAAACCGTGTTCGAGAGCGATCGCGGATATCCAGGCATCGTTCACTGCCTTGCTTAATCGATAGCGTCCGGACTCTCGCGAAATGACTAGGCAGACAACCCTAGTTTCTGTGCCAGACCGATACGCTGAATTTTGCCGGTCGCGCCTTTGGGGATTTCAGCCAGGATCAAAATCTTGCGCGGCACTTTGAAGTCGGCCAGTCGCACCGCAGCGAATTCTCGCAACTCTTTTTCCGCCGCGGTCTTGCCTTCATGCAATACCACCGCGGCCGCCACATCCTCGCCCAGTTTGTCGTGTGGCACCGCGAAGGTGACGCACTGCTGCACGGCGGGGTGATCGAGCAGCACTTCATCGACTTCGCGCGGTGAGATTTTTTCGCCGCCGCGATTGATGATCTCTTTCAAGCGTCCGGTGATGGTCAAATATCCCTGCGCGTCCATCACGCCTTGATCGCCGGTGCGGAACCAGCCGTTGCTGAATCCTTCCGCGTTCGCCTTTGGATTGTTCTCATATCCCGCGGTCACGTTTTCGCCGCGAATTCCAATCTCGCCGGTCGCGCCATACGGCAACACATTTCCTTCGGCGTCGATCACCGCGACCTCGGGTCCCGCCGCAATGCCGACGGAGCCCGGTTTGCGTTGGGCAGGCGGCAGCGGATTGCTGGTCATCTGGTGCGCGGCCTCTGTCATTCCATACGATTCGATCACCGGCGCGCCGAATACGCGCTCCAACTCTTCGATGATCTGCGGGGCCAGCGATGAAGACGAAGAACGAATAAAGCGCAGGGGATTCGCCGCTATCACCTCGCGGCTCTTGGACGCACGCGACAGAATCGTCTGGTGCATGGTGGGCACGGCGGTGTACCAGGTCGGCTTGACCTGCGCCATCCACGGAAAAAATTTCAGCGCGTTGAAGCCGCTGCTGCAACACACTTCGCCGCCCGCGGACAAAGGCGCGAGCGTGCCGGCAATCAAGCCGTGAATATGAAACAGCGGCATGATGTTCAATCCACGATCGCGCGCAGAGAGTTGCAGGGTCGAGCGCACGTTGCGCGCGGAAGCGCAGATATTGCGCTGGGCAAGCGGCACGATCTTCGGGCGCGAAGTGGTGCCCGAAGTATGCAGCACCAACGCGACATCTTCAGGTTGCGCCACGCCCGCGTGCCGCGCGTTTGCAGGCTTGATCTCGGGCGGAAATTCCAAGTCGAAACTGCCGGCGCCCTGCTCCGGCGTGGCGCACAAGCGCACGATCGGAATGTGCAGTGCCTTTGCCACGTCGATCGCCGGCGAAGACTGATCTTTTTCAATGAGCAGAATCTTCGCGCGCAAATCGGATAAATAAAATTCATACTCTTCGGCCCGGTACTGCGGATTGAGAGGCGCGGCAGTGCAACCCGTTGCCACGCACAGAAACGCCGCCGCCATCTCGGGGCCGTTATTCAATACGATGGCCACGCGGTCGTTCCGGCCGACACCGTGCGCGTTCAATTGCTCGCGCGTGCTTGCCGCGAGCACGCGCAGCGCCTGATAGCCGAGCGGCACGCCGCCCGGTGAACTGAGCGCGCGCGCGCTGGGCGCACCGGCGTCGAGCAGGGCGGACACGGTCGCGGGGAACTGACTCATCAACGAACTCCGGTGAAAAATTGGGAAAGATGCGCTACGCGGAAATCTTGAGTTTCCCGTGCTGCGCGTTCAATGATTGCCCGAGCAGGCTGGCCAACGCATACACCGCACTGATGCATGGTGTAGGTGTCGCGGTGAGCACACCGAGCTCGACCACCGAACCCACCAAAGCTTCCAACTCAATGGGGCGGCCGTGCTCGATGTCTTGCAGCATGGAGGTCTTGTGCGCGCCGACTTTTTCCGCGCCGGCGATGCGACGCTCGATACTCACGCGGAACGATACGCCGAGTTTTGCGGCGATAGCCTCGGCCTCACGCATCATTTGCGTGGCGAGTTCGCGTGTGAGAGGAAATTGGCAGAGATCCACCAAGGTCGCATGCGTGAGCGCGCTGATCGGGTTGAAGCTCAGATTGCCCCACAGCTTCAACCAGATTTCACTGCGGATATCTGCGGTGACCGGCGCCTTGAACCCGGCGCCAATTAAACTCGTCGCAAGCGCCTGCACGCGCGCGCTGCTGCTGCCGTCGAGCTCGCCCAGGGTGAAGCGATTGCCCTCCACCACTTGCACGACGCCAGGTTCGAGCAGATTCGCCGCCGGGTACACCACGCTGCCGATGATGCGCGCGGGATCGATGTTGCGCCCGACGACGCCCTCCGCATCGACGCTCTTGAGAGCTTGATTCGCGAACTGACCGCCGTGCTGGTGGAAATACCACCACGGGATTCCGTTTTGCATGGTGACGAGCGAGGTCGTCTGGTGACACAGAAACGCGATCTGGTGTGCGATCGGCGCGACCTGATGCGCTTTGACGGTCAGCAGCACCACGTCGTGCGGCCCCGCCTCACGCAGCGAGCTGACTGCGCGAGCGCTGGTCGTACGCACGCGGCGGCCATCCTCTTCGATCAATTGCATGCCGTCGGCTTGTAGCGCGGCGAGATTCGCTCCGCGCGCAATGAAAGTCACTTCTTCGCCCGCCAATGACAGGCGTGCGCCCAGGTATCCACCGATCGCGCCGGCGCCGACTACGACGTAACGCATGAAATACTCAAGATGAAATGAATCATCCAATAAAGCATGGCCAAACCACAGAGACACAGAGGCACGGAGACGATCTCCTCGGAAGACACTCACTACTGACCAGGCGCGGAGAGCGTTGTGCTCACCAAAGGGGTGACGAAAGGCAAAGACGCAAACATTATATTTTTTCTCTCTGTGCCTCAGTGTCTCTGTGGTGATTCGCAGTTTCGTGCCAGTTGACGGAGAATAATTTTATGCCGGATCTTAGAGCGTCTGTCCGGTGGATGCGCCGTGCACGCCGAACTGCAACTCGGCGACCCGCCGGTACAACGCGTTCGACTGGTACAGATTATCGTGAGTGCCGGCGCCGATCAAGCGTCCACCTTCGATGACCACGATGCGATCGACTTTGCGCACGGTGGCGAGCCGGTGCGCGATGATCAAAGTGGTGCGCCCTTGCATCAGATGCTCCAGCGCAAGCTGTACCATTTGTTCGCTCTCTGAATCGAGCGCGCTGGTCGCCTCGTCCAGCAACAACAGCGGACGATCGGACAAAATCGCACGTGCGATAGCGAGGCGTTGACGCTGACCGCCGGACAAGCGCACGCCGCGCTCGCCGAGATAAGTGTCGAATCGCTCGGGCAGGCGCTCGACAAATTCCGTGGCATAGGCGGCATCGCAGGCACGCCGCACCGCCGCGTCGTCCGCATGCGGCCGCGCGTAGCGCACATTCTCGCGCACGCTGGTGGCGAAGATCGCCGGCTCCTGCGACACCAAGGCAATGTGTTGACGCAGCGTGATGGGATCCACTTGCCGGATGCTCACGCCATCGAGTTGAATCTCCCCCGCGGCCGGATCGTAAAATCGCAACAGCAGTTGAAACACCGTGGTCTTGCCGGCACCCGAAGGCCCGACCAACGCGACTTTTTCTCCCGCCTCCACGGTCAGAGAGAAATGTTCCAGCGCCGCTTGATCGGGTCGCGACGGATAATGAAAGGTAACCCGGTCGAATTGCACGCGCCCGCGCACTGGCTGCGGAAAAGTAAGTGAGTGCGGCGGCGCCTTGATCGCCGGTTCGGTCGCGAGGATTTCCATCAGCCGCTCCGCCGCTCCGGCTCCGCGTTGCAAATCGCCGATCACTTCGCTGATAGCGCCGACCGCGCCGGCAACCATTGCCGCGTAAAACACGAAGGCGGACAATTGTCCGGCACTGAGCTCTCCCGCGAGCACGTCGTGCCCGCCAATCCATAACACCAGCGCGATGCCGCAGAAGGTGAGGAAGATCACCGCGGTGATCAGCGCGGCACGCACGCGGATGCGCCGCCGCGCGGTGCTGAATACCTGCTCGACGACTTCGCCGAAGCGCTGCCTGTCTTGCGCCTCGTGGGTATACGCCTGCACGGTGCGAATCTCATGCAAGGCTTCGTCGAGGTAAGAGCCCACGTCGGCGACCCGATCCTGACTCGCACGAGCGAGCTTGCGCACCCGTCGACCAAACAACAGGATCGGCCCCATCACCAAAGGCACCGCGCACAACACCAGCAAGGTCATCTTGACGCTGGTGACCAACAGCATGATCAAGGAGCCGATGCCGGTCAATGCATTGCGCAGCGCCAGCGACACGCTGGTGCCGACCACTTGTTCCAGCAAAGTGGTATCGCCGGTGAGGCGCGAAATCATCTCGCCGGTGCGCGCGTTCTCGAACCAACCCGGCGACATGCTCAGCAAACGCCCAAACACCTCACGCCGAATATCTGCTACCACCCGCTCGCCCAGCCACGACACCATGTAGAAGCGCACGTAGACCGCGCAGGACATGATCAGGATGACGGCCAGAAGCAAAAACAAGGCTTCGTTGAGCGCCGCCGGATTGGCTTGCGCGAACCCCTTGTCGATCACTTGCCGCAGCCCTTGCCCGACGACCAGAAAACTGCCGGCCGCAATCAGCAGTGCGACGGCGGCAATCACGATGCGGCTTCGATACGGCCGGGCAAAGCGCCACAGCACCGACAGCGATCGCACTTTGCGCGCGAGTTTGGGTGAAGCGGCATCATCGCTCGCCGGTACGTCAGCTTGCATGGAGTCGGTTCCGAACGGTCAGGCTCTGAAAGCGCGTGTGCGACTTCTGTGAAGTAATTCAATTTTCGGCAGAGCACGCAGAATATCTCTGTCCACTCTGATTGTGCAACTCAGGCAACCCCACTGCTGCGCCGCAGCGGGTTATGCGCTGAACATTTACTCTGATATGCCCTATTCGGGGATGTAACGCAGCCCGCTTGCGATTACTATGTCGCTATTCAATCCAATCCGGAGATAATAAAGTGATGGCGCAGGAAACTTACGGTTTCATCGGCGTGGGGAAAATGGGCGCGCCGATGTCTACTCGATTGATCAACGCCGGCCACAAGCTTGTGGTGTTTGACACCAGCGAGGCAGCGCTGGTGTCAATGGAAAAACTCGGCGCGCAGCGCGCTGCATCTCCGGCGGACGTGGCGAACAAGGCCGAGACGTTATTTCTCAGTCTGCCCAACCCGGACATCGTGCGCAGCGCGACGCTGGGTGCGGGCGGCGTCATCGAAGGAACGCGCGTCAAACGCGTCGCGGATTTTTCTACCATCGGACCGCGCATGGCATCGATCGTCGCCAAGGGATTGGCCGAGCGCAACATGAATTACGTGGATGCGCCGGTGAGCGGCGGGTTGAAGGGTGCGCGCGAAGGCACGCTGGCGGTGATGGTGTCTTGCCCGAAGAGTGTCTTCGCGGAAATGGAAACGGTTCTGAAAACCTTCGGCAAGCCCTTTCATCTCGGCGAGGGCGCGGGCCAAGCGCAGACCATGAAACTCGCTAACAATATGCTGGCGGCGGCGGCAATCGTGCTTACCTCGGAAGCCATGGTCATGGGCGTGAAGGCGGGACTGAATCCAAGAGTCATGCTCGACGTCCTCAACACCAGCACCGGACGCAACAGCGCCTCACAGGACAAGTTTCCCAAGTCGGTCTTGCCCGGCACTTTCGATTTCGGCTTCACCACGGGACTCTCATACAAAGATGTAAAGCTGTGCATCGACGAAGCGGAGGCGATGGGCGTGCCGATGGTGTGCGGCTCGGTGGTGCGGCAGATGCTCGCGGTCACCAATGCGATGTACGGGCCGGAATCGGATTTCACGTCAATTTGCAAAGTGGTTGAGAGCTGGGCTGGCGTTGAGGTTCGCGGGTAACGCGGGAATCGACGCCTCGACATCAGAGAACTTGGTGGGTCGCTGCGCGAACCTGCCCTACTTTGCTCGGTGGGTCGCTGCGCGAACCCTGCCCTACTTTGCTCGGTGGGTTGCTGCGCGAACCTGCCCTACCCATTTCTTCTCCTTCTTTCGAGGCAAGCTCAACGCGGAAGACCCGGAATGCGTAGGGTGGATTCGCGCGCCAGCGCAATCTACCACGGCGCCCGGTGCCGATCGGTGGGTTGCTTCGCGAACCTGCCCTACCACTACTGAAGGTCCCTTCTCCCTTAGGGAGAAGGCTAGGATGAGGGTGAATTGATTTATTTTTTTGACCACTACTACAACCCTCACCCCCGAAC